>JALZDF010000133.1 GCA_030862645.1 Chloroflexota bacterium
CGGAAGAGCCACGCTCGGACGTGGCGTGGCGCCCGTCCGGCTGCCAGCTCGGTCAGCAGCCGGACGAACGTCTCGTGGAGCAGATCCTCGGCTGCGACCGCGTCGCGCGTGTAGGCGGCGAGGTGGCTGCGCAGCGTGTCCGCGTGATCTGCGTACGCCGTCGAAACGACGATGGCCAACTCGGCGACCGGCTCCCCCCGGGCGTCCCCCGCGCCCCGGTCGCCGGTTTCCCCTCGGGCCATCCCCATGCTCGGCAAGATGCCACTAAAGGGGATCGGCGCGTATCTGGAGAACCTTTATTTTTGCGAATCCTCCTGAGCTCAGGTGCCGGACTCCCACGACTCGCTGTAGGCCTTCTGCTCGGGTGTCATGGGGTCGATCCGGATCCCCATCGCCTCGAGCTTGAGGCGCGCGACATCGCGATCGATGTCCTCGGGGATGCCGTACACGATCGGGTCCAGCTCTTCGACATGGGAGCGAAGCCATTCGAGCCCCAGCGCCTGGTTAGCGAAGCTCATGTCCATGACCAGCGCCGGGTGGCCCTCGGCGGCGCCAAGGTTGACAAGGCGTCCATCGGCGAGGAGGTAGATGCGGCGCCCGTCCGGCATGAGGTACTCGGTCGTGAACGGCCGCACCTCGCGGCTCCCGGTTGCTTGCTCCTCGAGCGCCGACAGCTCGAACTCGTCGTTGAAGTGGCCCGCGTTGGCCAGGATGGCGCCGTCGCGCATGAGCCCGAAGTGATCGCGACCCCAGACGTTCAGGTTGCCGGTGGCACTGATGAAGACGTCGCCCACCTGGGCCGATGCGGCCGCGTTCAGTACCCGATAGCCGTCCATCGCCGCCTCCAGTGCGCGCGTTGGATCGATCTCGCAGACGACCACGTTGGCCCCCATGCCGTGCGCTCGCGAAGCGATCCCCCGGCCCACCCAACCGTAGCCACCGACGACCACCGTCTTGCCGGCGAACAGGATGTTCGTGGCGCGCAGGATGCCGTCAATCGCGCTCTGGCCGGTGCCGTAGCGGTTGTCGAAGAGGTGCTTCGTCAGCGCCTCGTTCACCGCCACGACCGGGTAGCGCAGTTTGCCTGCGTTGGCCATGGCGCGCAGCCGGATGACGCCGGTGGTCGTCTCCTCTGTCCCGCCGACCACCTCGTCGAGCAGCTCCGTCCGCCTGGTGTGCAACTCGTTCACCAAATCGGCGCCGTCGTCCATCGTCACGTGCGGGCCGTGGTCGAGTGCCGCGCCGATGTGGGCGTAGTACGAGTCACGATCCTCGCCCTTGATGGCGAACACGGGGATCCCGTGGTGCACGACCAGCGCGGCTGCAACGTCGTCCTGGGTGGAGAGCGGATTGGACGAGCAGAGGACGACGTCCGCCCCGCCGTCCGCCAGCGTCCGGACCAGGTTGGCCGTCTCGGCCGTCACGTGCAGGCAGGCGCTGATGCGCCAGCCATCCAGGGGCCGCTCCGCCGCGAAACGGTCGCGGATGGCGGCCAGGACCGGCATCTGGCGGTCTGCCCATTCGATTTTGAGCCGTCCCGCATCGGCAAGGCCGATGTCAGCGACGTCATGCTTCACTTCGGTTCGCGTGGCCACGGAAGTCGCATTGCCTCTCGTATCGGTCTCATCAATCCCCAGCCGCCGGTACGCCGTCGGGCGAGGCGCTCGATGAGCTGGCAATGCGTACGGTAGCCGAGGCGGCTGTAGGCCGCGACGGCTGGCTCGTTATCGGCATGGACGTTGAGCGCCACGTCGCTCACGTGGTCGAGCAGCTCAGCGGTCACCGCGCTCGTGACCATCTTGGCGAAGTCATGGCCGCGGAAGTCGACGTGCGTCATCACGTTGCCGACCACCGCGATCTCCTCACGCGGATTGATGGCATGGGTGCCGGCCGCGCTGACCAGCCGTCCCCGCACCCGAACGCCGTAGTACACCCCATCCTCGACGACCGACGTTGGGAAGCCGGACCGATAGCCGAGCTGGTAGAGCCTGTTCAGGTCGTCGACGTCGAGCGCCGTCAACCGCTCGGCCGGGCCGGCCACCGGCGCGAAGGTTCGGCGGTTGACGGCCATGCGCAGCATCACGATCGGCGGATCGAGCTCATACAGGTCGCGCAGTGCGGCTTCCTGCAGCTCGGTCGCCTGGAGGTACGCGTCGCGCGGCTTGAAAACGCTCTCCAAGATCGCGCGACACCCGTCGGGCGCCCCCATGAGGAAGAGGGGCTGCGGGACGACGCCCTCATGGTGCATGGCGAGAGCGGTGGGGATGCCTGACTCGTCGTGCGCCATCGCCCACGCCACCCTGGCCCGATTCGGACCGTCGAGGTCACCGATTGCGTAGGCGGCGTACAGACGATCCCGGCGCAGGAAGGCGGCGATCTCGCCGCGATCGCTGACGGCGCGTACGCGGGGTCGGGACGACGCGGCGACCGCCATCGGTCCGGCGATGCTAGTACGTGAGCAGTGCGTGGATCTCGAACTCGTCGAGATTCTCGCGTCCGTTGAGGGCGCCCAGCTCGACCATGAACGAGAGCCCCGCGATCTCGCCGCCCAGCCGGCGCACCAGCTCGATCGTCCCCATCACCGTGCCGCCGGTGGCCAGAAGGTCGTCGACGATGAGCACCCGCTGCCCCTTGCTGATAGCGTCGGAATGGATCTCGAGCGTCGCCGTGCCGTACTCCAGCTCGTACTCGACCTCGATCGTTTCGGCCGGCAGTTTGCCGAGCTTTCGGACCGGGACGAACCCGGCTCCCAGCTTGTAGGCGAGCGGCGCCGAGAAGATGAAGCCGCGCGACTCCATGCCGACCACCACGTCAACCTTCGTGTCGCCGATCTGGGCGGCCATCCGGTCGATCACCTCGCGGAACGCAGCGGCGTCCTTCAGAAGGGTGGTGATGTCGTAGAAGAGGATTCCGGGCTTCGGGAAGTCCGGAACCTCGCGGATGAGCGCGCGAAGGTCGTCGACGGACGAGACGGTCACGGTGGTGCAGGCACTCCGAGCAAGTTCCATGGCGGACCCAGTGCCGGCTGAGTCTAGACCGATGCGGCCGTCGGCGGCAATG
>JALZDF010000142.1 GCA_030862645.1 Chloroflexota bacterium
GCCCGGGCCTTAGCGGCTTTCCGAGAAACTTCATCCGTCTGAGCAGACTTTTTCACTGACTGGTACGCAGCGTCGCTTGCGTTCCGCGTTCCCTGAGATGCGAACATGCGGCACGCCCGTCTAGCCCGGGCGGCGTCAAACCTTGTCCGAACTAATCCCCGCCTGCCCTCTACAAGCGGTGTCGGCTGCCGGTCGACCTACTGGTCACCGAGCGCATCGGCCTCGAGGGCGTTCCCGGAGCGCTCGACGCCATGAGGCGAGGGGATGGAGCTCGAAGGGTCGTCATGTACTGAGGCTTGGCACGGCTGGTGCGGTGCAGCGGCGCATGAGTGACAGCCGACAGAGTCCCATTCCGCAGGATCGGGTCAACGAGAACGTGGACGAGCGGCAGCGCGGCGCCGACGCCCATCGGCAGGAGGCGGAGCTGGAGCGCTACCTGAAGGACCAGGGCGTCGACGAGCGTCCTGGGACCAACCCGAAGGAGCAGCCGGGAATCCCGAAGGAGCCGACCAGCCCGGCCGAGGGCGGCGACTGACCTTGCGCCGATCCCCCTGACGACGAGCGAGCCCGGAACCATCGGTCCGGGCTCGTCCCATTCGTGCCTACCTGGTCCGCGCCTTCCGCAGCAGGATGTCGATCGCGTCGCGGTAGCGAGCGCCGGATTGATGGCGCCGCAACCAGGCGAGGTAGTCCGGATCGCGCTTCGCCACCTCGCCCAGCGTCCAGCCCTCGTAGCGGCCGAAGTCTAGTCGCGATCCGCCTCCATCGGCGTCGAGAGGGCCGCGTGGTGCCCCATGCGTCGCCGATTCGGCGGGTGTTGGCGGGGGAACGCGGCGCCGATCCGACTCCCAGATCTGGCGCTTGACCGGGTCGCGGACGGTGGCGTACGCCCAGTTCAGATCGGTCATCCGCCGCTCTTCGGCCTCGTCGAGCGGGGTCGCGGTGTCGGGATGGACCTTGCGGGCCAGCACCCGGTAGGCGGCCTTGACGACGTCCGGATCGGCGTCCGGCTGGATCTGGAGGATCCGATACGGATCGCGCCGCTCGACCACGGTCAGGTGAGCGCGCGCTCGATCGCGCTGCGCAGGGCGGGCAGCGGCAGCGCGCCTTCGCCCAGGACGGCGTCGTGGAAGGCCTTGATGTCGAAGCGCGAGCCCTGGCGCCCACGAGCCTCGGCGCGCAGCCGCAGGAGCTCGAGCTGCCCGAGCTTGTAGGCGAGCGCCTGGCCGGGCCAGGCGATATATCGGTCCACCTCGTTCGCGATGTTGTTCTCGCCCAGCGCCGTGTGGGCGGCCATGAAGTCGATGGCGGCCTGCCGCGACCACCCGAGCGCGTGGATGCCGGTGTCGACCACCAGCCGCGCGGCGCGCCAGGCATCGAAGCTGAGCACGCCGAAGCCGGCGAGCTCGTTCGAGAGCAGGCCCATCTCCTTGCTCAGCCGCTCGGTGTAGAGGCCCCAGCCCTCGATATAGGCGGTGCTGCCGTTGAAGCGACGGAACGATGGCAGGCCATCGAGCTCCTGCATGATCGCCAGCTGGAGGTGGTGACCCGGCACGGACTCGTGGAAGGCGAGCGTTTCCGCCTCGTAGCGCGGGCGGGTCTCGGGCGCGTAGGTGTTGATGTAGTACTGCCCAGGTCGGCTGCCGTCGGCGGCCGGCTCGCGGTAGTAGGCAATGGTCGAGTGCTTCTCCTCGTGCGCCGCCATGACGATCACCTCGCAGGCTGCCTTCGGCAGGCGACCGAACCAGTCGCCGATTGCCGCGTTGGCGCGTTCCAGGCTCGCCCTGGCCACCGCCGCAACCTCCTCGCGAGTCGTGAAGTGCAGGGCCGGGTCGCCGCGCAGGGTCTCGAGCGTTCGCGCGAGGCCAGTCGTGCCGAGCAGTCGGGCACCGAGCTCGATGAATTCGTCGTCGATCCGGCGAATCTCCTCGAGGCCGATGGTGTGGACCTCTTCCGCCGCGAGATCGAGCGAGGTGTGCGCCCGCGCCAGGTTCGCATACGCCTCTGCGCCGCCGGGGACGTGCATGAGCCCGGGCCGATCGTCCGGCCGGGCTGTCGGTGCGATCTCGTCGGCAATCACCGAACGATATCGACCGAACGCCGGCCGAATCTCCTCGCCGATGACCTCCCGCAACTGGTCGCGGATCCGCGGTGCATCCTCGGCCGGCTGCATGAGCGGCCAGTCTGCGTCCGGACGCGCGAGCAGCTCGTCCAGCTGCTCGGACACCTTGGCGCACAGCATGGCCACGCCGATGCGTCCTTCGGCCGCTCCGTTGCGCAGGTTCTCGATCGCCTGGTCGACGTAGGCGGGCATGGCCCGCCAGCGTTCAAGGAGGGCATCCGCCTCATCGTCCGAGCGGATGGGCTGGTACGACGGGATGTTGAGCAGGCCGACCTGCGGCCCGCCCATCGGATCGACGTTGAAGGCATCGAGGTCCGCATCCAGGAAGGCGCGGTCCCCGTTCAGGGCCTCCACCAGAGCGACCCGCGTGACTGGATCGGCGTCGTCGTCCAGCTCCGCCAGGCGCCGCTCGAAATCGTCCAGCCGTCGCCGCCAGGCGTCGCGGGCGGCAGGGGAGTCGTCGTCGAGGTGATCGTCGTAGCGGCGATCGCCGAGCGCGGTAGCCTGCACGGGGTGGCGTTCGGTCCACGCGCTCCAGTAGTCGTCGGCGAGGCGGTCGAGAGTGGCGCGTTTGGTGGTGGCGGTCGTCACCCTCTCATCGTAGCCAGTCGGCCGGCGGCTCAGCGCGGCATCTGGGTCGTGTGCGGCGCGGGCCCCTCGGCGTCGTCCTTATCGGCCTCGGGTGCCTCGCCCTCCGGGTTCAGCGCGTCTCCAACCTCACCGAGCGCCGCGTCGTCGTCGGTGATCGGGTTGGGCAGCCCCTGGTCCTCGATCTGGTCGATGCTGTCCTGTGTGCGGTCGGTCTCCATCGGGTCACCTCCGGTGAAGACCGATGCAAGTGGCGCGCCGGGCTGCCACCTCACGTTGACCCGCTGCGGGTCGAAGCCCACTAGCCCATGCCGCGCAGACGCAGAAACTCGTCGTTCGAGGGCTCCCGGCCGAGGAAGGCTCGCACCAGGTCCTCGGCGGCTCGCGCCCCATTCGGCTCCAGGATCTCGCGGCGATAGTCGGCGCCGACGGCCGGTGAGAGGACGCCCTCGCGAGCAAAGCGGCCGAACATGTCATCGCCGATGACCTTCGCCCACAGATACCCGTAATAGCCGGCGTCGTAGCCGCCGAGCAGGTGCCCGAAGCCGGAGAGCATGAAGGTCCCAGCCGGATACGGCATGCCGGTCACGGCATGGGTGCGCTGCAGCGCCGCGTCGAGGTCCGGCTGCTCCGGATCGGCGTGCAGGGCTAGGTCGAGCTGACCGTAGAAGGCCTGGACCGCGATCCGAATGCCCTCGTTCACCCACCGGGCGCGGAGCATCTGCGTGACGAGCGCGGTCGGGATGGGCGCATCGGTCTTGTGGTGGCGGGCGACACGAGCCAGCACCGCGGGCTCCCACGTCCAGTGCTCCATGATCTGCGAGGGAGCCTCCACGAAGTCCCACTCGGTCTCCGCACCGCTGAAGCGCGCGAACTGGGCGCGGCTGAGGCTCATGTGCAGGATGTGGCCGAACTCGTGGAACAGCGTCTCGACCTCCCGATGGCGGAGGAGCGCCGGCCGATTCCTCGATGGCGGCGTGAAGTTCGCGACGATGGCGCTCACCGGCGCGACCCATTCCCCATCCGCCCCGACGTGCCCGATCACCAGCGGAAAGGCGGCGGCATGCCCGAACTTGCCCTCCCGAGGGTGGAGATCAGCGTAGAAGTGCGCGACGTGCTGGTCCGAGTCGCGGTCGCGGATCTCGTAGAGCCGCACCGACTCGTGCCATGCGTCGGCGTTCTCGACTGGCCGATAGTCGAGGCCCAGTACCTCGCCTGTGATGGCGAACATGCCATCCATGACGCGCTCCAGGGGCAGGTACTCGCTGATCGCGTTCTGATCGACGCCGTACTCGGTGCGTCGCAGCGCGTCGTCGTAGTAGCGCCAGTCCCAGGCGGTGATCGGGCCTTCATGGCCGTCGGCATGGAGCCGATCCGCCAGTGCGTCCAGCTCGCGCCGTACCTGAGCGTCGAGGGAAGGCAGCAGCTCGTCGTAGAAGGCGCGCACCCGATCCGGCGTGCGGGCCATCTTGAGCTCCATCGCGTGGTGCGCCCAGGTAGGCTCGCCGAGCAACCCGGCAACCTGGCGCCGCAGCTCGAGCGCCTCGGCCAGCAGCGGCCGATTCGCCTCGACCGCCTTGTTCCAGTTTCTGGTGAACAGCTCGAGCCGCAGGTCGCGGTCGTGCGCCTGCTCGAGGAACGGATTGACCTCCGGATAGTCGAGGCTGACCCGATACGTCCCGTCCCGCTCGCCCGGCGAGAGTCGCTCGACGTACTCGTCGGGCAGTCCCGCCAGCTGCCCGCGCGTCACGTCGATCCCGTCGCGGTACTCGTTCAGGTTTCGCTGGAAGGCCACCTCGACCTCGACGAGCCGCGTGCGCAACCGTTCGAGCTCTGCGCGGTCGGCCGCGGCCAGCTCGTGGCCGGCCCGGCGGAAGTCTCGGAGCCAGTGCTCGAGGAGTCGCGCCCGTTCGCCTTCGAGGCTGCGCGCCTCGTCCGTGGCGGCGAAGGCCCGGACCGCCTCGTACAGGTCGGAGCGGAAGACGGTGGCGACCCGCCACTTGTCGATTCGCTCCTCGGCCTCATTGGCGGCATCCCGAACCGTAGCGTCCGGGTGGACGTGGCCCATGAAGGCACCGACGCCGTACGCACGCGCGAGCTCCGCCCCGGCAAGGTCGAGCGGTGCAAGCGCATCGGCGAACGTGGGGGAGCGGGCGCTGTCGACGGCGCGCGCGACCAGGGCGTCGGCGTGGTCGATGGCGTCATCGACGACGCCTCGCACGGCGGCGACGGATACAGAGGAGTAGTCGTGCAGCATCGGCGCATGCTAGCGGCCGATGCGGGAGGCGGAATGCCTCAGACGGCCTCGGCGCGGCCGAAAGCGGCGCCCTGGCTGAGGAGCCGCGAGGCGCTGATGGCGTCCATCGGCCTGCCCAGCAGGTAGCCCTGGGCAGAGGTGACACCCATCTCGCCGGCCGCATGTCGGCCGGCAGCAGGCCGGCGGCCCCTCCCACCACCGCCGTGCCGAGCAGCGCCAGCACGGTCAGCCGGACGGCGCCGCCGTCCGGTCTGATGTGGTCGTGTGGCGGCGCCGCACCGAGCTGGAGACTCGTCACGCGCCGGGTTCGATGCGCATCGAGCGCAGCCTAGGCAGCCACGAGTCCTGTGGCCATGGTCCCATTGGGTCATCCCCCTGCCCGGCGAGCTCCGGACGATGACCGGGGCATTTCGGGCATCGGTCCTGCACGCGATCGGGCATCACCGCATCACGAGGCGCAGACGGATGACATACGAGAGCACGCCGGCCGGGCAGACGACCGTCGGTGACGAGGCGAACGAGCAGGAGCACGCCCACCCGTCACAGGTTCACAGCCACGACCACTATCACGTGACCCATCACCACACGGGTGGACCGCTCGGCGAGTTCGATCACCGGGCGC
>JALZDF010000149.1 GCA_030862645.1 Chloroflexota bacterium
GTGCTCGATGACCTCGACAAGGCGATCATCAAGGCGCTCCAGCTCGACGGCCGGCGACCCTACGCGCAGATCGGCCGGGAGCTCAAGGTGCCGGAGGCGACCGTCCGCCAGCGGGCAGAGCGCCTGATCAGCCGCCGGGTCGTGCAGATCGTGGGGGTCCCGGATCCGCTGGCCATGGGCTTCCAGCAGCCGGCGCTCATCGGTCTCAAGGTGGACCCCGGACGGCTCAGCGAGATCGCCGAGCAGATCGCTGCCTTCGAGGAGGTCACCTACGTCGTCATCACTGCCGGACGCTACGACCTCTTCTGCGAGGTCGTGTGCGAGGACAACGAACATCTCCTACGCGTGCTCACCGACCGGTTCGCCGGAATCGGCGGCATCCGCTCGACCGAGACGCTCGTCGAGTTGCGCTTCGTGAAGGAGAGCTACCAATGGGGGGCTCGCTAGGAGGGCGACCGTGACGGTCACCAGTCGGGAGATCGATCGAGCGCGCATCGCAGAGATCGCCGCGCGGGAGGAGCAGGTTTACCGGGACCGGACTCGAAAGAGTGCCGCGTTGTTCGACCGTGCTCGTCGGGCGCTACCGCTCGGCGTGGCCAGTTCGTTCCAGGCCTACGATCCGTATCCGCTGTTCATGGGCGATGCCCGCGGCAGCCGCATCTGGGACGCCGACGGCAACGAGTACATCGACTTCGACATGGCATTCGGGGTGCTCGCCGCCGGCCACTCGCATCCGATCCTGGCCGAGGCCCTCCAGCACCGGGTCGCCAATGGCACCTGCTACACGTTTCCGGTCGAGGACGGAATTGCACTGGCAGAGGAGATCAAATCCCGCTTCGGCGCAGATCTCGTGCGCTTCAGCAACTCCGGCACCGAGGCGACGATGGACGCCATCCGCGTGGCCCGCGGCTACACCGGCCGGGAGAAGATCATCAAGTTTGAGGGCGGCTACCATGGCCACCACGACGACGTGCTGGTCAGTATCCAGCCCCCGCGCGAGGTGATGGGGCCGGTCGACTCGCCCGCGACCGTGCCCGCCAGCGCCGGCATTCCGCGCTCGCGGATTGCCGAGACCGTCACTGCGCCCTTCAACGAGCCAGAGATGCTGGCCGCCATCCTCGAGGCCAATGCCGGGCAGATCGCGGCCATTCTGGTCGAGCCGGTGCAGTTCAACATCGGCGTCGTGCCGCCCAAGCAGGGCTACCTGGAGCGCGTCCGGGAGCTGGCAACTGAGCACGGCGCGGTCCTTATCTTCGACGAGGTCAAGACCGGGGTCGTCATCGCCTGGGGCGGCGCCTACGAGCATTTCGGCGTACAACCCGACCTGTTCTGCCTGGCCAAGAGCATCGGCGGCGGAATCCCGATCGGTGCCTTCGGTGGCCGGAGCGAGGTGATGAGTGCCATCGAGAGCCTGGAGGGCACGCCGGCCTTCAGGGAGGGCGCCGCGGGCAGCGGCATCGATCGGTCCACCATTCCCGGCGGTGCCACCCGCGTGGCCCACCTGGGCACCTTCAACGGCAATCCGCTCTCGATGACGGCGGGCCTGGTGACCCTGACCCAAATCCTCACCCGGGACGCCTACCCTCGGCTTCACGCCCTGGCCGATCGCCTGACGGCGGGCAGCCAATCGGTCCTCGACGAGTACGGGCTGCCGGGCTATGCGATCAACGTCGGGCCCAAGGGGTGCGTCATGTTCACGCCAGGTCGGGTGACGAACTACCGCGACTTCATCGGCCTCGACTCCGAGCTGTGGGGAGCGAGCTTCTTCTACCTTGCCAACCGCGGCATCCTGCTGCCACCTGGCCCAGACGACCAGTGGACGCTGTCGGTGCAGCACACCGGGGAAGACATCGGCCGCTACCTCGACGTCTTCGATGCCTTCGCGCGCGAGCTCATCTCCTGACGCGGACTTCGGCACTTTGGAATAGGACCGTCCTTAGCACAGCCACTGGGCCCAGGGATAATCAGCAGTTGCCAACTGTCGACGGCGTTGGCGGATGGTGGTCCTCGCGGCGGCCTCAGGTCACCAGCTGTCTAAGCTGACGGTGATCGGTAGGTGCCTGCTCCACCGCGCGCAACATCCGCGGGAACGCGGCATGCAGCGAATCGGGCGGCGTATGGTGGGTCGAGGAGGTAGGTGATGCTCGAACGTATGGCCCGGCCGCTGCGCGGCCTCTGGAACGGGATCGCATCGGCGACCGATGCGGTCTACCGGGTCCTCGGCAAGCCCGGCAAGCTGCTGCAGGACTTGCTCAACGGCTCCTGGCTGGGCCACTCGCTGCATGCGGTCCTCGTGGACGTGGTGGTCGGCGGTGCCACGGCCGCCCTGCTTCTGGACGTCCTGCGCGTCTTCTTCGGCATCGAAGGGCTGGAGACCGCGACGAGCTGGGTGCTGGCGCTGGCCTTGCTGTCGGCGCTGGGCGCCATCCTGACCGGCCTGACCGACTACAAGGACACCGCGCCGGACAGCGCCGAGCGCGACATGGCCGGCCTGCACGGCCTCACCAATATCGCGGCAACGGTCTTCTTCGCGGTCTCGCTCGTCCAGCGGCTCGGTGGCGGGCACGATGCTGCCTTCTGGGTGCTGCTGGTCGGCTACCTCGTGGTCAGCGCAGGCGCCTACATCGGCGGGCACGTCGTCTACAAGTACGGCTACATGGTCAACCACAACGCCTTCAGCCGCAGCAGGCGGGCGAAGGAGTTCACGCCGGTGGCGGCGGCCGCAGCGGTCGCCGACGGCACGCCGACCAAGGTCATGTTCGGGACCACGGCGGTCGTGCTGGTGCGGCGCGGCGATGCCGTTCACGCGCTGCGGGAGACGTGCTCCCACGCCGGCGGCCCGCTGTCGGAAGGATCCCTGGGCGAGGACACCATCACCTGCCCGTGGCACTACTCCACCTTCCGACTGGCGGACGGGGCGGTGGTACACGGGCCGGCCGGCACCCGCCAGGTGTCGTATCGGGCCCGCATCAACGGCGACCAGGTCGAGATCGAGGGCCCGCACGACTGACGGGAACCTCGCACGCACGCGGAACCGCGGTATCGGAGGCCGCGCAGGCACTCCGGAGCCAAACCTGTCCATCCGCTAGACTCAGGCTCCCGAGCGTGACCACTGCCACCCGCTGTGTCCTGAGGCGCCCGCGTGTCCTACCTGCCCAGCACCGAGCACGACGAGCTGCGTGCGCTCGTGCGCCAGCTCGCCGAGGAGCGGATCGCGCCGCGCGCCGCCGCCATCGACGAGGCGGCCGAGTTCCCGCACGACCTCAAGGAGCTGCTGGCCCAGCAGGACCTGCTCGGCACCTGTTTCGAGGAGCGGCACGGGGGGACCGCGCTGGACACCATCGGCCAATGCATCCTGGTCGAGGAGATCGCCCGCGCCGATGCGACCACCAGCCTGATCCCGATCGTGCAGAAGCTCGGGGCCCTGCCGATCCTGCTGTCAGGCAGCGACGAGCAGAAGGACCGATACCTCCCGCGGCTGGCATCGGGCGAGTGGCTGATCGCCTTCGCCCTGACCGAGGCCGCGGCCGGCAGTGATGTGGCCGCCAACCGCATGCGCGCGGCGCGCGACGGCGGCGACTACGTCCTGAACGGCAGCAAGCGCTTCATCACCCACGGCAGCGTCGCCAACGTCCTGACCGTCTTCGCCCTCACCGATCCGACGGCCGGCGGCCGTAAGGGGATGAGCGCCTTCATCGTCGAGGCCGATACGCCCGGCTTCGCGGCGCCGCGCGTGGAGCACAAAATGGGGATTCGGGGCTCGCCGACCGCGGAGCTCACCTTCGACGAGGTGCGCGTGCCTGCCGACAACCGGATCGGAGAGGATGGCGATGGCTTCAAGATCGCCATGGCCACCCTGGACCGATCCCGGCTCAGCATCGCGGCCCAGGCCGTGGGCATCGCCCAGGGGGCGCTCGACGCATCGGTCTCGTACAGCGCCGACAGGCAGCAGTTCGGGCAGCGGGTGGTGGAATTCCAGGGCATCCAGTGGATGCTGGCCGACATGTCCGTGCAGACGGAGGCCGCCCGCCAGCTGACCTATGCCGCGGCGGCGCGCGTCGATGCGAACGCGCCCGACCTCCCATACTGGACGTCGAGCGCCAAGCTCGTGGCCGGCGACACCGCCATGCGGGTCACGACCGATGCCGTCCAGGTTCTGGGCGGATACGGCTATATCACCGAGTATCCGGTCGAGCGCATGATGCGTGACGCCAAGATCACGCAGCTCTACGAGGGGACCCAGCAGATCCAGCGCCTCATCGTGGCACGCCAGCTCCTTCAGCGGGCCGGCGTCGCCATCAGGGGCTCGTAACCACAGGAGCAGAGCAAGCGGATCGTGAAGATCGTCGTCTGTATCAAGCAGGTCCCGGCCACCGGCGCCGACAAGCGCTACACCGACGACCTGCGCCTCGACCGTGCCGGTGTCGAGGCCATCATCAACCCGCTCGACGAATACGCCATCGAGCAGGCGCTGCGCCTGGTAGACGACGGCTCCGCCGACGCGGTGACCTACCTCTCGATGGGCCCCGAGCAGGCCTCCGAAGCGCTGCGGCGCGCGCTGGCGATGGGCGGCGACGACGCGGTCCTCGTCACCGACCCGGCCCTGGCCGGCGCCGACGAGTGGGCAACCGCCAAGGTGCTGGCCGCGGCGCTCGATAAGCTGGCGCCCGACGTGGCGCTCATGGGGATGGCCTCCGACGACGCGCGTGGCTCGCTGGTGCCGGGCGCGGTGGCCGCCATCCGCAACCTGCCGCTCCTCTCCTACGGCTCCGAGCTGAAGGTCGCTGACGGCGACGCACGCGTGCGCCGCCTGTCCGCCACCGGCTTCGACTGGATCACTGCCCCGCTGCCGGTGGTGGCGACCGTCACCGACCAGGTCGGGGAGCCGCGCTACGCCAGCCTCAAGGGCATCATGGCCGCGAAGCGCAAGCCGATGGAGACCTGGTCGCTGGCCGACCTGGCGCTGTCGGCTGATGACCTCCACGGCAGCGCGCTGACGGTGGTGACTGCCACGCGGCCACCAGAGGCAAAGCCGCCCACCGAGCGCATCGAGAACCTCCCCCCAGCCGAGGCGGCCGCCAGGATCGCCGACTGGCTCGCAGCACGGAAGCTGATCTGACCGATGAGCACTGACATCCTGTTCCTCGCCGAGTTCGCCGGTGGCCGTCCCGCGCGCTCGGCGCTCGAGCTGGCCACCGGGGCGGCAGAGCTGGCGGCGCAGTCGGGCGGCGCCGCAGTGGCGCTCGCCTACGGTGCCGGCGCGACGTCAGGGGCTGCTGCACTCGGGGCCCATGGCGCCCAGCGTGCCGTTGTGCTCGGCGACGACGACCGTCCCGCCATCGCCCACGCGCCGGCCCTGGTGGCCGCCGCCCGCGATGCGGGCCTCGCCATCCTCGCTCCCGCCACCCCGAACGGCCGCGACCTGGCGGCCGTCCTCGTCGGCGCCCTGGACTTGCCCGCGTTCGGACCGGTGCGGGCGGCGCGGGTCGTCGACAGCGCCGTCGAGACCGAGCAGGCCACGCTGCAGGGGAGCGTCATCACCACCGCGCGCCCGGCGGACGGCGCGCCGGCGCCGTCGGTAGTCCTCGTGCTCGCCAACACGTTTACGCCGGCCGAGGGTGGCTCGGGGAGCGCGGAGGTGAGCGAGGCACCGGGCGCGGACGAGTCAGCCCTCGCCAAGGCCACCATCGCCGAGAGCCACGAGGCGGAGTCGAAGGTCGTCAACCTCGAGGAAGCGACCGTGATCGTGGCCGGCGGCCGCGGCGTGGGCGGCGAGGAGGGGTTTGGACCGCTGCGCGACCTGGCCGCCGCGCTCGGCGGCGCGGTCGGCGCGTCGCGGGCCGCCGCCGACGCCGGCTGGATCCCGTATCAGCTCCAGATCGGCCAGACAGGCAAGGTGGTCAAGCCGGCCCTCTACATCGGCGCCGGCGTCAGCGGCGCGATTCAGCACCGGGTCGGCATGCAGACGGCGGAGCACGTGATCGCCATCAACCGCGATCCCGATGCACCGATCGGCGAATTCGCCGACCTGTTCGTGGTGGGCGACCTGTTTCAGATCATCCCGGCGCTGACCGAAGAGATTCGGCGCCGCAAGGGCTCAGGGGGGGCATAGGCTACGACGATGCGTGGACTGTTCGGCGGCCGGCGACGAAGCGTCTTCGCGCATGGCAAAGACCTCGGCGTGTACCGGAACGAGGTGTTCCAGCGGACCGAGCGCATCGACCTGCTGCTGGCCGCGGCGGCGGACGAGATCGACGCCCTCCGCCGCCGCGATCTCGGTCCCGACGAGGCGGTGAGCCGGCTCGGCGCGCAAGAGGAGCTGCTCGACGAGGAGGTCGACGGTCTGCAGGGCATGATGGCCCCCGAGGAGCTGCACGGTCTGCACATGGAGTACGAGGCCAACCTCGAGCGCGCCCTGCGCGGCATCGTCACGGTCGAGCGAGGCTGCGCCATCACACGTCTGCCGCATCGCCCGCCGGACGACGAGGAGCCGTACACCTACTACAAGCGCGGCCACGCCAACGTGACCCATGCCCGGATGCGGATGGCCGAGATCGTCGACGTCCTCATCGCCTGGGAGCCGGGACGGCCGGCCGACGGCTCGGTGGCGGCGCGGCTGGAGCGCACGCGCGAGGGCTGAACCGGTTGCTCAGCGGGTGCGGGTGACCTTGCCCAACCCCACCGGCGCGTCCGGGCTGATGCCGCGCGCGAGCGCGGTCGCCTCGACCAGCAGCTGACCGGGCACGACGAACTGGATCGGCGTCAGCGCCTCCGGGAGAGACGACGGCAGCGACAGGGCATTCGGAATCGCGGCCGCCTCCACTCCGCCGATGACGGTTGGTCGACCTCTGCGAGCGGCCACGGCGGCCAGCGTGTCATCGACGAGGACGCCTATCGCCCCGTCGGGTCGGATGGCCAGGGCGGGGACCGCCGCCTGGGCGAGCACCAGCGGCCCGTGCGCGAAGTCGGCGGTGGAGTAGGCCTCCGCGAACAGGCCGCAGGTCTCCTTCAGCTTGAGCGCCAGCTCGAGGCTGGTCGCCAGGTTGTACCCGCGGGACACGATCAGTGCTCGGTCGGCCGCTGCCAGGTCGGCGATGGCGGTACGACCGTGACCCGACAGCCAGCCATCGGTCAGGCGCAACGCCGAACGCAGGACCGCCGGTAGGCGCGCCAATCCCTCCTTCAGCTCGCTATCGTCGGTGACGGCGGCCACCAATGCGGCGACCACCGCCAGCTGCGCAACGTAGGTCTTGGTGGCGGGAACCGCCAGCTCCTGGCCGGCGTGGCAGCGCAGGTCCCATTCGGCGGTCGTCGCCAGCGGCGACGGGTGCTCGTTGGTGATCGACACGGTGAGCGCGCCGCCGCGGCGCGCCGCCTCGACGACCCCGATGATGTCAGGACTCTGGCCCGATTGTGAGATGGCGATCAGCAGGCCGCCACGCCACGCCAGCGGAGCGGCGTACACGGTCGTGACCGACGGCTTGGCCAGGCCGGTCGGCAGGCCGAGGTGCGTCTCGATCAGGTACTGGGCATACACGGCGGCGTGATCGGATGTTCCACGCGCGGCGATCATGGCCCACGCCGGCCGGTGGCGACGGATCGCCTGTGCGACAGCCCGCAGCTCTGGGGGCGAGGCCGCCAGGATGCGCTGCACGGCGCTCGGGATCTGCGCGATCTCGCGCCGCATGCGGGTGGGCGTAGAGGCGATGGCTGCCATCAGCCGGCGGCGAACCGGGGAAGGTGCGCGCGGTTGGCGTCGAGAAGTGCGTCGAGCAGCGGCGTCACGTCGCCGATGCGCGGCCCGACGAGCGGGTTCGCCTGCAGCGCGCTTCGCACGTCCTCGCGGCTGCCGGATAGCGCCGCCCGGATCGCGAGCCGCTCGTACTCCTTCACTGCCAGCACCAGCTCCAGCATATCGGGGCCCATCGGCCGCTGCGGCAGGGGATGGGCACCGGCGCGATCGATGCGCGCCGGCACCTCGACCACCTCCTCGGCCGGCAGTCCCGAGACCGCGTCGCCGTTGCGGACGTCGACCACCTGCACGTCGCCGGCTCCGTCGTGCAGTGAGGCCAGCAGCTGCGCGGCGGCCTCGCTGTAAAAGGCCCCACCTCGATCGTCGAGCAGCGCCGGCTTGGTGTCGAGCGCCGGATCGGCGTACATCTCGAGCAGCCGTCGCTCGAGGTCCATCACCTCTTCCGCACGGCGATATCCGGCGCGCTGCTCGGCGAGCACCTCGTCGAAGGCGTAGTAGTAGCGCAGGTAGTACGACGGCACCGCGCCGAGTCGGCGGAGGAGCTCCACCGGCAGCTTGACGTCCGAGGCAATCGTGGTGCCGTCCCCATCGAGCAGGCCGGGGAGCCGATCGACGCCATCCACGGCGGCGCCGGTGATCCAGCTCAGGTGGTTGAGCCCGACGTGGTCGAGCGCCAGCTCGCCTGGGGCGACGCCCAGATGCGACGCCAAGCGCCGCTGCAGCGAGATGGCCACATTGCACAGGCCGATCGAGCGGTGACCGTGGTCGACGAGCGCCTGGCTGACGATTCCGACCGGATTCGTGAAGTCGATGATCCAGGCGTCAGGTGCCGCGTGACGTCGCGCCAGCTCAGCAAGCTCGAGCACCACCGGCACGGTGCGCAGCGCCTTCGCCAGCCCGCCGGCGCCGGTCGTCTCCTGTCCGATCGTTCCGAAGCGGAGGGGGAGCGTCTCGTCGAGCAGGCGGGCCGCCTGCCCCCCGATCCGCAGCTGGAACAGCACGAAGGCCGCGCCGTCCATGGCAGCGATGGCGTCGCCGGTCAGGGTCAGGCGCCCGTCCCACTCCATGCGCCGCAGCATGCGTCCGGCGAGTCCGCCGACCACCTCGCGGCGCCGGGCGTCCACATCGTGGAGGGCGAGCTCGTCGATCGGAAGCCGGCCGCGCCGGTTCGCCAGGCCCTCGACCAGCTCGGGGGTGTAGGTGCTGCCGCCGCCGATGACCGCCACTTTGATGCCCATCTGATCCTCGACAGGGTCTTGACAGATTGCTTATAACGTTATGAGCATACAGGGTCAAGCCTCGTCACCAGGAACGACCAGCGAGGACGGCATGGCACGGTTCCAACTAGAGCCCGGACCGATTCCGTTGCATCACCAGGTCTTTCGTGACCTGAGCGCCGCGCTCGACAGCGAGGAGTGGCGTCCCGGCGAGCGTATGCCCACCGAGCGCGATCTGGCGGCGCGCTACGGCTGCAGCCTGATCACCGTGCGGCACGCACTGGGCGAGCTGGTGAGGGAGGGACGCATCGAGCGCACCCGCGGGCGCGGCACCTTCGTCCTGCAGCCGCGCATCGAGCGCAACATCGCCGGCTCCATGAGCTTTGCCGAGGAGATGGAGCGACGGGGGCTCGATCCGGCCACGCGCGTGGTAACGGCCCGCATCGAGCCGGCCGGCGAGGTCGTGGGCGGCTTGCTGGGCATGCAAGCCGATGCGCCGGTCGCCTACCTCGAGCGCGTCCGCCTCGGTGGCGGCGAACCGCTCATCCTGGAGCAAGCGCGCCTGCCCGCGGAGCGCTTTCCTGGGCTGCTGGCCTTCGACTTCGAGCGGCGGTCGCTGTACGACCTTCTCGGCGAGCGGTACGGCACCCGGATCGTGCGGGCGCGGGAGGCCGTGGAGCCGGTGAGCCTGCGAGCCCGCGAGGCCAAGCTGCTCGGCGTGGCGACCCGCTCACTGGCGCTGCAGATTGACGGCGTTGCCTTCGCCGGCGACGGCACGCCGGTCGAGACCGCCCGCAGCTTCGTGCGCGGCGACCGCACACGTTATTACCTCGAGCGGGACGTCGTCCGCGCTCATTGGGCATCCGGACACGACCGGATGCGGGTCTCGATCGCCGGCGTAGGCCGTCGGGAGTCGAACCTCGCCGTTGGGGGAGAGGAGGGGAGCGGCTGAACGAGACGTGCCCTTGGAGAGTGGTGGTTCACCCCAGTTGGAGGCAACTACATGCGCAGCACCGTCCTTCGATCCGGCTCGGTCCTCGCGATCCTGGCCCTGGTCCTCGCCGCCTGCGGCACCCAGTCCGGCCAGAGCGCGTCGCCAGGGTCGAGCGAGCCGGCCACCGGTGACCCGGGCTCCAGCGAGCCGGGGGCCGCGGGTGAGCCCGTCGAGATTCATTGGTTCTGCTGCCTGGGAGCCGGCGACGACCCGGCCCAGGTCCCAGCCGAGGAGGCCGTCGTCGCGGCCTTCAACGAGTCGCATGACGACATCGAGCTGGTGCTCGAGATCGTCGACTACGATTCCGCGTTCGACGTGATGTCCACGGAGATCGCCGGCGGCAACGCGCCAGACATCGTCGGTCCGGTGGGGGTCTCGGGCGCCGAGGCGTTCCATGGCCAATGGCTGGACCTCACGGACCTCATCGAGTCGACCGGCTATGACACCAGCCAGTTCAGCGAGGGCGCGGTCGAGTTCTTCAACGTTGGTGGCGAGGGCCAAATCGGCCTGCCGTTCGCCAGCTATCCCTCGATGCTCTTCTACCATCGCGACATG
Organism: Chloroflexota bacterium; assembly: GCA_030862645.1. GTDB lineage: Bacteria > Chloroflexota > Limnocylindria > QHBO01 > QHBO01 > JACDBZ01. The sequence goes on from JALZDF010000149.1 coordinate 10,520, forward strand.
TTCGACGAGGCCGGCCTCGAATACCCGCCGCACGCGTATGGTGATCCGTACGTGCTCGATGGCGAGGAGGTCGAGTGGGACATGGATACCCTGGCCGAGCTGGCGCGTCGCCTCACGGTCGACGTGAACGGCAACGATGCCACCAGCCCCGACTTCGACCCGGAGAACGTGGTGCAGTGGGGCTATGAGCCTCAGTACCAGGATCTGCGCGCGGTCGGGTCCTACTTCGGATCCGGTAGTCTGGTGGCCGAGGATGGCACCACCGCACAGATCCCGGAGCACTGGGCCGACGCCTGGAAGTGGCTCTACGAGCTGACCTGGGCGGACCACGCCGTCATGGACGAGGCGACCGTCAACGCGCCCGAGCAAGGCAACGGCAACGCGTACAACTCGGGCAAGGTGGCCATGGCGCTGACCCACCTGTGGTACACGTGCTGCATCGGCGACGCCGGCGAGGACTGGGATGTCGCCGCCGTCCCGGCATACAACGGCACGACCACCTCGAACTTCAACGCCGACACGTTCCGGATCTGGGGCGACACCGAGCATCCGGAGGAGGCGTTCGAGGTCCTGACCTACCTCATCGGCGACGCATCAGCAGAGCTGCTGCAGGTGTACGGCGGCATGCCGGCCATCGAGGCTGATCAGGACGCGTTCTTTGCGGGTCTCGACGAGACCTACCCCTGGGACGTCGACTGGCAGGTCGTGCGCGACTCGGTCGCGTACGCCGACAACCCCAGCTTCGAGGCCTTCGTGCCGAGCTACCAGGAGACGTTCGACGCGATCGTCGCCTTCGGCTCCAAGCTGCG
>JALZDF010000154.1 GCA_030862645.1 Chloroflexota bacterium
CGTCGGGCACCAGGATCTTGGCAATGGTCCCGGCGACCTCGGCCGGCACCTCGGCGTTCACCTTGTCGGTGACGACCTCGAAGAGCGGGTCGTACTGCTCGACGGTGTCGCCTTCCTTGACCAGCCAGCGCTCGATCGTCCCCTCGGTGACCGATTCGCCCAGCTGGGGCATCTTGATCGTGGTTGCCATGTGTTATCGGCTCCCCTGGCTCAGCGGCGCACGGGCGCCACGGGTGGTGTGCTGGCTCAATCCTAGCGGTGCGATCAGTAGGCGGCGAGCTTGCGCGCGGCGTCGACGATGCGCGCCGGACCGATCATGTACCAATCCTCGAGTGCGTGGTGGTAGGGCACGCCAGGGACATCCGGGCCGGCGAGGCGCGTGACCGGCCCGTCGAGCTGCTCGAAGGCGCGCTCTCCGATCTCGGCCGCGATCTCGGCGCCGAAGCCGCCGAAGCGGTTCGCCTCGTGGACGACGAGGGCCTTGCCGGTCTTGCCGACCGACGCGAGGATCGTCTCCATGTCGAGCGGCCGCAGCGTCCGCAGGTCGACCACCTCGGCCTCGAACGCGTCCTCGCGGGCGAGCGTCTCGGCCGCCTCGAGCGCGCACGTGCGCATGAAACCGTAGCAGAAGATGGACAGATGCTTGCCCTCTCGCGCGACCGATGCCTTGCCGATCGGCACGACCGTGTCGCCGTCGGGAACCTCGGCCTTGAACAGGCGGTAGGTTTTCTTGTGCTCGAAGAACATCACCGGATCGGGATCGCGAATGGAGGCCTTCAACAATCCCTTGGCGTCGGCCGGGGTGCCGGGCGCCACGACCTTCAGCCCGACGGTATGCGTGAAGTAGCCCTCGTTCGACTGCGAGTGGTAGAGCGCGCCGTGGACGCCTCCGCCGTAGGGCATGCGGATCACCATCGGCGCACGGAAGGTGCCATTCGATCGGTAGTGGATGCGGCTGATCTCGGACACGATCTGGTTGAAGGCGGGGTATACGAAGTCGGCGAACTGCATCTCGGCCACCGGCCGCAGCCCGTACACCGCGGCGCCCATGGCGGCGCCGGCGATCATGCCCTCGGTCAGTGGCGTGTCGAGCACCCGTTTGTCGCCGTACTTCGCCCACAATCCCTCGGTGGCACCGAATACGCCGCCCTTTCGGCCGACGTCCTCGCCGAGGACCATGACGAGCTGGTCGCGCTCCATCTCCTCGTCCAGGGCCGATCGGATCGCCTCGAGGATGTTGAGCTCGGACATGGTCAGTGCCCCCCGCCGTCGATCGGCGCAAGCGGCACGGCGGTCCCGCCTCCGGGAATTGGCTCGGCGTACACCCGCTCGTGGGCATCGTGGGGCGACGGCTCGGGCCGCGCCTCGGCCTGGCGGCTGGCCTCGTTGACCTCGGCCTTGACCTCTGCCCGGATCGCCTGGTCCCGCTCGTCGTCCAGGACTCCGGCCGTCCGCAGCTCATTGGCGAACTGCGGAATCGGATCGCGCTCCTTGAGCGCCTCGACCTCGGCGGCGTCGCGGTAGCGGCGCTGGTCGTCATCAGAGGAATGGGAGGTGAGGCGCACGACCCGCGCCTCGATGAGCGTCGGTCCGTCGCCGCGCCGAGCCCGTTCGTGGGCCTCTGTCGCCGCCGCATAGCAGCCGAGCACGTCTCCGCCGTCGACCAGCACGCCCGGCATGCCGTAGCCCTCGGCCCGGGCGGCCACCGATCCGCCGGCCACCTGGCGGTCGAGCGGCACGCTGATGGCGTAGCCGTTGTTCTCGCACACGAAGATGACGGGAAGCTGGTGGACGCCGGCGAAGTTCATCGCCTCGTGGACCTCGCCCTGGTTGGACGTGCCCTCACCGAACTGGGTCATGGCCACCACGTCGTCGCCCTTGACCCAGGCGCCCATGGCAATCCCCACCGCGTGGAGCACCTGCGTCCCAACCGGGGAGCTGAGGCTGACGATGTTGTACGGCGCGCCACCGTAGTGGCCGGGCATCTGGCGGCCGCCGGAGCTCACGTCATCGGCCTTGGCGAGATGGGCGGTGATGATGTCCTCGGCGCTCATGCCGAAGGTCATGGCGCTGGCGATGGACCGATAGAACGGCGCCATCCAGTCCTGGCCCTTCCGCATCGGCCAGGAGGTCGCGACCTGCGCGCCCTCGTGCCCCTGCCCGCTGATGATGAAGGCGATCTTGCCCGCGCGCTGCATGAGCCACATCCGCTCGTCGACGGCTCGGGCGAGCAGCATCGCGCGGTACATGCCGAGCACGTCGTCGTCGCTCAGGCCGAGCTGCCCGTGCCGGGGCCTGGTGTCGGTCTGGGCCATCCGATGCGCCTCCTAGACGTGGATTGCCGCGCCGTCGACCGCCAGGGCGGCCTCGGCCAGCACTTCGGTCAGGGTCGGGTGGGCGTGGACGCTCATGGCGATCTCGGCGGCCGTGCCCTCCACCAGGCGCGCCAGCGTCGGCTCGGCGAGCAGGTCGCCGGCATGGGGGCCGATGATGTGTGCGCCCAGCAACAGCCCCGACTCGGCATCGGTCACGAACTTGGCGAAGCCGTCGATCTCGCCCACGATGGTGGCCTTGCCGAGGGCCCGGAATGGGAAGGAGCCGGTTTTCACCTCGCGGCCGTCGGCCTTTGCCTCCTCCTCGGATAGTCCCACCGAGGCGATCTGCGGGCGGCAGAAGGTGACCCGCGGCATGAGGTCCATGCGGACCGGCTCCGGATCGTGGCCGGCCAGGTGCTCGACCGCCACCACCGCCTCGTGGCTGGCGACGTGGGCGAGCGCGAACCCCGGCACAATGTCGCCGATGGCGTAGAGGTGTTCGACGCCAGTGCGCATGAACTCGTCAACCCTGACGTAGCCCCTCTCGAGGGTCAGCCCCCCGATGCCCTCGAGGCCGATGTCGTCGGTCAGCGGCCGCCGGCCGACCGCCACCAGGATGACGTCGGAGGTGATGTCGGTGCGCTTCGCGCCGTCCCTGGTGGCGATGGCGAAGCTGATGTCCGAATCGCCCTTGCGGATCGAAGCCGGATCGATGGTGCTCGCCGCATGGATGTCGATGCCGCGCTTCTTGAAGACCCGCGCCAGCTCCTTGCCGACCTCGGGATCCTCGAGCGGCACGATCCGGTCGGCGAACTCGACAAGCGTGACCTCGGCGCCGAAGTCCCGGTACATGCTGGCCCATTCGACGCCGATGGCGCCCGCGCCGACGATGGTGACCCGGCCCGGCACGTCGCCGCGGGTGAGCGCCTCGTCGGATGAGATGATGAGACGCCCGTCCGGGTCGAGGCCGGGGAGCCATCGCGGCGCGGAGCCGGTGGCCAGGATGAGGTTGTCGGCCATCGCCTCGAGATCGCCCGACTCGCCCCCCGACACGCGAACGCTGGTCGGGCCGGTGAGCACGCCGTTGCCGCGCAGCACGGTGACCTTGTTCTTCTTCATCAGGAACTCGACGCCACCGACGTGCTTGTCGATCACCGCGTCACGCCGCTTGGCCAGCGCCCCGTAGTCGAGGCCGACGCCGTCGTGGCCCGAGAGCCCGAACTCGGCGCCCTGCTCGGTGACGCGGTGGAGCAGGTCCGCCGTCTCGAGCAGCGCCTTCGACGGGATGCAGCCGCGGTTCAGGCAGGTGCCGCCGAGCCGTTCGCGCTCGACGAGGCCGACGGACAGGCCGAGCTGCGCGGCACGGATGGCGCCGACGTAGCTCATGCCTCCGCCGAGGATGAGCAGGTCGAATCGTTGCTGTTCCGCCATGGATCTCCCGGTGGTAACGGTCAGCCAGCCACGGCCGCGTTGGCGGCCCGTGACGGTTCGATGTCGAAGGATCGCGCCTCGTGCTCGCCGAGACGCCGGCGCCAGTCGTCGGGCACGGGCATCGGACGGGCCGAGCCGTAGTCGTAGGTGACGAGGACGCTCTGCACTTCGCCGACCAGCCGCTCGTCCGATCCGGCCGTCATGCGATGGCTCATGGCGATGCTGCTCTGGCCGATGCGGTCCACACGCGTCTCGACCACCACCTCGTCACCGAAGAAGATGGGGGACCGGTAGTCGAGCTCGACGCGCGCCAGGATCAGCGGAAGGCGGTCGAACGGCTCCGCCGTGTCGAGCACCTCGAGCAGGTATCGGATGCGTGCCTGCTCGACGTAGCTGAAGAAGACGGCGTTGTTGACGTGCCCGAAGGCGTCGATGTCACGGAAGCGCACCTGCAGCGTCGTGCGGTGGCGGTATTCATCGGTCACGGGAAGCCATTCTAGCCGAGGTCGGGGCCTTCCACGGCCGGCTGGACCTCCTCCCCGATGCGACCGATGAGGGCAGCCAGCAAGGTCGTCCGTGGAACCACGCTGCCGAGGTCGAGCCACTCGTCGACGGAGTGGTCGTCCCCGCCGATCGGGCCGAGGCCGTCGATGGTCGGTATGCCGAGGGCCGCCGTGGTGTTGGCGTCCGAGGCACCGCCGGTGGCAGCGTCATGAAGCTCGAAGCCCAGCTCGCCGGCGATCGACGCGGCCAGGGCCGCGAGGCGGGCCGAGGCGTCGGTCTTCTCCATCGGAGGATGCCCGGCCGTGCGACGAAGGTCGATCGTCACGCCCGCGACGGTCGGCGCCGCGGCGAGGCGCTCGACCTCTGCAGACGCCGCCTCGAAGGCGTCCAGCGTCGCGGCGCGCAAGTCCACCTGGAGCTCGCAGCGCTCGGCGACGACGTTCGGGCGGGTGCCGCCGTGAATCACACCGGCGTTGACCGTCACCGTGGGCCATCGGCCGTTGAGCTCGTGCAATGCCAGGACCTGGTGCGCCGCCTCGAGGATGGCGGACCGCCCCTTCTCCGGCTCGACGCCGGCGTGCGCCGCGCGGCCGGTGAGCGTGACGTGGAAGTCGGCGATCCCCTTGCGCGCGGTCACGATGTCGCCGTTGGCGCGCGCGCATTCGAGCACCAGCACCGCGTCGTGGTCCGGCGCCAGCGATCGGATGGATGGCGTGCTGAACGGCGAGCCGATCTCCTCGTCAGGATTCGCGACGAAGGTGATGGCCGGGCGATGTCCAGTCTCGTGGAGCGCGGCGATGGCGTGCAGCCCTGCCAGCAGCCCCGCCTTCATGTCGGTCACGCCGGGACCGAAGGCGCGTCCTCCGTCGGACCGATACGGCCGAGCAGCCACCGTCCCCGGGTCGAAGACGGTGTCCATGTGGCCGATCAAGAGGATCCGCGGGCCGTCGCCGGCCAGGCGTCCGACGACGAGGTCACCAAGCCGCGGCCGGCCGTCGGCCGGCGCATGGGCGACGCGCTCTACCTCGGCCCCGCGCTCGCGGAGCGCATCGGTCACGAAGTCGGCAACACGGTTGACGCCGTCGGGTGTGTATGAGCCGCAGTCGACGTTGACAAGGGACTCGAGCTCGGCGAGGAAGCGCGGCAGGCGTGCCTCGACGGCGCGCTGCAGCGCGGTGGGATGGGGCATGGCGATCAATATACTCACGCCCATGCCGCGCGGAGCCGACCCGGCCGACTCGAGCGTCGAGCTCCTCGAGCTTCGGGTGCTGGAGGGCCCGAATCGGTTCTTCACGCGTCCCGCGGTCAAGCTGGAGTTCGTGGGCGAGGAGCCGGGAGCGGCGGACGACGTGGCCGCCGCCGCTGCGCTGGCCGTCACGCGGCTGCACGACGCACTGGACCTTCCCGAGCCGCGCATCACCACGCGGCGCTCCGTCGACCGGCTGCGAACAGCCGTCGTCTTCGCCTGGCGGCGGCGCGCCGTGGCGCAGGCGATCGGTGCGGCATCGGCGCGGATCGCGCTGGGGCGCTCGACCGATCGGCGCGAGGTGGCGGCGTTGCGGGCGACCGCCCATGGGCCGTTGTTCCACCTGCCCAAGCCGCGGATCCCGATCGTGGCGGTGACCGGGACGAACGGGAAGAGCACGACGACCCGCCTCATCGCCCACATCGCCACCGGGTCCGGGATGAAGGTCGGGATGACGAATTCGGATGGCATCTTCGTGCGCGGTAAGCTGGTCGAGGCAGGGGACTGGACCGGCTTCGGTGGGGCCGGCCGGGTGCTTGCCGAGCCCGGGCTCGACCTGGCGGTTCTCGAGACGGCACGAGGCGGCATCCTGCTGCGCGGTATCGGCTACGGCGCCAACGACGTCAGCGTCGTCACCAACGTGAGCGCCGATCACCTCGGGCTCCAGGGGATCGACACGCTCGAGGAGCTGGCCGAGGTCAAGGGGGTGGTGGTTCGGATTACCCGGCGAGAAGGCTGGGCTGTCCTGAACGCCGATGACGACCTCGCCTGGGAGATGCGTCGGCACACCCGCGCCAGCATCTACGCGTTCAGCCTGGAGCTTCGCTCGGCCCGGGTGGAAGAGGTGCTCGACGAGGGCGGGCGGGCCGCCGTGCTCGAAGGCGACCTGCTCGTGCTGCGAGCCGCGGGCCGCCGTCCGCGCCGCCTGGCGCCGGCTGCCGAGCTGCCGGTGACCGTGGCCGGGCTGTCCCGGTACAACATCGCCAATGCGCTCGCCGCGGCGGCGGCGTGCGATGCGCTCGGCGTGTCGGCGGCGCGCATCCGGCGTGGCCTGCGCTCCTTTGCCCAGGACGCGTCCACCAATCCTGGCCGGCTCAACCTGTACGAGCGCGGTGGCGTCTTCGCCGTGGTCGACTTTGCGCACAACGAGGCGGGCCTGGCCGGGTTGATGGATGTCGCGCGAGCCCTGGCCGGCCGGCGCAGGGTGCGTCTGGCGTTCGGAACGGCCGGGGATCGGACCGATGACATTCTCCATGCACTGGGCGTGATTGCGGGCAGCGCGGACGACCTCGTCATCGCCGAGAAGGCCCACTACCTGCGCGGGCGGGATCGCGAGGAGATGAACGAGCTCCTTCGACAGGGCGCGCGCGATGGCGGCTATGCCGGCGAGATCGAGGCCCTTCCCAACGAGATGGCCGCGTTCCGGGCGCTCATCGGCCGGGCGAAGCGTGGCGATGTCTGTGTGGTCATGGCCCACGTGGAGCGCACGGACCTGTTCGACTGGCTTGCTGCCGAGGGCTTCTCACCGGTCGGCCCCGAACGCCTGCGCGAGGCCGTCGTGGGCTGAGGGCGGCGCCGGTTGGCGTGTTCAGAGGTCGAGGTCGACCTCGTCCTCGGCGTCCGGGATGCCGACCACCGCCCGCAGGCCATCGGTCTCGCTGGCCGCGCCGTGCTCCCGCCGCTGGAGCTCCTTCCATATCTGGTTGGCGTGGTCGACGCAGACCACCACCACGTCGCCCTCTCGCGCGGTGTCCAGGGCGTGGCGAGTTGCCTTGAGCTCGTCGAGGATCGTGGTGGTGGCGACGACCCGCGAGGCATCGGCGCTGGCCGACCTGACGCCCTGCAGGATCAGCGTCGCCGTCTCGCCGCGCGGCCGGCCCCGGTTGTTCTCGTCCTCGCGGACGATGATCTCGTCGAAGTAGGCGGCCGCCACCTGTCCGAGCTCGACGATGTCCTCGTCGCGACGGTCACCGGCCGTGGCGATGACGCCGATGCGGCGGCCGGTCACCGATGCGCGGGCGCCGCCGGCCGACGGCTCGGTCAGCCGATCCACGAACTCGCCCAGCGCCCGCAGGGCGGGAGGGTTGTGCGCGTAGTCCACCACGACCCGGAAGCCGTCGAGCTCGAACATGTTGAGCCGGCCGGGAGCCATGAAGTAGGAGGTGGTGAAGGTGCGCAGTCCCTGGCGGATGTCGTGGAGGTGGGCGCCGGCCGCCCAGGCCGCGGCGGTGGCAGCCAGCGCGTTCTGCACGTTCATCCGGGCCCGTCCCTCGAAGGTCGCCGGGATGAGGTGGGTCCAGACCAGCGACATGCTCTTGCGCCCCTGACGCAGGACGACCATCTCGCCGTTCCGGCCGTGCTCGAGAGTCACGGCGCGCCGCCCGCGCGAGGCCTGGAACTTCAAGCGCTCGTGCTCGGGATCCATGCTGAAGTAGATGACCGATCCGGAGCACGCGCGCGCCATCTCGGCCACGAGCGGGTCATCGGCGTTGAGGACGGCGACACCGTCGCGGGGGACCGCCTCGACGACCACCTGCTTCACCCCGGCCAGCTGCTTGATGCTGGTGATGCCGCCGAGCCCCAGGTGATCGCCGGTGACGTTGAGCACCACGGCCACGTCGTTGCGCTGGTAGCCGAGGCCCTCGCGCAGGATCCCACCGCGGGCCACCTCGAAGACGGCGAAGTCGACGGTCGGGTTCTGGAGCACCATGGACGCCGATTTCGGCCCGGACGCATCCGCCCTGCGGACGATCCGGCCGTCGACGTAGATCCCATCGGTCGACGTGAGCCCCACCTTGCGCCCCATCCCCTTCATGATGTGGCTGATCATCCGGGCGGTCGTCGTCTTGCCGTTGCTGCCGGTGACGGCGACGATCGGGATGCGCGCATCGGCCCCGGGCGGGAAGAGCATGTCGAGCACCGGCTTGGCGACGTACTGCGATTCGCCCTCGGTTGGATGGGTGTGCATGCGGAAGCCAGGCGCCGCATTGACCTCGACGATGCCGCCACCCGTCTCGCGGACGGGGACGCCGATGTCGGGGCAGATCAGGTCGATGCCGGCAATGTCCAGCCCGACCACCCGTGCCGCGAGCTCGGCCAGCTCGACGTTGTCGGGATGCGCCTCCTCGGTGCGGTCGATGCTGATGCCGCCGGTGCTCATGTTTGCGGTCCGCTTGAGGTAGATCCGCTGCCCGCGCGGAGGCACGTCGGAGAGCTCGAAGCCCTGCTCACGCGCATAGCCGATCGACTCGTCGTCGATGGCGATCCGGGTCAGCACCTTTTCGTGGCCGATCCCGCGGCGAGGATCTGCATTGGCGATCTCGACGAGCTCCGTCAACGAGTGAGTCCCGTCGCCCTCGACGTGCGCCGGCACCCGCTGGGCAACCGCCCGCAGCACGCCGCCGATGACGAGGCAGCGGTAGTCGTTGCCCACCAGGTACGACTCGACCACCGCCGCCCCGCTGCGGCTCTGTGCTCGCGCGGCGCGGTAGCCCGCGCGCACCGCCTCGTCGTCGGCGAGGTTGAGCATGACGCCGCGGCCGTGGTTGCCGTCGAGGGGCTTGACCGCCACCGGCATGCCGATGCGCCGAGCGGCTGCCACCGCGGCGTCCGCGTCGCGCACCAGCTCGGCGCGCGGGACCGGGACCCCGGTCGCCGCCAGCAGGCGATTCGTGAGCTTCTTGTCGCCCGCGATGTCGACGCCCAGTGACCCGGTCTGGCTGGTCATCGTGGCCCTGATGCGCTTCTGGTGGATCCCGTGGCCGAGCTGCACCAGGGACTGCTCGTTGAGACGGATCCAGGGGATGTCGCGCAGCCCCGCCTCGTCGAGGATGGCCTGCGTCGAAGGGCCGAAGGCCGTGCGTTCCGAGAGCCGGATGAGCGCTTCGAGCTCTGCCCCGAAGTCGAAGCCGGGCTCCGCTTCGACCAGGTGGTTGACGAGCCGCACCGCCAGCTTGCCGGCCGTGATGCCGACCGACTCCTCGGCGTACGAGTACACGACGTGATAGCGGCCCGGCTCGCCGGTGCCGCGCGTCTTGCCGCGGCCGACCTCGGTGCCCGCCTCGCGCTGCAGCTGCAGCGCGATGTGCTCGGCGACGTGGCCGACCCAGGTCCCTTCACGCAGGCGGTCCTCGAAGCCACCGACCCGCCCGGTCCCGCAAGTGTGCTGGCCGACCCCGGGCAGCATCTCGAGCAGCGCGGTCACGAAGCCGGTGATCGTGTTGCTCGGGAAATGCTCGAGCACGCCGAGGTCGACGATGAGCTTGATGGCCGGATCGTAGTTCCAGTAATTGGGGCCGCGATACACCCGGGTCTCGACGATGCGCAGCTCGGGGCGCGGGACCGCGCCTGCCGGCGTCTCGGCGACGGCTCGGCTGATGCGCGCCGCGCGCCGCGAGGGGGCCGTCACTCGCTGGCCTCGCGATCCATCCGGCTGGCGCGCCGTGCGCGGCGACGGGCACGCTCCGGCGCGGTGTCATCGGCTCCCTCGGCGGCGATGCGGCGGATCAGGCGGCGGGTATGGTTCGTGGCCGCCTGCAGGCTGGCCAGCTGGCGGTCGGTGGCGCTGACCGGTCGCAGCGGCGCCATCAGCTTTCGCTTCCTGATGTCGAAGCGGTAGCCCGACGGGAGCGAGTGCAGGGTCACGCCCGAGACCATGATCGGCCGATGCCGCTTGACCTCGTACGCATCGGTCTGGATGTGGGCGGGGTCGATGATCGTTACCGAGCCCTTCCCGAGCACCTCGAGGATCCCCTTCGGGCTGACGAGCGCCGCCGTATCCTCGTCGATCCCGAGGCCGAGCAGGGCGGGGGACTGGGCGACGAGGGCCAGGAGCCGACCGAACCGGTTGCGCTGCTCGAAGTGCTGGTCGATGAGCACGCCGGGCAGCAGGCCGAGGCCGGCACTCATCTGGGTCATCCGCTGTTTCGGCGTGGCGCCGCTGGTCCCGAAGGCCACCATGTAGCTGGCGATGGCCGAGGCTCCCGCGCTGGTGCCGGCGATGACCGCACCGTGGCGATGGCGCTCGACGAGCGCCTTGCCGAGCAGCGTGCCGCCGATCACGCTCGACAGGCGCAGCTGGTTGCCCCCGGTCAGGAAGATGGCGGTCGCGTCGTCGAGCTGGGCGGCCAGCCGTCGGTCATTGGCGTCCTCGCGCACGAGCGGGCGCATGCCGCGCACCTCGGCGATCCCCATCTGGCGGAAGAGCGACAGGTAGAGCTCGGTGGCCTCGTCGCCGAGCGACGAAGCGGTCGAAATGATCACGACCCGCGCTTCGCTGCCCCCGGCCAGCGCGACGAAGCGCGAAAGGATCTGCCGCTGGCGCAGCTTGTCTTCCGCGCCGCCGATGACGAGGAGGTGACCGGCCCGGGCCTGCCCGTGGCCGGGCTTCGGAGGCATGGGGCGCAGCATAGCGAAGTGCGGAACGGGTGGAACGTCCCCTAGACTCGATCGGATGTCCACCACGGCGCCCGTGCACAGCGAGCATCGCGACTACTACGAGGTACTCGGGACCGACCCGTCGGCCTCGAGCGCTCAGCTGCGCTCGGCGTTCCGCGCGGCGGTCCTGCGCCACCATCCGGACCGGGCGCCATCGTCCGAGATCGCGACGCGACGCACGTCGATCCTCAACCGGGCCTGGGCGGCGCTGCGCGACCCGCTGCGCCGGCTCCACTACGACCACGCCCTCGAGGCCGGTCGGGCCGAGACGCTGGAATGGCCACTCGACGAAGGGGAGGCGCCGCGCGCTGCTCGCCGTCACCGCCCGGTGCGCATCGAGCCCGGTGAGCCGAGCCCCTGGCACCAACCGCAGTGGCGCTCCGCGGCCGGATTCCGGGTTCCGGCCGACGTCTTCCTGGCGGGGCCCAACGCGCAGGAACGTTGGATTGTGGAGCACCGGATCGCCGGGGAAGACTGGCGCGACCACACCGAGCGCTACTGGCTCCGGTTCGCCGCGCGCCACTACGCGGAGCGCGGCCGGATCAACGACTGGCTCGGCAGCCTCGAGCGCATCGTGGCGCAGCGCCCGCCCTTTGCTGAGATCGTCGACGCGAATCTCCGCGATGCCTACATTTCGGCCGGCGAGGAGTTGCGCGGAGCGATCCAGCTGCGGGAGATCGCCGAGCGCGAGCCCGAGGCCTCGAGCCAGCGGCGCTGGGCGGAACGGGAGCTGCGCGTCCTGCTTGGCGAATACCGCGACGTGCATGTCCGGCGCGGGACCGCGGCGAGGCGCGCCGAGAACGCCGAGCTGCTTCTCAACTTTCTCGAGTCGCTGGAGATGGAGCCCAGCTTCACGGACTACCGCGCCGCGATCGTGGCGCACCGGCGCGCCGGCCATGGCGGGCGGGCCGCCGAGCTGGTCGAGCGGGTGATGGACGCGCCGGTCACCGAGCCGGGGCGTTGGTTCAGCCTCGTGCAGCTGCTCACCGAGGCCGGGCAGCTGGACCGTGCCTCGGCGCTGCTCGCCGAGATCGCGCGCGGCGAGCATCCCGAGGCGCTCGATCCGAAGCGGGTGCACGGACCGTGGCGGCGTATCGCCGTCGCCAGGGAACGGCTCGCTCGCGCTCGTCGCGCCGCCGCCCCGCGCCCGGCCGCGAATTGACGAAGCGGGATGCTAGGCTCCGGCGAGAACCGTCAGGGGAGCGCCCGTGCTGATGAGACTGCTCAGGCTTGACCGCCGCGCGCTGGTCGGCGCGCTCGTCGGCGTCGGCACGGCACTCCTCGGCCGCTGGCTCGCGGAGCCACAGATGGAGTACCTGCCGTTCACCGTGCTCCTCGTCCTCGCCATCGCGATCATCGGCCTCGCGCTGGGGGCAAACGCGGCGGCCTGGGCCTATGTGACCGGCGCCGTGGTGGTCGTCGCCCAGACGCTCGCGCCGCACGAGGGTACCTGGGCGATCAGCGACACGGTGAGGCTGATCGGCTTCCTCTTGGGCTCGCCGGCGCTCGTGTACCTCGTGCACCGGGCGGAGACGAACCGCCTCACGGCCGATGCGGCGCTGGCGTCGAGCCACGAGGCGCGTCGCCAGGCGGACGCCGAGCGTGAGCGGCTCGAATCGGTCCACCGGGACCTCGATGCCGCTCTGGCCGATGCCGAACGCGAGCGCGCCCGCCTTGAGGAGGTGGCGGAGGCGATCCCGGAGCCACTGATCGTCTACGACGACGAGCCTCGCGGCACGTATGGCAACCGCGCGGCGCTGCGCCTGTTCGGCCGCAGCTTCGTCGAGCGCCCCCTCGAGGAGTGGGGCCGCGCCACCGAGCCGCGCGACGAGCAGGGCAAGCCACTGGAGCGGGACGAATGGCCGCAGGTGCGCGCCCAACGCGAGACCTTCCGGCGGCGGCTGACCCTCCGTATCCCGATGTCGGGCCGGGACGTCATCGCCGACACCGAGGGAACGCCCATTCCCGGCGGCGGCGCCGTGCTGCTCCTGCGCGACATCGGCAAGGAGGAGGACGAGCGCCGGCGCCTGTCGCGCTTCGCGAGCTTCGTGGCGCATGAGCTGCGGAATCCGCTGGCGGTGGCGAAGGCGCGCATCGAGCTGGCCCAACGCGATCCGGCGCTCTCGTCGCGCGCGGCTGGCCACGGAGCGAGGGCCCTCGAGTCCGTCGACGCCGCGATCGGCATCCTGGAGCGTCTCGAGCTCTACTCGCGCGCCGATACCGGCCACGTCGAGGCGCGACGCGAGGAGTTCGAGCTTGGACCGGCCCTCGGCGCGGCCATCGAGCGGCTGCGGGCACGCGGCTCGGATCGGCCCCTGAGGGTGTCGCTGCCGGACGGGCTGACCGTGCTCGGCGACCGGCACCTCAGCGAGCAGGCGATCACCAACCTGCTGACGAATGCCGACCGCTACTCCACGCTTGGCGGTGCGATCCAGGTCGAGGTCCGCGACGGGGAGCAGGTCACGCTTCGTGTGCGTGACGAGGGGCCGGGCATCAGCGACGACGTGGCGCAGCGGCTCTTCCGCGAGCGCCTCACGGCGGGGCGGGGACTGGGCCTGGGCCTCTACCTCGTAAACGCCACTATGACCGCGATGGGCGGCTCGGTGCAGCTGGAGCAGCGGTCACCGGTGGCCGTCTTTGCGCTGCGCTGGCCGCGGGCTGACGCGATGGGGAGTTGACGTTATTCGGCTGATGCTTTAGCGTGCTAAAGTAATGACGAATCAGCCCACAATCACCACGCCACGCGAGGACCGCTGGATGAGCGACGCGACGCGCGAGCTCGCCTCGGCGATCGCCAGCCTGCGAGATGGTCAGGAGGCGCTGAGGTTCCTGCGTGACCTGTGCACCGTGAACGAGCTGCGCGAGCTCGCGGCGCGCTGGGACGTCGCGCGTCTTCTGGATGATGGCATCAGCTACCACGACATCAGCGAGCGGACCGGCGCCTCGAGCGCCACCATCAGCCGCGTGAACCAGTGGCTGCGCTACGGCCGCGACGGCTATCGGCTGGTGCTCGACCGCCAGGCCAGATCGCGGCGACGGAAGCGATGACGGCGCCCCTGCGGCTGGCGGTGCCGAACAAGGGCCGCCTTGCCGAGCCCGCCGTGGAGCTGCTGCGGAATGCGGGCCTGGAGTTCGAGCTCTCTGAGCGCCGCCTGAGTGCCGCCGTCCGGAACGCCGACATCGAGCTCCTCTTCGTTCGAACCGAGGACGTGGCCGAGTACGTTGCCGACGGTCTCGTGGAGCTGGGCCTGACTGGCGCCGACCTGGTGGCCGAGCATGGCGGCGAGCTTCGAACCGTGCTGCCTCTCGGCTTCGGCGCGTGCTCCCTGGTGCTGGCCGTGCCGCGCGACGCCGAGCCGATGGCCGCGGCCGACCTGGCCGGCCGTCGCGTCGCCACCTCCTTTCCGCGGGTGACGGCCGCCTACCTCGCCGGCGCGGGGGTCGAGGCCCAGGTGGTCGAGGTCCGCGGCGCGGTGGAGGTCACGCCGCAGCTCGGCGTCGCCGACGCGGTCGTCGATCTCGTCGCTTCCGGCAGCACCCTGCGCATGAACGGCCTGCGTCCGATCGCCACGCTCCTTGCGTCCGAGGCGGTGCTGGTTGCGCGCAACGGCATTGCCGACGGCGATGATCGCGTCGGCGGGCTGGTCGACATGCTGCGCAGCGTCCTCGACGCGCGAGGCCGGGAGTACATGATGATGAACGCGCCGGCCTCCGCGCTGGAGCGAATCCGCGCACTCATACCCGGGCTGTCTGGCCCGACCGTCATGCCCCTGGCCGACCCCGCCTTCATCGCCGTCCACTCGGTCGTCGAGCGCAGCCAACTCTGGCGCATCGTGCCCGCCCTCAAGGATGCGGGCGCCCGCGACATCCTGGTGGTGCCGATCGAGAAGGTCGTGCGATGACCACCCTTCGCCGCGTCGTGTGGGACGAGCTGGACGCCGATGCCCGCCGCGCCTGGCAGGCGAGCCTGCGGCGGGCCGAGCCGGACGCGGACGTCTCAGGCATCCTGGCCGACGTCCGAGCCAACGGCGACCGGGCGCTTCGCGAGCTGACCGCCCGCCTCGACGGCGTGGACCTCGAGGACCCGTGGGTCTCGCACCAAGACATGGCAGAAGCCGCCGTCGAGCCGCGGCTCGAGGCTGCCCTGCGCGACGCCGCGGCCTCGATCGGCCGCTACCACGCGGAGCAGCGCAACGCGCTTCGCCAGGAGCGACGGGTGCGGACCGCACCGGGGGTCACCGCCTGGCGTCGCTGGCAGCCGATCGAGCGGGCCGGCGGGTACGTCCCCGGTGGCCGGGCGGCCTACCCGAGCAGCGTCCTGATGCTGGCCATCCCGGCACGGCTGGCGGGGGTCGAGGAACTCATCATCGCCACGCCGCCACGACCCGATGGATCCGTCCCGCCGGCAGTGCTGGTGGCGGCGCGCATCGGTGGCGTGTCTCGCGTCCTCAGGGCCGGCGGCGCTCAGGCCATCGCGGCACTCGCCTATGGCACGGCATCGGTGCCGGCGGCGGACAAGATTTTCGGCGCGGGCAACGCCTGGGTCACCGCGGCCAAGCGAGCGGTAAGCGGCCGGGTGGCGATCGACCTGCCGGCCGGCCCATCCGAGTGCGTCGTCTTCGCCGACGCCGGCGCGGATGCCGACCTCGTCGCTCTCGACCTGCTCGCGCAGTCGGAGCACGGCACCGACTCGGTGGCGATCGTGGTCAGCGACGATGCCGCGCTTCTCGACGGCGTGGAGGCGGCACTGCCGCGAGCCGCCGCCGGGCTGGCGACCGGCGCGCGCGCGCTCGACACGATGAAGCGACATGGCGCGGCCGTGCTCGTGGCTGATCGCGAGGCCGGGGTCGAGGCCGTCAATGCCATCGCGGCCGAGCATGTCTCGCTGCAGTGCGCCGATGCCGAAGGGCTCGAGCGCAGCATCCGCAATGCGGGCGCCGTCTTCATCGGCCCGTGGTCGGCCATCGCCGCCGGCGACTACGCGACAGGCACCAATCACGTGCTTCCCACCGGGGCCGCTGCGCGGGCGTGGAGCGGCGTCGGCGTCGAGTCGTTCGGCCGATGGATCGAGGTCCAGCGCCTGAGCCAGAGGGGCGCACGCGCGGTCTCGGGAACGGTCGAGACCATCGCGGCCGCCGAAGGACTGCCGGCGCATGCCGCCAGCGTGCGGGCGCGCGCCGAGCGGGCGGCGGACGCCGTCGACGAGGACGACGTGCTTGACCTCTTCCGACGACCCGAGCCGGTCACCCCGTATCCGGCCGAGCCGTCCGACGAAGAGCTGGCGGCCCGGGCCGGGATTGCAGCCAGCGGCGTCGTGCGCGCCGACATGAATACGCTCGGTGGCGGCCCGATGCCCCAGCTCGCGGGCACGCTCGCCGCGCTCGACCCGGGTCGCGTGGTCGAGTACGGCGACCTCGCCTACCGCCGGCTGCGTTTGGCGCTCGGCGCGCGGCTCGGCGTCGATCCACGGCGCATCGTGCCCGGTGCCGGCGCGGATGAGCTTATTCGGCTGGTCACGACCCAGGCGGTCGGCTCCGGCGACGCGGTCGTCATCCCGACCCCGACGTTTGCGATGTTCGCGGTCGAGGCTCGCCTGGCCGGCGCACGGGTCGTCGAGCTTCCGCGCTCCGAACCGGGCTGCCGGCAGCCGGCGCGAGAGATTCGGGCATTGGCAGAGCGGGAGGCGGCACGGCTGGTGTGGCTGTGCACGCCGAACAACCCGACAGGTGACGCCTACGGCCTCGACGAGCTGCGCGACCTCGCCGACGGCCTGCCCGCGCTCGTGTGCGTGGACGAGGTGTATCTCGAGTTCGCCGAGGACGGCACCGGAGCGACGCCGGGCTCCACCTCTGCCATCCAGCTGCAGGACGACCTCCCGAACCTGCTCGTGCTGCGCTCCTTGTCGAAGTCGCACGGCATGGCCGGCGCCCGGGTTGGCTACCTGGTGGTGGCCGATGTCCTGGTCGATCGGTTCGACGGAGTGCGGCTGCCCCTGTCGGTCGCGTCACCCTCCGAGGCCCTCGCGCTGGCCGCGCTCGGCGACGAGGACGCGGCCCGCGAGCGGCGGCGGGCCGTCATCGCCGCGCGTGCGCGCCTCGCCACCGTACTCGCCGAGCTCGGGTGCGAGGTTCTACCGTCGGTGACGAACTCCATCGCCTTTCGGCCTACCCTCGACGCGCGCGTGGCGGATGACGAACTGCTGGCGCGCGGCGTGGCCGTGCGACGCTATGAGATCGGCCCGATGGGCGGCTGGCTGCGAGCGACCGCCCGGCTGGGGCCCGAGGAGGACCGCCTGCTGAGCGCCCTGAAGGAGGTGCTGTCGTGAGCCGATCCGGGAGCGCGGAGCGGACGACGGCCGAGACGTCCATCAGGGTCCGGATCGAGCTCGATGGCGCCGGGCACGCGATGGTCGAGACGCCGGTCGGCTTCCTGGAGCACCTGCTTGCGCTGTTCGCGCGCCACGCGCTCGTCGACCTCGAGGTGAATGCGGGCGGTGACGTCCACGTCGACGAGCACCACACCGTGGAGGACACCGCGCTCGTCCTGGGCCGGGCGATCGACGAGGCGCTCGGCGAGCGATCCGGCATCCGGCGCTACGGCGACGTGCGGCTGCCGATGGACGAGGCGCTGGCACTGTGCGCCGTCGACCTCGGCGGGCGGGCGTACAGCGACGTGGAGCCACGGCCGGATCCGCTCGGAGCGGCGAATCCGTGGGTCGAGCTGTGGCCGCACTTCGTCGAGACGCTCGCGCGCGAGGCGCGCGCATCGGTCCATCTTGAGGTTCGGAAGGCGCGCAGCACGCACCACCTCGTCGAGGGAGGCGTGAAGGCGCTGGCGCGCGCCCTGCGCCAGGCGTGGGAGCCGGACCCACGGCTCGCGGATGCCAACGACGCGGTGCCGAGCAGCAAGGGCACCCTGCGGTGATCGCGGTCGTCGACTTCGGATCGGGGAACACGCGATCGGTGCTGCGGGCGCTCGAGGCCGTTCGGGCTCCGTCGAGGTTGGTGGCCACGCCGGAGGGGATCGGTGCCGCAGACCGCCTGGTGCTGCCGGGGGTCGGGGCCGCGCCATCGGCTGTGGATGAGCTCCAGCGGCGAGGCTTATGGGAAGCGGTGGGCGACTGGGGCGCCGGCGGGCGTCCTCTCCTCGGCCTGTGCCTGGGTGCCCAACTCCTGCTCGAGGGGTCCGAGGAGGGCGACGCTCCCGGCTTGGGATTCATCGACGGGCGCTGCCGGGCATTTCCGCCGGTTGCCGAGGGAGGACCGCGCCAGGTCCCGCATATCGGCTGGAACGAGGTCCGCACCGCGACCGCGTCGTTCGACGCGTATTTCGTGCATGGCTACTGGCTCGACGCGGACCGGACCGCCGTGACCGGCTGGACCGATGTCGACGGCTTCCGGTTCCCCTCTCTGCTCCGCTCGGGATCGTTGATCGGTACTCAGTTCCATCCGGAAAAGAGCGGTCCCGCGGGGCGTGCGCTGCTCGCCGCGTTCGCGGCCGGCGCGCTCGACGCGCGGCTCGAGGCCGCGACATGGAGCTGATCTGCGCAATCGACCTGCTCGACGGCGGGGCCGTCCGCCTGGTCCAGGGCGACTACCGCCGGCGCGTCGCCGCCGGTACCGACGCGGCGGGGCTGGCTCGACGCTTCGTTGCCGCCGGCTGCCGGCGGCTCCACGTGGTCGACCTGGCGGGCGCTCGAGCCGGCCGGCCGATGCAGCTGGACCTCGTCGGCAAGGTCGTGACAAGCGCGCGCTCGATGGCTCCGGGCGTGGTGGTCGAGGCCGGGGGTGGGCTGCGCCGGCCGGCTGACGTGGACCGCGTCCTCGAGCGCGCCGACGAGGCACTGCTGGGCACCTCGGCCATCGAGGACGCTGACTTCCTTCGGACCTGTGCGGCTGACCATCCGGGGCGGATCGTCGTGTCGCTCGACCTGCGCGACGGACGTCCGGCGCTGGACGGCTGGCTGCGGATGGGCTCCGCCGATGCGTCGGAGCTCGCGCAGCGGCTGGTCGACGACGGCGCGTCGCGCCTGGTCGTGACCGACACCGCGCGCGACGGCACCCTGGCCGGGCCGAACCTCGCGCTGCTCGGGCGCCTCCGTGCGGCCGTCCCCCAGGCCGTGCTGGTGGCGGCCGGCGGGATCGGCTCGATCGACGACCTGCGGCAGGTTCGCGAGGTCGGCTGCGACGGCGCGGTGGTCGGGCTGGCCCTGCTCACCGGCGCGATCGATCCGGCAGAGGCGATGGCGGTGCTGGCGTGACCCTCCGCAAGCGGATCATCGCCTGCCTGGACGTCAACGATGGGCGCGTCGTGAAGGGCACCCGCTTCGTCGACGTGGTGGATGCCGGCGATCCTGTCGAGCTTGCCTCCCGGTACGCCGATGAGGGCGCCGACGAGATCACGATGCTGGACATCGGGGCCACCCGCGAGGCGCGGCCGGCGCTGCTGGACCTGATCGGACGCGCCGCGACCGCGCTCGACATTCCACTCTGCGTCGGAGGCGGGGTGCGCAGCCTCGACGATGCCGCGGCCTTCCTTGACGCCGGGGCCGACAAGGTCGCCGTCAACAGCGCCGCGCTCGCCGATCCGGTGCTGGTGACCCGCCTGGCCGATCGGCTCGGCTCCCAGTCGGTGGTGCTGGCCATCGACGCCGCTCGATCGGCCCGATCATGGCAGGTCCGCACCGTGGCGGCCACGCAGGAGACCGGCCGGGACGCCGTGGCGTGGGCGACCGAGGCGGTCGGGCGCGGCGCGGGCGAGCTGCTCGTGACCAGCATCGACCGCGACGGCACGCGCGCGGGCTACGACATCGCCCTGACCGCCGCCATCGCCGATTCGGTGCGCGTGCCGGTCATCGCCTCCGGTGGCGCGGGCAGCGCGAGCCATGTGGCCGAGGTCCTGGCTGCCGGCGCCTCGGCGGCGTTGCTGGCCTCGACACTGCACTTCGACATCCTGCGCATCGGGTCGCTCAAGGAGGATCTGGCCGCTCGCGGCCTGAGCGTCCGGCCGCCTGCGCCGGCGCCATCGAGGCAGGAGGTGGCGGCGTGGCTTGGCTGAGCGAGCGGCGCCCCGACTGGTCACTCGGCGTGCTGCTGCCGGTAGCCGTGACCGATGCGAGGCGCGGCGACCTGCTGATGCTGGCCTGGGCCAACCGCGCCGCTGTGGAGGCCACGGAGCGGACTGGCGAGGCGCA
>JALZDF010000002.1 GCA_030862645.1 Chloroflexota bacterium
CGAGCAGCCATCTACCAGGAGTTCGAGCAGATCGTGTACGACGAGCAGCCGTACCTGTTCGCATGGTCGGATCTCGCCCGCGAGGTCATCGACGTCAACATGCAGAGCACGGCCGGCGAGCTCGAGCTCTCGTCCCCTCAGTGGGATTGGCGCGTCGAGACGCTGTTCATCGCCGAGTAGCCGGCCCGACCGGAGACTCGACACCGAGCTGCACCGCGCCGCTGGTGGCACCTCCGGGTGTCACCAGCGGCATACGCACACCGACGAGCCCCGCGACGGGGCTCCGTCTGGCACAATCCACCCTCACGCTCCCCAGGTGAGCGCACCAGAGCGTGTTCGGTATTCCGGATACAGGGAGCAGGGGCGCACCCACCATGGCCACCTACATCCTTCGCCGAACGCTCCAGGCGATCCCCATCCTGTTCGGGGTTGCGCTGGTCAGCTTCGCCATCATCCAGCTGGCTCCTGGGAGTCCCATCGATCGCTTCCGCACGCCGAACGTGCGGCCGGAGACGCTTGAGAACCTGATTCGCCTGTACGGGCTGGACAAGCCGGTCCACGAGCAGTTCATCAGCTGGATCACGGCCTTCGTGCAGTTCTGGAAGGTCGAAGCCTGGGGCTACAGCCTCGTCGACGGCCGCTCGGTCCGAGATACGATCGCCGACCGCATGCCCGCCACCCTGCTGCTGGGGGGTACGGCCCTGCTGGTCACTATCATCTTTGCGGTGCCAATCGGGATCCTGGCCGCCGTGCGCCAATACAGCTGGGCGGACAAGGCGATCACCACCTTCGCCACCATCGGCTACGCCATCCCGTCCTTCCTGCTCGGCATCTACATCGCCTACCTGGGAACGGTCGTCTTCCGCGGCGCGTTCCCGAGCTTCGGCATGGTCAGCCTTCCGGGCATCGAGGGCCGCGGCACGCCGCTCGACGTCGCCTGGCACATGGTGCTGCCGGTGACGTCGCTGGCCATCCAGCAGATCGCCGGCTGGAGCCGCTACGTGCGCGCCAAGATGCTCGAGGTCCTGAACCAGGACTACGTGCGCACCGCGAAGGCCAAAGGCCTGAGCTCGGCCAAGGTGACCTACAAGCACGCGCTCCGTAACGCGTTGATTCCCGTGGTCACCCTCTTCGGGCTCACACTCCCCGGGCTGCTGGCGGGCGCGGTCATCACCGAGACGATCTTCAGCTGGCCGGGCCTGGGACTGCTCGGCATCTCGGCCGTCGACTCGCGTGACTACCCCGTCGTGCTCGCGTTCGTGATGGTCGGCGGGTTCGGCGTCGTCCTCGGGAACCTCCTCGCCGACGTCCTGTACGGCGTGGTCGACCCGCGAATCAAGTACTGAGAGGACGTCCGCGATGGTCAGCGAAACGACCGCAGCCGAGATCGAGCGCCGCCGAGCCGAGGAGGCCGAGGCCGAATCCGCGGAGATCGACCGCATCCCGGTGCGCAGCTACTGGCAGCTCGTCCGCCAGCGCTTCCTGAAGCACCGCTTGGCCGTCTTCGGCGTCATCGTGCTGATCGTGCTGGCCACCTATGCCCTGCTCGTGCCCACCGTGACCGGGGATGCCTGGACGAAGACGCAGCTCTTCCGGGACGACGCGCCACCGGAGCTGTTCAGCGAGGACGGCGACTTCACCTTCGCCGTGCTCGGCTACAACGAGAACGGCCAAAACCTGTTCGCTCGGCTCGGCAAGGCGACCCAGACGTCGCTCATGATCGGCCTGGCGGCGGTGATCATCATCGTGGTCATCGGCGTCTTCATCGGCTCGCTGGCCGGCTATCTCGGTGGCTGGATGGACAACCTTCTGATGCGGTTCGTCGACATCATGCTCAGCCTGCCCGCCCTGTTCGTGATCCTGATGATCACCGCCTTCTTCGGACAGGGCAACGTATGGGTGGTGATCTTCGCCATCGGCCTGACCGGCTGGACGACGGCGGCGCGGCTGGTGCGAGCCGAGTTCCTCAGCCTGCGAGAGGTCGACTACGTGCAGGCCGCGCGCGCGCTGGGAGCCAGCCCGCGGCGGATCATCATGCGTCACATGCTGCCGCCGGCCATGGCGCCCATCGTGGTCGCCGCCACCCTCGGCATCGCCGACTCGGTGGTCGTCGAGTCGGCGCTTAGCTTCCTCGGCTTCGGCATCGGCCGCGACAGCGCAAGCCTCGGCACCATGCTGCAGAACGCGCGCGACTACTTCTTCAGCGGCCCGCTCAAGGTCGTGTATCCGGGCGTCGTCCTGATCCTGATCGTCCTGTCGGCCAGCTTCCTCGGCGATGGGTTGCGCGACGCCCTCGATCCTCGCCAGCGGGTCGAAAAGTGACCGTGACGGGGCGGCACGTCGGCCCTCTGCTCGAGATCAAGGGCATCAAGACGCACTTCTTCACGCAGGACGGCGTGGTCAAGGCGGTCGACGACGTCACGTTCGAGATCGGCCACGGGCAGACCCTCGGCGTGGTGGGCGAGTCCGGCTGCGGCAAGAGCATCACCAGCCTGAGCGTGATGCGGCTCATCGAGCGCCCTGGACGCATCATTGCCGGCGAGATCCTGCTCAACGGCGAGAACTTGCTCGCCAAGACCGATGCCGACATGCGCGACGTGCGCGGCGACCAGGTGAGCATGATCTTTCAGGAGCCGATGACGTCGCTCAACCCTGTCTTCACCTGCGGCGACCAGATCGCGGAGGCCGTCCAGCAACACACCGCAGTCAGCCGGCGTGAGGCTTCGGACCGCGCCATCGAGATGCTGCGCGTCGTCGGCATTCCCGACGCCAAGCGCCGTGCCGGCGAGCATCCGCACCAGCTGTCGGGCGGCATGCGTCAGCGGGTGATGATCGCCATGGCGCTCTCGACCGACCCCGACCTGCTCATCGCCGACGAGCCGACCACCGCGCTCGACGTGACCATCCAGGCCCAGATTCTGGAGGTCATGCGCGACCTGCGCGAAAAGAACCGGATGGCCATCATGCTCATTACCCACGACCTCGGCGTCGTTGCCGAGATGGCCGACGAGGTGGTGGTCATGTACGCGGGCAAGGTCGTGGAGCGCGCCGACGTGCGCACCGTGTTCGGCTCGCCGCATCACCCGTACACGCAGGGGCTCCTGCTCTCGATCCCGCGTATCGACGAGCGCCGCGACCGGCTCGAGGTCATCAAGGGCACGGTGCCGTCGCCGCTCAACCTGCCGACCGGCTGCCTCTTCAAGCGCCGCTGCCCGTACCGCATGCGCGTCTGCGACACCGCGCCGCCCTACCGGGAGATCGGGCCGAATCATCACAGCCGCTGTTGGCTGACCCCGGCCGGTGAGGCGCCCGACGTCGGCGCCGATGCCGAGGGACCCGAGGCGGAGGCCGCCGCCGAGGCGCTGACGGTGGAAGCCCGATGAGCGACCGAACCGTGGTCACGCCGACCGGCTCCCAGGACCCGGCCGGCCACGGAGGGTCGGCCGGAAGCACCGTCACCAGCGGGGGGCAGACCAGCGCGGAGCGCACGGCCGCGCGTGGCGGCACGGGCCGAGGCCCCCTGCTCGAGGTCACCGACCTGGTGAAGCACTTCGACATCCGTGGGGGGTTGCTCGGCATCAGCAAGCTGGGCGCGGTGCGCGCCGTCGACGGCGTCAGCTTCAGCGTCAAGGAGGGTGAGACCCTCGGCCTGGTCGGGGAGTCCGGCTGCGGCAAGACGACGCTCGGCAAGGTCATCCTGCGCCTGCTGCCGCCCACGTCGGGCGAGGTCAACTTCGAGGGGAAGCCGCTCTTCCGGCTCGGCGCGCGCGAGATGAAGGCCGCTCGGCGCGACATCCAGGTCGTCTTCCAGGATCCGTACGCGAGCCTCAACCCGCGGATGAGCGTCGGCGAGATCGTCGGCGAGGGCCTGTACGTGCACGGCATGACGAACAAGCGCGAGCGCGAG
This sequence comes from Chloroflexota bacterium, assembly GCA_030862645.1. GTDB lineage: Bacteria > Chloroflexota > Limnocylindria > QHBO01 > QHBO01 > JACDBZ01. The sequence goes on from JALZDF010000002.1 coordinate 3,908, forward strand.
TCGGCCGTGCGTGACCTCCTCAAGCGCGTCGGCCTCAACCAGCAGCACATCCATCGTTACCCGCACGAGTTCAGCGGTGGCCAGCGCCAGCGCATCGGGATCGCCCGAGCCCTCGCGCTGCGGCCGAAGTTCATCGTCTGCGACGAGCCGGTGTCCGCGCTCGACGTGTCGATCCAGTCGCAGGTCCTCAACCTGCTGAGCGATCTCCAGGACGAGTTCCAGCTCACCTACCTGTTCATCGCCCACAACCTGGCGGTGGTGAAGCATCTTTCGACGCGGGTCGGGGTCATGTACCTCGGCAAGCTGGTCGAGCTCTCGGACGCCGAAGAGCTGTACCGCAGCCCGGCGCACCCGTACACCAAGGCGCTCTTGTCGGCCATTCCGGTGCCGGACCCCACCATCCGCCGCGAGCGGATCGTGCTGAAGGGCGACCTTCCGTCTCCGGCAAACCCGCCCTCGGGATGCCGCTTCCACACGCGCTGCCCGATGGCCCAGGAGATCTGCAAGACCGAGGAGCCGCCCCTGCGCGACGTCGGCGGCGGGCACATGAGCGCCTGCCATTTCGCCGAGGAGGTGACGCCGCTCGAGGAGCGGCGTCCGGTCGGGAGCCTGCCGGCCCAGCCTTAGGCGCCGCTCGACCGGGGATCCTCGTCCGTCTCGCGATCGGCCATGCGCAGCTCGACCTGCTCCGTGCCGTCCGAGCGTCGCGTGCGCGTCACATGGATGTGCGGATGCGTCTCGTCGCCGACCTGCTCCTTGGCCACGCTGACCATGACGTGCTCGTCCACGTCGGACAGACGCTCCGTGTCCGGCAGCGCGGCGTTCGGCACGGTGCGGAACAGGGCGTAGCTCACGAACACCCAGATCACGGCGATGACCGGGATGCCGAACAGCGCGCCCCACACGCCGGCAACCTGGGCGCCGAGCAGGAGGCCGACAAGCACCAGGATCGGATGGAGGCCCAGCGCACCGCGCATGAGGCGCGGCTGGAGCCAGTTGACGATCACGGTCTGGACCGCGAACAGGATCACGGCCACCGGGATCGCCGCGCCGCCCGCGAACAGCACGGCGCCGACGATCGGCGGCAGCAGGGCGAGCGGCGGCCCGAAGAAGGGAATCAGCATGGCGAGGGCGCTGATGGTGCCCCACAGGAACAGGTAGGGAATGCCGAACGCGGTGCCCACGACCGCGACGAGCAGAGCCTGCATGACGGCCAGGATGAGCTGAGCGCGCAGGAAGCCGCCGAAGGCGCGCGAGATGCTGCGTTCGAACAGGTCCGCCTCGTCGCGGTAGCGCCGCGGGACGGCCGCGCGCAGCCGTGACAGGATCCGCCGCGAGTCCATCAGCATGTAGAGCGAGATGACGATGATGAGCAGCAGCGATCCCAGCGCGGCGATCGTCACGCCGGCGATGTTCTGGGCCTGCTCCACGATCTCGCTGCCGATCTGCTCGAGCCCGCCGACGGCGCCGGCATAGAGGTCGGTCAGGTCGATGCGGAGGCGTCCGAACTGGAGGCCGCGCTCCCAATCGGCCAGCACGCCCAGGATGTCGCGTTCCGTGTTCGGATAGTTCCGCGCCAGCTCGGCGACCTGCTGAGTCATGGCCGCTCCGGTGTAGAACACGACGAAGCCGAATACCACCAGCGCCAGCAGGTAGGCGCCGACCACGATCCTCGGCCGTGGCAGGTCGATCCGCTCCTCCATGCCCGCCACCAGCGCCGACATGACGAAGGCGAGCAACCAGGCCAGGAAGATGATGAGCAGGATGGTTCCGAAGCCGGCCAGCAGATCGAGGACCCGCTCGGCCACCAGGAACCCGAAGTAGACGCTTCCCAGCGCCAGGAAGAGGACGAGCCACCAGCGCTCGCGTGGACCGATGCCGGAGGCCGGCCCGGTCACGACTAGCGGCCCCGGCGTGGACCGATGCCCACCGCGTCGCGGACCTCGGCGACGGTCGCGTCCAGGATGGGCCGTACCCGGGCGGCCCCTGCCGCCAGCGTGTCCTCGACGACCGCGGGGTCGGCTGCGAGGCGTGCCCGCTCCTCACGCATCGGCCGGAAGAACTCGATGATCCGCTCGGCGAGCAGTTGCTTGGTGTCGACGCAGCCGGTACGGGCAGTGCGCTCGCCGTCCTGGATCCGGAGGTAGTCGCCGCCGAAGAATCGATGCAGCTGGCACACGTTGCAGACCTCGGGGCGGCCCGGATCGGTGCGCTTGATGCGGAGCGGATCGGTGACCATGTTCATCACCAGGCGCCGGATCTCATCGGGCTCGGCGAAGACCGGGATCGTGTTGCCGGCGCTCTTGCTCATCTTCGTCGCGCCGTCGATGCCGAGGACGACCGGCGCCTCGGTGAAGACCGGCTCCGGCTCGGGGAAGATCGGGCCGTAGCGGCGGTTGAAGGCGCGCGCGATTTCGCGCGACAGCTCGAGGTGCGCCGCCTGGTCCTTGCCGACCGGCACGCGGGTGGCCTTGTAGATGACGATGTCGGCGGCCTGCAGGACGGGGTAGTCGAGCAGCCCCAGGCTGTTCTCGATGCCCTGCTGGCGCTTCTCCTTGTAGGTCGGCGTGCGCTCCGCCCAGCTCACCGGCGTCACCGTGTTGAAGATCCAGGTCAGCTCCGCGTGCTCGGGAAAGTCCGACTGGCGGATGAGAGCGCAGCGCTCGGGGTCCAGCCCGACGGCCAGCAGGTCGAGCACCATCTCGTGCGTCAGGCCGCGGAGCTCCGCGCCATCGTGGACCGTCGTGAGGGCGTGGTAGTCGACGATGGCGTAGATCGTGTCGTACTGGTCCTGCATGGCGACGTAGTTGGCCTGCGCCCCGAGGTAATTCCCGAGGTGCGACGCGCCTGACGGCTGAATGCCGCTGAACACCCGCTCCCGGAGCGGGCGAGGCGGGGCAGCGCGAGCATCGAGAATCTGGCTCATTGCGACGGCGAGTGTACCGCACCGGTACCGGCCCTCCATCCACGGAGGGGGTATCGTGTCGGCATGACCGACTGGCACCGCGCGGCTCGCCCGCGGCGACGAATTGGCCGCGGCATCGAGGGGCACACTACGCTCGGCTCGACCAGTGATCGCGCGCGGGTGCTACTCGACGAGCCGGGCGGCGAGGGCCGGGCGGTGGTCACCGACGAGCAGACGGCCGGTCGCGGCCGGCGCGGCCGGAGCTGGGTCTCGCCACCGGGGCGTAACCTGACGATGAGCGTCGCCATGCGCCCCCACCTTGCCGCGGCCGACGGGTGGCAGCTGGGCATGGCGGCCGCGTTGGCGGCACGCGCCGCCTGCGCTGCACGCGCCACGTTGGGGCTCAAATGGCCGAACGACCTCGTCGCCCAGGACGGCGCCAAGGTCGGTGGCCTGCTCCTCGAGACGACCGTGGACGGCGAGCGCCTGACGTCCGCGGTCATCGGCATCGGGATCAACGTCAACTGGCCGCGCGCCGAGATGCCGCCCGAGATCGCCGGCAACGCAACCTCGCTGGCCGAGCTTGCGGGAGCGCCGATCGACCGCGTCGAGCTGCTCGCCGCGCTGCTCGACGCGCTCGACGACGAGGTGGTGGCCCTGGAGGCCGGAGCCAGGCCGCTGGACCGCTATCGCGAGGCGTGCGTGACCATCGGCACCCGGGTCGGCGTCGAGACCGGCGACGAACTCGTCGAGGGAATCGCGGCGGGCATCGACGCGCACGGCGCGCTGATCGTCGAGACCGTGGCGGGC
>JALZDF010000065.1 GCA_030862645.1 Chloroflexota bacterium
GTAGGCGGCCGTGACGTCGCCGCCGGCCAGGATGGCGCCGGCCGCCGCGCGCGCTGAGCGCAGGGCCCGGTGGATGCCCTCGCCGGTGAACGGGTCGACGAACCCAGCCGCGTCACCGACGAGCAGCCAGCCCGACCCGGCGGTCGCCGACACGCGGTGCCCGATCGGCGCGGCGCCGCGAATCTCGGTCAGGCGCTCGCTGCGCGCCAGCCTGCGCGCAACCGCCGGGATGCCGGCGATGGCAGCCTCGAAGCGGCTGGCCGCCGATCCGTCACGGGTGCCCATCGGCAGTGCCATCCCGACATTGAGCTCGCCGCCGGGCACCGGCGCCAGGCCGACGTAGTAGCCGCGACCGACGTGCATCTCGCCGTGGTCGGCGAGGCCGTCGACGCCATTGACGCCGGCGTAATGGGCGACCAGCCCCAGCCGTCGCGGATAGCGCACGGGCCGATCGACGCCGAGAAGGCGGCTGACGCTGGATCGCGTCCCGTCGGCGCCGATCGTCCAGCCGGCCGTCACTTCTGAACGGCGTCCGCTCCTAAGGTCCTGGAGGCGGCCGCCGGTGACTCGCCCGGGCTCACCGAGCAGGCCGGTGAGACGGGTTCGCTCCCGGAGCTCCGCGCCGCGGTTGGCGGCATGCTCGGCGAGGAGGGCGTCGAAGCGGCGACGGTCGACGCCCCAGGCTGGGCGCGCGCCGCCGCCGTCGGCATAGCGGATCGGGACGACCCGGCCCCCGGCGTGCAAGTCCATGCCGTCGAGGGCGACGGCCGCATCGGTCCAGCCCTCGCGCAGCTCGAGGCGTGCCAGCTCCTCCACGATGCGCGGGCTGGCGTACTCGGCGCAAGCCTTCGGTCGCGGATGCTCGGCCGCCTCGACGAGCAGGACCGATGCGCCCTCGGCGGCCAGCCAGGCGCCAAGGGCCGATCCGGCCGGACCGGCCCCGACGACCAGTGCGTCGACGGAGGTCATCGTGGGGAAGCGGCGGTAACGACGCGCGGCATCCAGCCCGGCGATCGCCAACGCACCGCCAGCCCGGCTCCGTCGAGGAGCTCGTCCAGCTCGTCCAGGGTGTAGGCGCGCCGTGCCGACAGGAGCCCATCGTTGCGCGTCACGTGGCTGCGTCCGAGGGCCAGCACGGTGGCCGCCGTGGCGACGAATGGCAGCACGCCGCGGCGCAGGTCGTTGACGACGACCCCGGCTCGCGACACCCGACGCATCTCGCGGAGCACTTTGGCCGCGTCGCCCGGATCGAGGTGATGGAGGAGCAGCGAGCAATGCGCGACGTGGTACGCGCCATCGTCGAAGGGCAGAGAGCGGGCGTCGGCCTCGACCACCGTGATCCGCGGCTCGCCGCCTGTCACACGACGCGCCACGCCCAGCACGCCGGGATGCGTGTCGAACGCTGTCACCTCCCAACCACGGCGGGCGAACGCGAGGGGCATGTCGCCCCGACCGGCGCCGGCGTCCAGGATGCGGGCATGGCGCCGCCCATCGAGCAGCCTGTCGATGGCGTGGGCGCTCGTGCCGGCACCTCCGGGCAGCCGGTTGAGCCGCGCGAGGTCGGCCAGGTTGCGCTCGACGTCGTGGGGCTCGAGGGAGGGAGCGTCGAGCATCTCGACCGCATCCGCGCGCAGCCTCAGCGGCAGCCGAAAGCCGGTCATATGGTCGTCACATCCCGATAATAGGCTCTGGCTGAATGTCGACTCGGTTCGGGCTCCTTGCGGCAACGGTGACCGTCGCGCCTTCGGCCTGCGCCGAACCGCCGACGCGGCCGGCGACATCCCCACCTTCGCCTCAGCCTGACGATCGCCGACGTCGCGGACCAGCTCGCGTTCTTCCTCGCCTTCGGGATAGGATTCGGGTGGGATCTTGTGCAGAATCTGCCAGCTCTCGTGGCGTGAGCTCGCCACGGTGACGCGCGGTACACTGAGCCGGAGATGACCGCCACCGTCCCGCCGGCCACCGGCAGCCCAGAAGGCGAGGCCACCGCCACCCGACATCGCAAGGTCGCCATCATCGGTTCCGGCCCCGCCGGGCTGACCGCCGCCATCTATGCTGCGCGCGCGAACCTCGCGCCGATCGTGATCGCCGGCAACGTGCCGATGGGCCAGCTCATGATTACCTCGGACGTCGAGAACTATCCCGGCTTTCCGGAGGGCATCCAGGGTCCGGAGCTGATGCAGCAGTTCCGCGAGCAGGCCGAGCGGTTCGGCGCCACGCTCCTCGAGCGCGATGCGACGAAGGTCGATTTCAGCGAGCGGCCGTTTCGGATCTGGGTCGGCGCCGACGAGTACCTCGCCGATGCCGTCATCGTGGCGACCGGTGCATCGGCCCTGTGGCTCGGCCTGCCGTCGGAGGAAGCATTCCGCGGCCGCGGTGTGAGCGCCTGCGCAACCTGCGACGGCTTCTTCTTCCGCGGTCGGGAGGTTGCCGTCGTCGGAGGCGGTGACACGGCGCTCGAGGAGGCCACCTTCCTGACGCGGTTCGCCGAGAAGGTCACGATGCTGGTGCGCCGCGATGCGTTTCGGGGCAGCAAGATCATGCAGGAGCGTGCCATGCGCGACCCGAAGATCGAGATCCTCTTCAACCGCGAGGTGGCCGAGGTGAAGGGCGAGATGACGGTCAATGCCCTGACGATTCGCGACACGACCAGTGGAGCGACGAGCGAACTTCCGGTGCACGGCATGTTCGTGGCCATCGGCTACAAGCCGAACACCGACCTGTTCGCCGATCAGCTGACGATCGGGCCGGGCGGCTACCTGGAAATCGTCGGTGAGACGGGCTCTGGCATCGAGGGCGTGTTCGTCGCCGGCGATGTCCACGACCACCATTACCGGCAGGCGGTGACCGCCGCCGGGGACGGCTGCAAGGCGGCCATCGACGCGGAGCGCTGGCTCGCCTCGGTCGGCGAAATCGAGGCCTCGACCGCCACGAACTGGTAGGCCCCGCGGCAGGCGGGTTGACTAGACTTGGCCACCCACCCTCGCAGGAGACCGATCGACCGATGGCCCGTCGCGCCCCGCGCCCCGAGGACCTTTACGAACTGCGGGTGCCGACCCAGCTCGATCTCTCGCCCGATGGGCGATTCGTGGCCTTCACAGTGAAGTCGGTGGCCCCCGGCAAGGACGGCTACCGCAGCTCGCTGTGGATCGCGCCCGCCGACGGCTCCGCGGCCGCGCGACAGCTGACGGTGGGGTCGAAGAACGACACCCAGCCGCGCTGGAGTCCCGATGGGCGCACACTCGCCTTCCTCTCCGACCGTGGCGCCGTCCTCCAGGCGGGTGGTGGCGGCGCGAAGCCCGGCAAGGCGGAGGCGCCCGAGGATGGCGGGACCCAAACCTGGCTCCTGCCGTTCGCCGACGGCGGGGAGGCCCGGCAGCTCACCGAGCTTCCCAAGGACGTCTCGGGCCTCGATTGGTCGCCCGACGGCCGGCGGCTGTGCGTCGTCAGCGGCGCTGCCACGACCGAGCCGGAGAAGAAGCCGGATCGTCGTCCGGAGGATCCGCCGGTTCCGGATACCCGGCTCATCGACACGCTCGGGTACCAGTTCAACGGCGTCGGGTTCATCAACGACAAGTTCCAGCGGCTCTGGCTGATCGACGCCGCCTCGGGCGACGCCGAGCTCCTCACCACCGGCGACCACCACGACGTCGATCCGCACTGGTCGCCCGACGGCCAGCGGATCGCCTTCGTCTCGGACCGCCACCGGGACGCGGACCTCGGCTGGCGGACCGACGTGTACCTGCTCGACGTCGGCACGAGGCGCGTGAGCCAACTCTCGCCCGGTCGCGGCCGTCAGGGGTGGGGCGCACCGGCCTGGTCGCCGGACGGGCGATGGGTGGCAGCCATCGGGGCACGCGACTGGAAGCGTGGCGAGCTGCAGCAGTCATCGGTCTGGCGCTTCCGCGTGCGCGACGGGCAGGCCGAGGACCTCATCGCCGGCTCTGACCTCGAGGCGGCCGCGGCTATGAACAGCGACCTGTTCGGCGGGGGCGAAGCGAAGCTGCACTGGATGGGGGACGGTCGCTGGATCGTGTTCACGGCGCCGGTCGAGGGCAGCTTCGAGCTCTGGCGGGTGGAGATCGATGGTGGGCGCATCGAGCGGCTGACCGAGGACCGGCACTTCCTGGGTCGCATCTCGGCCGCCGCCATGCCGCGCGGCGGCGCCCGCTTCGCCGCGGTGCGCACCAGCGGCACCGACGCCCCCGACGTCGTCGTGGGCGACATCCCGGCCGGCCGCCTCGCGGGAACCGACCGGGTCGAGCCTCGCCGAGTGAGCGATCTCATGGGCGACGCCTGGCGCGATATCAGGCTGGTGACGCCGGTCGAGCGCTGGCACGAGGTCGACGGCCGACGCATCCAGGGCTGGTTCGTCGAGGCGCCCCAGAGCACGAGACGCGCCCCGGCGCCAGTGGTGCTCGAGATTCACGGCGGCCCGGGAACCCTCTATGGCTGGTCGCTGATCTGGGAATGGCAGCTGCTCGCGGCCACCGGCGTCAGCGTCTACGCCTGCAATCCTCGCGGCTCGCAGGGCTATGGCCGCGACTTCCTGACCGCCAATGTGGCCGACTGGGGCGACGGACCGATGCGGGACTGCATGGCCGGTCTCGATGCCCTGGTGGCCGATGGGCTCGCCAATCCGGATCGGATGGGAGTCACCGGCGGCTCGTACGGCGGCTACCTCACATCGTGGATCATCGGCCACACGGATCGGTTCAAGGCCGCAGTAACCTGCCGCAGTGTGAACGACATGGTGAGCCAGATGCTGTCGGGAGACATCGGCGGCCCGACCTTCGGCCTCTACGAATACGGCGTCCATCCGTGGGAGGACTGGGACCTGTACCGGCGGCACTCACCGCTCACCTATGCCACGAGCATGACGACGCCGCTGCTGATCCAGCACTCCGAGAAGGACCTGCGCTGCACGATCACCCAGGCGGAGGAGCTCTTCGCCGTCCTCCGCTCGCTCAGGAAGACGGTGCGCCTGATGCGCGTGCCCGACGAGTCGCATGAGCTGACCCGATCGGGGACGCCGTTCCGGCGCGTCGACAACCTGCGGCTCATCGACGAGTGGTTCCGCCACTTCCTGGTCGAGGGCAGGACGCGTCTCCCGAGAGTCGATCCGAGGCGCGGCTGAGGCCGCCCCTGGATCGATCGAGCGCGGGTCGCCACGTGCCAGACGATCTGGGAGCCGCCCTCACGGCGGGCTACGGCTTCGAGGGCCCGGCGCTCACGTTCGGCGCGGCGATGCTGGGCGAGCGCACCCTCCTCGGCGCCCAGCTGCGCTTGCCCTTGGCGGCGATGAACCGCCACGGCGCAGGGTTACTCAGCAGCGAGCGTCGCGATTCGGAGCCAGCCTTCGACGCCGTCATGGGTCGGGAGGCCACGGACCACGACGGTGTCGACCACGGACCGATACGGCGCGAGGGCCGCGGCCAGCTCGGCAGGATCGGAAGATTCGACGGCGACGCCCACCAGCGCATCCGGATGGTCCCCGAACGCCCGGGCGTAATGACGTCCGAGGCGTGCGTATCGCTCCATCTCCGCCCGCAGCCGATCCGCCGCGCCCGCGTCAACGGCGGTCCGGACGTAGGCGACGAGCCGCGGCGGCGTACGCCCCGCGACCTCCGCACCCTCCTCGACGCGCTCACGCACCCAGGCAAGCCGGTCGGGAAGGGCCCAGTTGGCCACCACCGCGTCGGCCACCTCGCCTGCCAGGCGTGACATGCGCGGGCCGACCGCCGCGACGGCGATCGGCACATCGGGCAGCAGCCGCCGCAGGTCGGTGGCGCCCTGGCGGACGAGATCGAGCGAGGCGGAGGACCCGCTCCCGATGCCGAGCGTGAGGCGGTCGGCCGGCAGGTTGGCGGCGGCCACGCGCTCGACGATCGCCGTCACGGAGTGCTCCGAGAGAGCAACGACGCCGACGCCGAACCGGAGCGAGCCGGTCGCGGGCGCGATCGCTTCCACCGTGGCGATGCCGTCGCCGCGCCGATTGTCATTGACCCACAGCTCCGGGTATCCGAGCCGCTCGAGCTCGGCGCCGATGCGCGAATGATCCGACCGGACGGCGGCGGTGATCCCGAAGCCCAGGTCGGCGGGCATCCGTTACGTCGGCCCCAGGGTCGCGCGCGCAACGTCGGGCACGTCGGTCACGAATCCCCACAGGCCGCAGGCAGCGAGATGCTGCATCCGTTCGGGGTCGTTGACGACGTAGCAGCCGAGCTCCCGCCCGTAGGCGTGCGCCTGCGCCATGAGCGGCAGCGGATCCATGCCGAGGTCGCCCTCCCAGGGAAAGACGCCGCTGTGACCGTGCTCGGTGGCCCACACCAGGGCCGGCTCGACCGGCTGGGTCGGGACCAGCAGGTAGCCGGTCTTGATGTCGCGATTCAGCTCACGGACACGCTCGATGGCGCCCTCGTCGAAGCTGATCACGGCCAGGCGACCGCCGGCCAGGACCGGATGGTGGCGCACGGCCTCGGCCACGGCATCGGCGGCGGCTCGCGCCTTGATCTCGACGACCAGGCCGACGCCGTCCGGAAGCCAGGCCAGCACCTCGGGCAGCGTCGGCGCCGTCAATCCCTTCCCCCGGAACGGGAAGTCCCCGTCCGGGCCGGCGAACTCGGCGCCGGCATCGGCCTCGCGGACCTGGTCCATCGTCCGCTCGGCGACCGCGCCGGTGCGGTCGGTGGTGCGGTCGAGCGTCGCGTCGTGGATGACGGCCAGCTGCCCGTCCGCGGTCAGGTGCACGTCGAGCTCGATCGCATCGGCGCCGGCCTCGACGCCCAGCCTGAAGGCCTCCATCGTGTTCTCGGGCGCCCAGGTCGACGCTCCCCGGTGTGCGACCACGATCGTCATCGGCTCATCCCTGCTTCTCGTTGTCCAGCTTGCCCTCGGCAACGCGGCGCAGGATTCAGATCGCGACCAGACCGGCCGGAGCGTGTCAGCCCGCCCAGCCCGCGCAACCGGTCGGGCGACGCCCGCCTGGCAATCGGGGAAGAGCTACTCGGCGTCACGCGGCGGATGATACCCACGAGACCGCCGGCTGCGCTCCGCGGGCTGCCTGACGGAGTCGCGCGGCCGGGGTGGTGACGCGGTACCCTCCGCGCATGGACCGCCACCGACTCGGCCAGCTCACGGATCGATGGCGCCGGCGTCACGACGCCCGCCGGACCCATGACCGGCCGCCGGCCGAGCCGACGCGCGAGGCGCGTGCGGTCCGCGCGTTCCCATTCCGCTCCACGCCGCCCGCCGCCTACGTTGCCGAGCATGGCGATGACATGATCGGCTTCACCTACGACGAGGCGCGCTACACCGATCCCGACCTGGACGCCTGGCTGCTGGAGGTCGGACGCCTGCTGCGGCAGCGCCGATGACGCCGGCCTGGGCCGCCGAGCTGGTGGCGCGGGTGTGCGCCGATGCGTCCGTCGCGTCACCACGCCTGGACTGGCGAAGCCGGGCAGGCGAGCATTCGACCGGGGTGACTCGGCGGCACGAGGGATCCATCGCCGTCCGGGCCGGCTCCGACCACCTCGACCAGCGCCTCACCCTGCTCCACGAGCTCGCGCACTGGCTGTCGCCGCCGCCGCGCCGCCGACGCCGGGCGGTGCATCATGGCCGCGCGTTCTACACCGTCGCCTTCGACCTCTATCGCCGCCACGGCCTTGACGACGCCGATGCGCTGCGCCTCGAGTCCGCACGCTACCGGAGCGCGCTGCCGCACGCCGTCGCGCTCGGGATCAGCGGCGCCGAGGAGGCGCTGGCGGCGCATCGGTCCACCATCGGCGCCCGTCCCCGGCGGCGGTGGCGCGTCCTGGTCCCCGAGCATCGGGTCGTGCTCGAGCGGGACGGCCGCTGGACGGTATGCGCCACCTGCCGTCAGCGGGTGGTCGGCATCAATCTCGCTCGCATCCGACGAGCCCGTCGTCCGGTCCGTCATGTCCTGATGGCGGCGTCCTGAGGGTTCAGGCCGTGACACCATCCCTGGCGAGCGCGGCCGCCTCGGCCAGGCGGCTCACCGCATCGGCCGTGCGGGGGTAGACGTGGGCGATGAGGTGGCTGACGCCGAGCTCCTGGTAGCCGGCAAGCGCCGTCGCCACTTCCTCGGTGGAGCCGCGGATGGCGCGTGTCGGCGCGTCGGATCCGGCCCCCTCGAAGGCGACGAAGATACCGGCCGTCAGCTCCAGCGTGGCGGGATCGCGTCCGGCGGTCTCGATCGCGGCGCGGACGTTGACGAGCCGCTCACGCAGCTCGTGAGCATCCTCCGGGCGCCCGTACCAGGCGGCGTTCCACTGGTCGGCATGGCGCGCCACGAGCTCCAGCATGCGTGGCCCCTTGCCGGCGATCAGGATCGGCGGCCCCCCGTCGCGGATCGGGCGCGGCTGGAGCTCGGCGTCGATGGCGCGGTGGTACTCGCCGGCAAAGTTGACGCGGCCCTCGCGAAGCAGTGGCAGCAGGACCTGGAGGCCCTCGTCGAAGCGCGAGACGCGGTGATCGAATGGGAAGCCGAAGGCGTCGAACTCCGGCTCGTGCCAGCCGCATCCCAGCCCCAGGATGAGCCGGCCGTTGCTGATCTCGTCGAGCTCGGCGGCCATCTTGGCAGTGAGGGCCGGGTTGCGGAACGGGAGCGCCAGCACCAGGGGCCCGACGGTCACCCTCGACGTTACCGCGGCGATTGCCGTCAGCATGGTCCAGCACTCGTGAATGCCGGTGGTGGTCCCCTCGTTGCGGAAGATGAGGTGGTCGGCACCCCAGACCGAGTCGAGGCCGCCCTCTTCGGCAGCTACGGCCATGGCGCGCAGGTCCGTGAATCCGCCGGTCTCATCGGCCCCGAGCGGCAGCATCAGTCCGATCTTCATGGGGTCAATGCTAGCGCCGCGCGTGCCACCGGCTCATCTACCGTAGCCGACATGGCATTGCCGCTCGAGGGAATTCGCGTCATCGACGCCAGCCGCGTGCTGGCCGGGCCGTTCGCCACCATGCTGCTGGCTGACCTGGGTGCCGACGTCATCAAGGTCGAGCCACCCGACGGCGACGAGACCCGGACCTGGGGGCCGCCATGGTGGGGCGATCCGGGTGACCGGCGCAGCGCCTACTTCGCGTCGGTCAACCGCAACAAGCGGAGCGTCGTGCTCGACCTGCGGACCGATGACAGCCGGGCCCTGCTCGACCGGTTGCTCGACACGGCCGACCTGCTCGTGCACAACTACCGGCCCGTCACGGCCTCGCGCCTGGGCCTCGAGGCCCGGGCGCTGCGCGCCCGTCACCCCGAGCTGGTCACCGCCACCGTGGGCGGCTTCGGCGGCGCCGATGTCGATCGGCCCGCCTACGACCTGCTGGCGCAGGCGGTGTCCGGGTTGATGTCGATCACCGGAGAGCCGGATGGGCCACCAATGAAGGTAGGCGTGGCGTTGCTCGATCTCCTGGCCGGGCTCGAGTGCGCGGTCGGGGCGCTCGCCGCCCTGGTGGGCCGGGGGCGCACGTCGAGCGTGCACGTGAACCTGGTAGAGGTTGGAGTGACGTCGCTCATCAACGTGCTCGGCAACCACCTTGCCTCCGGGGAGGAGGCTCGCCGGCACGGCAACGCACATCCCAACATCGCTCCCTACGAGGCGTTCGAGGCGCGCGACGGGCACGTGGTCATCGCGGTCGGCAACGACGCCCAGTTCGGACGCCTGCTCGGAGTGCTCGGCCTCGAGGACGTCGATGGACGGTTCGCCACCAATCCGCTGCGCGTGACGCGTCGCCCCGCGCTTGCCGCCTGGTTGGGCAAGTCCATCCGGACCTGGGAACGAGCGGCGCTCGTCCGTGCGCTGGCCGATGCGGACGTGCCGGCCGGGCCGGTAAACACCGTGTCCGAGGCGTTCGCCTCGATGGGCCCGCACTGGCCAACGAGCATCGACGGTGTGGCGCTGGCACCGAGCCCAATCCACGTCGAGGGCAGCCCGCCGTTGCCGCGGCTGCCCCCACCGCTCCTTGGCGAGCACACCCGGTCGGTCCTGCACGAGCTGGAGAGGGCTCGCTAAGCCGGCATGCCTCAGCGCGCGGCGTACCGGGCGTAGTAGTCGCCGTTCTCCGCGTCCGCGGCACCCGGTTCGAAGCGGTCCGGCTCGAACAGCTCGAGGTCTACCGGTCGTTCGCCGCCGACCAGCTGGCGGGCCAGCAGCTCGGTCAGGTACGGAGCGAGCAGCATGCCGCGGCCGCTCCAACCGTTCGCCTGCCACCACCCCGACAACTGTTCGGTGGGCCCGACGAGGGGAAGGTGGTCCGGCGTGACGTCGTACATGCCCGCCCACTGCCTGATCACCGTCAGCTCCCCAAGCGCCGGAGCCTTGCGCGCCATGAGCGTCGCGGTCCGACCGAGGAAGTCCCACGACGACCGCTGCTCGTGCCCCGGCGGCTCGGCCGGGTCGACGACGCCCATCACGACCTCGCCACGCAAGGTCTGGTTGAACCAGCCCTCCGCGGGGCGGTAAAAGGTCACCGCCTTGTCGATGAACGGGGCGACCGGTGCGGTCACGAGCACCTCGCGCCGGTACGGGCGGTTGGGCGCCTCGACGCCGGCCATGGCGTTCAGGGAGTCGGACCACGCGTCTGTGGCGTTGACGACCACGCGGGTCTCGATGCGGCCGCTGGTGGTGCGGACGGCGCGAACGCCGTCATCGGCGGTCTCGATCTCGGTGACCTCGGTGTGGTCGAGCAGCTTCACCCCTGCAGCCGACAGCGCGGTGAGGTAGGCCCACACGACCGCGTCGTGGTGGACGATCGCGTCTCGATGGACGACGCCTCCGGCGACGGGCTCCCCGCCACGGAAGGCCGGTACCATGTCGAGCACGTCGTCGCTCCCCAGCAGCCTGCTCCGAATGCCGATCCGGTGGTGCATGGCCACGATCTCGCGCATCCGCTCGACCTCGTCCTGCTCGTAGAGGATCCAGGCGTACCCCATCCGGTAGAAGAGGACGTTGAAGTCCAGCTCGCTCCCCATGCGCTCGTACTTTGCCTGGCAGGCGCTGGCTACCCGACAGAGCTCCTCGGTCAGCTGCATCGCCCGGATGCGCGCGACGTTGCGACCGGTCGCGCCACCGCCCGGGTAGCCGCGTTCCACGATGACGACCTCATGCATCCCCAGCCGCGACAGCTCGAGCCCCAGGGAGAGGCCAGTGATCCCGCCCCCGACGATCACGACCTCCGCGCGATGTCCGGTCATCGATCGCCGTGGCGCGAGCCGTCCCGCACGAGGTCGGCGATGCGCACCGGGCGCAGCGGCGGCCTCCCGGTCGGGAGGGTCCATCCGGGCCGGGGATCGGCGCCGGCATTGACGCTCGCGGCATAGGAGTTGAGGCAATACTTCCCCTGGCACGGACCGGTCAGGACGGCCGTCCGACGCTTCAGGGTCTCCGGATCGGCGCCGTCGCCGCGCAGCTCGCTCACAAGCTCACGGGCCCGGACGTCCTCGCAGAAGCAGACGAACGCGGATCCGTGGACCGCCTGGGCCAGTGGCGCAGCGGCGGGCCATGGCGCCGAAGGGGCCGAGCCGTCGCCGCTGGACGGAGCCACCCGCGGCGCCGACGCAGCCGCGCGGCCCGTGTCCTCGGCGGCGGCCGCGGCCCCGGCGTCCTCGATGGAGCGTCCCGCGCAGGCGCCGACCATGGCCAAGCCGGGCACGGTCGTCCATCCCGCCGGATCCAGTCGGGCGGCGAGGTTTCCGGTCGCCAGCGATTCGATCGCGGCTCCCGCCGAGATCGCCAGGTCGAGGTTCGGGGTCCGTGCGTCGAACACGAGGACGTCGCTATGAAGGCGGCGCTGGCGGACCGGACCGCCGACCACGACCGAGCGGACGCGGTCCCGACCCTCGATGCGCCGAAGCTCGGCCAGGTCCTCGTCGACCGTGGCGCCGGCCTCGCGAAGGAGGCTCGCGACCCGTCGCGCGTCCGCTCCCCCGGCGAGGACCGCGCAGCGGCGGCCCGGGACGACGCCGAATGCGTTGATCAGCCACTCGACCGTACGGGCACCCATGACGCCGGGCCGATCGTTGTTCGGGACGCCGGGCACCCGCTCGTAGCTGCCCGTCGCGGCCACCACCGCGCGCGCCACGACCCGCCAGTGCGCATCGGCTCCCAGGGCGCCGAGCGTCTCGCCGTATCGTCCGAGAACGGGTGTGCTCGTGAGGACTTCGATGCGCGGGTCGTTCTGCACGCGCGCGATCAGGTCCGTCAGCGACTCGTCGATCGGCGGCGGTGACGTGCGCCATCGCCAGGCGCCGCCCAGTGCCTCCGTCGCCTCGAGGAGGAGCACGCTGGCCCCACCCCCGGCCGCTCCGATCGCAGCAAGCATCCCGGCCGGACCGCCGCCCACCACAGCCACGTCGATCGCCCGTTCGAGCGTTGGCCGTGCGCGCATCGCTGCCAGGCCGCCCGGCGTGAGCCGTCCTCGTCCTCCGAATCGGCGCAGCACGTCGAGGTAGAGCTTGCGGAAGGCTCGCGGGCGCAGGAAGCGATGGTGGTAAAAGGTGTTCGGCACCCAGCGCGATCCCAGGTCGAGCAGGCCGAACAGGTCGTGGCGGGCAGTCGGCCAGCTGTGCTCGCTGCGCACCTCCGCACCCTGGCGCGCAAGGACCGTGCAGCTGCGTGTCCCCGGGCGGTCGTCGACCCGGCACTCGCACCATCCGCATTGGCCGGTGGAGCACATCAACCCGCGCGGCCTGTGGAAGCGAAAACTGCGCGACAGGACGGGATCGCCGGCGGCAAGGAGACTGACCGCAATCGGCTCCGTGTCGCGCGCGTCCACCCGCCGTCCGTCGTGGGTGATGACGATCGGCTTGCCGACCGTGGCGCCGGCGTGCAGCGGAGCCGGGAGTCGGAAGGCCGTCATCAGTGCCGCCGCAGCTCAGCGGATGTGGAGGGTCGGGGAGCTGTCGAAGCAGATGCGCTTGGACTCGAGGTACTCGTGGAGCCCTTCCATGCCGAGCTCGCGGCCGATCCCGCTCTGCCCCACCCCACCGAAGGGGCTCTCCGCCAGCCGCACGTAGTGCGTGTTGACCCAGACGTCACCCACCCGCAGGCCGCGGGCGAGGCGGATGGCTCGGTCGAGGTCGCTGGTCCAGATCGCACTGCCGAGCCCGAAGTCATTGTCGTTGGCCAGCGCGAGCGCCTCCTCCTCGGTGTCGAAGGAGATGACCGAGAGGACCGGGCCGAAGATTTCCTCGCGCGCGATCGACATGTCGGGCCGCACGTCGTCGAAGATGGTCGGCGCCATGAAGAAGCCCGCGGCGAGGTCCCCATCGAGGCGCTCGCCGCCGAGGATGAGGCGTGCCCCCTCGTCACGGCCGCGCTGGACGTAGCCCAGCACCTTCTCCAGCTGCCGCTCGGACACCATCGGGCCAAGCTGGGTTGCCGCTTCGAGCGGAGAGCCGATGCGCAGGGCGCGGGCGCGGTCCACCACGCCGGCCAGGAAATCGTCGTGGATCGAGCGCTGCACGAGCAGCCGAGAGCCCGCCGTGCAGGACTGGCCGGCATAGAGGAAGATTCCGACCGCCACGGCATCCATGGCCTTTTCGAGGTTCGCGTCGTCGAAGACCATCACCGGCGCCTTGCCACCGCCCTCGAGGGAGACGCGCTTGAAGGTGGCAGACCCGAGCTCCATGAGGCGTCGTGCCACATCGCTCGAGCCCGTGAAGCTGATCTTGTTCACCCGTCGATCGCTCGCCAGGCGTTCGCCGATTTCCTCACCCGATCCGACCACTCCGTTGGCGACCCCGGCCGGGAGGCCCGGGATCTGCTCGAGGAGGCGGAAGATCTCCATGGACGACGCCGGGGCGTCGCTCGCCGGCTTCAGGATGAACGTGCACCCGGTGGCCAGGGCCGCGCCGATCTTTCGGAGCGGAAGGTCGACCGGGTCGTTCCACGGCGTGATCAGCGCGCACACGCCGACCGGCTCCTTCATCACCAGGTTGAGCAGGTGCCGGGGCGCGGAGCTCGTCACCTCGCCGCGGATCATGCGCGCCGCAGCCGCGTAGAAGAGGATGCGGTCGATGGCCGGCTCGATCTCACGCTCCCGGGCGTAGCGAATCGGCTTGCCCATCTCCTCGGAGATCAGGCGCGCCAGGCGTTCGCCGTCCTCGCGCAGGAGGTGGGCCAGCTCGAGGAGGACGGCCGAGCGTTCCTTGCCGGCACGCTGTGACCAGTCGCCCTCGTCGAAGGCCCGCCGCGCCGCGCCGATGGCGAGGTCGACGTCGTCGACGGACGAGGCCGGCGCCGTCGCGATCAGCTCGCCGGTTGCCGGGTCGCGGCTCTCGAACGTGGCCCCCGAGGCGGCGGGGCGCCACGCGCCGTCGATGAAGTTCCGAACGGAGCGGACGCCGGCCGCGGTTGGAGTCACGAGGCACCTCGAACTACGTCGATGAGAATCGAGGCCGCCGCGTCGAGCTGCTGCCTCGGAATGTTGAGCGGAGGGCTGACCTTGATCACGTTCTCCGCGTGGCCGCCGATTCCGACCACGACGCCCTCCTCGAGGCAACGCTGGCGGATGCGGGCGGCTCGCTCGGGAGCCGGCTGCCGGCTTTCGTGGGCGTCGACGACCTCGACGCCGATGAAGAGCCCGGCGCCCCGAACCTCGCCCACGCACGCCACCTCGGCGAGTTCGGACCGCAGTCGGTCGAGCAACAGCGCGCCGACCTCCGCCGATCGCTCCGGGAGGCGATCACGCTGCATCACCCCAATGGCGGCCGCGCCCGCCGCGAGATTCAAGGCGTTGGCGAGAAAGGTGGAGGTATGCGTGCCCGCCGCCCAGTGGTTCATATGCTCGGCCCTGCCGACCACCGCGGCCAGCGCGAGACCGCCGCCGATGCCCTTGCCGACCGTCATGAGATCGGGGACGACGCCTGACGCCTCGCCCGCCCACATGCGGCCGGAGCGCCCGAATCCGGACTGGATCTCGTCGAAGACGAGCAGCGCGCCATGCTGATCGCAGAGCGCTCGCAGGCCCTGCAGGAATCCGCGTGGCGGGATGACGACCCCTCCGTTTCCCTGGATGGGCTCCACGAAGATCGCCGCAGGTGGGCCGACCCCCGACGCCCCGTCCTCCAATGCACCGGCGATGAGCTCGAGCACCTGCCGGCCGGCCGCCGCGGGGTCTCCGAGCCGCCAGCGATACGGGTACGGGTACGGGAAGAAATGCGCATCGGCATGGATGCCGACCCGGGTGCGGAAAGCGGCCTTGCCATTCAAGCCGGCAACCCCGGCGGGCCGGCCGAAATAGCCACCGGAGAAGGCGATGACGTCGTGGTGACCGGTCTTCGTCCGAGCGAGCTTCAGGGCCAGCTCGTTGGCATCCGCGCCGGTGATGGCCAGCAGCGACCGGTCGAGCCCCTCCGGGGCGATGGAGAGCAGCGCCTCCTGAAAGGCGACACGCACCTCGCTGCCGAACGCGGACGAGGCGTGCGTCAGCCGAGCCGCCTGGCGCTGAATCGCCTCCGTCACCTCGGGGTGGCAGTGTCCCAGGGTGGCGGCGGCGAAGCTCGCGTAGAGGTCGATGAAGACGTTGCCGTCCGGATCGGTCAGCAGCGAGCCGCTCCCCGACTCGACGACGAGGGGCGGCGGTCCGGCGGCCCCGGTCCGCAGTCCGGCACCCTCGACGAGCGTCATGCGCCCGAGGATGGCCAGGGAGCGGGGACCCGGATACGGCGTGTGAATGACCGGCGCGGTATCGGCATTGGGGGCCACTTCCATCGCTCCCGTCACCGGTCCACCGCGTACAGGTGACGTCCGTCGACGACGATCGGCGTCCCGTCGAACGCGACGGTCGGCTGCAACACGAGTCCGTCGAGGTGCACCTCGCACTCGACGAGTCCACCGTACTCGTTTGCCGAGTCTCCGAGGGCGATGTGGACCGTGCCGAGCGCCTTCTTCGACTCGGTGATCTCGTCCGAGATGCGCGCCGCCGGATTGAGGCCGATGCCGATCTCGCCGATGTTGTCAGCCTCCACCACCTCGGCCAGGATCCGGCGCAGGTGCGCCGCCTCGGCCCCACCCGCCACCTCCACGGCTCGTCCGTCGCGCACCGTGATGCGCACCGGCTCATGGATGGCGCCCAGGTCGGAGGCGACCGCCTCCCAGACAACCATGCCGTTGGCCGTTCCCTCGAGTGGTGGCAGGGAGACCTCGCCACCTGGATAGGCCGACGCTTCGCCAGGCTGGCGGCAGATGCCCGTCAGCCAGGCCACCGGCTCCCTTCCCTCGATGCGGGCGATGAGATCGGTCCCCGCCGGCGAGGTGACCCGCACCTCGCTGGTGGCTCGGAACAGGTCCGCCAGGCGCTCGGCCTGGCGGCGGATCGCGAAGAAGTCGGCGGTCATCGCCCCGTGCGTCCACGCATCGATGCGGCTGGGCGCGTTGAAGACGCCGCGGGCGCCCGCACGCTGCGCGGCGGCTTTGGCGGCCGTGTGGTAGAGGGACGTGGTCGCCGCGCACAGCACGACATCGGCCGCAGCCATCGCGGCGGAGGCCGGCGGCGGCGGCTCGGCACCGCTTCGCTGCCGTGGAGCGATCGTCACGACGGTCGGGTCGGCGCCGCGCCCCTGGGCCGCCCGGGCCAGGGCGGGCGCGATGGCGGCATCCGTCCGGGTGTCCACCACGATGACGAACTGCTCGCCGGGCGCGAGGGCCAGGTACTCGCCCACCACGCGTGAGGCAACCGTGTCCAACGGCGTGGAGTCGTGCACTGGCATCAGCGCGGCTGACCTTCATCGACCGTAAGGT
>JALZDF010000115.1 GCA_030862645.1 Chloroflexota bacterium
AGTTGGCCGCCACCAGGAGGATCGGCGCCTTGGCTCGCGCCGCGGCGGCGCCGGCGGCCAGAGCGTCGGGGTGGTTGGTCCCGGTGGCGACGTACACGACCGGTGCGCCGGACGGGGCGACCGTGGAGCTGACGGCCGCCGCCGTGGCGTACCGATCGGCTCCCGAGATGCGGGTGACGCTGCCGGAGGTGTAGTCGCCCAGGGTTCTCTGCACGGAGGACGACACGGCGCCGGTGCCACCCAGGATGACGATCCGTCCGGGCTTCAGCCGGGCGAGCTCGGTGGCGGTGGCGGTCGGCAGGTAGCCCGAAGCGGTCAGGAGGAGAGGTCCGGCCCCAACTCGCGCGGCGGGCGCACCTGCCAACGCATCGGGATACGAAGCACCGGTGGCCACGTAGACGACGGGCACGCCCGGCTTGAAGGCCGAGCCGCTCACCGCCGCCGCCGTGGCGTACCGATCAGCGCCGGCGAGACGCGGCGCGCTCTTGCCGGTGGTGAACCTCCAGGAGGTGGCCGCCAGCGAGGCGCCAACCGAATCCTTGATCCCGCTCGTCAGGAGCACGGAGTACACCGCCTCGGGCACCAGGGGGACCTTCGGCCGCAACGAGGCTCGCCTGCTCGATGACGCGTAGCTCACCGTCGCGCCGACCACCGCGCCGGACGCGTTCTTGAGGACCACGGTGCCGGTGCTCACTCCGCTCACCGGCTCACTGAAGGTGGCGGTGATCAGGGCACCGTCGTAGCTGACCCGGACCGAATCCGGCGCCGGGGAGCGCCCAACGACGGTCGGTGGGATGTTGTCGACGAAGGTCGGGGTGATCGAGTAGGCGGCGCGATTCCCGTTCGGATAGAAGTTGCTGACGCGGATGAGGATCCGGGTCCGGCCGCTCACGCCGACCGAGGCCAGCTCCGTCCCCGCCTCCCAGACGGCATCGACGCGCTTCAGCAGGGTGCCGGCCGTGTTGTAGAGCTCGACGACGGAGTCGACGGGCAGCGTGCTGCGGTTCCACGGATAGCTGCGCGAGTCGACCACACCGGTGACGCGAACGTCGAGGCGCCCGGCGCTGGACAGATCGACGGCGAACACGTCGACGTCGCCGGCGGGATGGATCGAAGGTCGCGTGGCGCTCCCGAGCGGGATGACCTTGGCGGTGCTGAGCGAATTGTTGACCTCGCGGGCGTCTCCGGTGGCGATGGCGGGTGACGCCACGCTGCCGCCAAGCGCGCGGAAGGCGTTGACGCGGCCGCGGCCGTATCGGAGATCCGTCCCGGCGTAGCCGAGGTCGTCCACCGTGCTCTGCAGCTGGCCGACGACCTGGGACTGCGTCCAGCCGGGATTGCGCGCGCGGATGAGGGCGACCACGCCGGCAACGTTCGGCGTCGCGAAGCTTGTGCCGCTGATGTAGGTGTGGTCGCCCCAGCTGTCATGGCCGGCATAGGTACAAACGGTGCAGTTGGTGGTTTGGACCGATGCGCCCGGCGCACTGAGGTCGACCTTGTCGCCGTAGCTCGACCAGTGCGCAAACTCGTCGTTGACCTGGGTGGCGCTGACGCTGATGACGTTCCCGAAGCTGGCAGGGAAGAACCGCTCCTGCCGGCCGTTGTTGCCGGCAGCGGCGACGAGCACGGCGCCCTTGTTCCAGGCGTAGTTGATGGCGTCCTGGACGTACTGCGAGCTCGGGAAGCCGCCCACGCTCATGTTGATGACGGTGGCGCCATGGTTGGCGGCCCAGATGATCCCGGAGGTGAGGTCGGCCGTATCCCCCCTTCCCTCGCGGGTCATGATCTTGACCGGCAGAATCTTGTCGCTCCAGCTGATGCCGGCGATGCCGTAGCCGTCGTTCGGCTTGGCGGCGATGATGCCGGCCACCCAGGTGCCGTGCCCGTTGTCGTCGGCGGCATTGGAGTCGTTGTTGACGAAATCGTAGCCCGGCAGCACGCGACCGTCGAGGTCTCGGTGATTGGCCTGGACGCCGGTGTCGAGGACGGCGACGACGCCCGATCCGCCCTTCGACAGCGACCACGCGTCGCGGACCCGCATCTGGTCCAGCGAGTATTGGCCCGCGGTCTTGGGATCGTTGACGCCGACGGCCGCGACGGCGGGATCCTCGGCCAGCTCGACGACGTAGTTGGGCTCCGCGTACGCGACGGCCGGGTCGGCTCGGAGCTCGGCGAGCACATCGGCGACCGGGCGGCCCTTGGTGGAGACCACGGCCGGATGACCCTGGCCCGGCGTGCCGAGCTCGGCCACGACGGCAAGCCCGCGAGCCTGCGCGACGCCGGGACCTCGGCCACCATCCCGCCACTTCACGACGACCTCGCCGGGCACCACCTCGCCGGCGCGCGTGCTCTTCGGCGGCTCGGACCCGTCCGGTTCGTCAGCGGCGACCGGCAGTGCGGTGGAGAGCAGGACGAGGATGGCGAGGATGGTCGAGAGGGCTCGAGACACGCGTGGTGGACTCCGGTGTGGTTGGCTGAGACGGGCAGCCACGGCCGGTGGTGCCCCGGGAAGTAGTCACACCCTACGAGCGAGTGCCCCCAGGGACGACCGGACCATCGTATCGTGCTCGACCGGACCGATGGCCTAAGGCCGCAGCGGCCGTGAACCCGATGCCGCTCGTTCGACTGACCGAGGCCCTGCGGACGGGTCGGGTCACCCTCCGGCGAGGAGCTCCAGCAGCCGTGGCGTGGCGGCCGCCACGGCCCGACCTCGATGGCTCAGCCGATCCTTCTCCGACTCGGGGATCTCGGCTGTGGTCCGACCCTCTGGCAGGAGGAAGATGGGGTCGTAGCCGAAGCCCCCGCCCCCGCGTCGCTCGGTGGCGACCGACCCCTCGACCACGCCCGAGAAGGTCTCGACCCGCGGCTCGGGGGAGCCGGGGATGGCGACGGCGAGCGCGCAGACCATGCGGGCACGGCGATCGACGGCGTTCGCGACCGCCTCGAGCAGCCGGTCGGCATTGCGTCCACCGCCCCATCGGGCGCTGCGCACGCCGGGTCCCCAGTCGAGCGCGGCGACCTCGATGCCGGAGTCATCGGCCAGCGACAGGAGGCCGGAGGCGCGGGCATGCGCCTCGGCCTTGGCGCGCGCGTTCTCGACGTACGTTTCGTACGGCTCGTCGACCTCGAGCGCGAGGCCGAGGTCCTGCGGGACGACGATCTCGGCCGGCAGGTGCGCCAGCATGCGGCGGAACTCTGCCTGCTTGCCCGCGTTGGTGGTGGCGAGGAGAAGGCGGGTCACTCCCCCGGTGGAGCGTCGATCGCCGTCCGCTGCAGCGCAAACAGCTGGCGGATCCCGGCAGCGGCAAGATCGACCATCTGGTCCATCTGCTGGCGGGTGAAGGCCCCGTGCTCGGCCGTGCCCTGCACCTCGATCAGGCGGTCGTCATCCGTCATGACCACGTTGAAATCGACGTCGGCGGTCGAATCCTCCGAGTAGTCGAGGTCGAGGTGCGGCAGCGCGTTGACGATGCCGACGCTCACGGCGGCCACCTGGCCGGTGAGCAGCTGGGCCATGCCGTACCTGTTGAGCGCTCGCGCCAGGGCGACGTAGGCGCCGGTGATGCTGGCAGTGCGCGTTCCGCCGTCGGCCTGGATGACATCGCAATCGAGGGTGATGGTGCGCTCGCCGAGGCGGCCCATGTCGATCACCCCGCGTAGCGATCGGCCGATCAGGCGCTGGATCTCGTGCGTACGTCCGCCGATCGAGCCGCGCGCCGCCTCCCGCTGGCTGCGCTCGGTGCCCGCCCGCGGCAGCATGCTGTACTCCGCGGTCACCCAGCCACGGCCCTTGCCGCGCATCCAGCCCGGCACCCGATCCTCGATGGTGGCCGCGCAGATCACGCGAGTGTCGCCCACCCGGATGAGCACCGATCCCTCGGCGAACTTGAGGTAGTCGGGGACGATCTTGACCGGCCGCAGCTGGTTCGGCACGCGGCCGTCGTTGCGACGGCCGGCGCCCGTGGGGGTGATGACTGTCATATGGCTGCCGATTCTACGGCAGCCACCCGCTCAGGGCAGTGCCGCGTCGATCGCGCGCACGACTCCGTCGGAGACGGCGCCCGCGCCGCCGAGCACGAACACGGTGTCCGGCCCGAGCCGCTGCAGCTCGGTCTTCGTGACGCCCGGCAACTGCGTCGAGGTAACGAGAAGGAGGGGTCCGGGCACGAGCGCGGCGACCGGGCCGCCGGCGAGCCCGTCGGGGAAGCTGGTGCCGGTGGCGATGAACGCCGCGTTGCTGCCGGCGGTGCCGAAGACGGAGCGGCTGATCTGGACCGAGGTCGCAAAGCGGTCGCTGCCCCACAGGCGCGTGACCGATCCGGTCGTGTAGCGGTCGAGCGCCGAGCGGACGCTGTCGCTGATCACCCCCGTGCCCCCCAGCACCACGATGCGGTCCGGCTTGAGCCGGACAAGCTCCTGCGCCGTGGCGCTGGGAACGGACGCCGCGTCGACCAGGAGGATGGGGCCGCCCACGCGGCCGGCGACGGCGCCGCCCGAGAGCGCGTCGGGAAAGGCCTTGGCGGTGGCGACGTAGGCCACCGATGCCCCGGTGGCAAACGAGTTGGCGCTGATCCTGGCTGCCGTCTCGTAGCGGTTGGCGCCCGCCCAGCGGACGACGGTCGCCGCGTGGCCGCGGGCCTGCGACACGACCCGGTCGGTGACCACGCCTGTTCCTCCGAGGACGACGATCTTCGAAGGATTCAGGCGTGCCAGCTCCGTGGCCGTCGGGCCCGGCAGGGAATCACGAGCCGTCAGCAGGATCGGCCCCTTGACCTTCGCGGCCGCCGGAGAGCCGGCAAGGGCGTCGGGGAAGGAGGCGCCGGTCGCCAGGAAGACGGTGGAGGCTCCGGCGGCGAAGCGAACCTTGCTGATGGCCGCGGCGGTCGCATAACGGTCCGATCCGGCCATGCGCTGGATGCTGGTCGTCGTGCCGCCACCAGGCGGAGCCGATGGGTTGCACAGCTTTACGAAGACCATCGCCGAGTAGATCCTGCCGCTGACCGAGGTCGTGTGGCTGCCGCCGGCCGCGTTGTAATTGCCGACGATGATGTCGTGGTGGACCTTCGATGCCCACCACTGCTCCATGGTGCGGGCGGGATCGTAGGTCGGGTAGCCCTTCTCCCAGGCGATGATCTCGCCGTAGCTCGTGAAGCAGACGCCGAGCGCCTCCAGGCGGCTCTCGACGTAGGCGAGGTCATGCGTGAAGGTGTCGGTCCTTGCCATCTGGTTGGCTCGCTCCATGGTCACCTGGTCGACCGCGCTGGACAGGCTGACGGGCGGCAGGCCGACCGACGCGCGCTTCGCATTGGCCAGCGAGACGTAGTTGTCTCCGTCGACGGCGGCAGCCGGAACCGCCATGGCGGCGACGAGCGTAAGGGCGGCGACGATGCCGACGAGGCGGCGGGCGACGGTGCTGGTCACGAGGGCGCGGCTCCGTGGATTGGGATGAGGACGAGGCCGACCGTACCAATCCGAGGCCCATGACCACCATGGCCCTATGGGTGGGGACCGATGCTGGCGGAGTACCCGCGCGACTCGGCCATTAGTCCCACAGCGCGGCGATCTGGGCGGCGATCGAGCTCGACACGGCGCCCGTGCCGCCGAGGATCACGATCCGCGGCGGATTGAGGCGCCGCAGCTCCGCGGCGACGGCCGACGTCAGCGTCGTCTTCGGCACGATGAGCAGCGGACCACCGGCGCGGGCCGCGGCCGGCGTGCCGGCCAGCCCGTCGGGGAAGGCGGTTCCGGTGGCCACGTACACGGTGCGCGGCCCGTCGGTGGCCGTGGTCGCCCGCGAGATGGCGATGGCGGTCGCGTAGCGATCGATCCCGGCGAGCCGGGTGACGCTCCCGCTGGTGGCGTAGGAGCGCAAGCTGGCGGCAACCCCGTCGCTGACCACGCCGCTGCCGCCGAGCACCACGATCTCGGCCGGCTTGAGCCGGGCCAGTTCCGACGCGGTGGCGGCCGGAATGGCGGTCCGGCTGACGAGGAGAATCGGCCCCTTCTGGCGTCCGGCCGCGGCCCCGCCGGCCAGCGCGTCGGGAAAGGAGGCGCCGGTGGCGACGTAGGCGATCGGCACACCCGGCGCGAACGTGGCAGCACTGGTGCGAGCCGCCGTGGCATAGCGGTCGGCGCCGGCGATTCGCGCCACGCTTCCACTGGTGGCGTACGGGCGCAGTTTGGCAAGCACGGTGTCGCTGACCACGCCGGTGCCGCCAAGCACCACGATCCTGGCCGGCTTCAGGCGGGCGAGCTCGGACGCGGTCGCGGCGGGGAGATAGCTGCCGCCCGTGAGGAGCACAGGGCCTCCCATCTTCGCGGCGGCCGGCCCGCCGGCCAGCGCATCGGGGAAGGAGGCGCCGGTGGCGACGTAGGCGATCGGCACACCCGGCGCGAACGTGGCGGCGCTGACGCGCGCGGCCGTCCCGTACCGATCATCGCCGGCGAGGCGCACCTGGGACCGCACGAAGCGGTCCTCGATGAGGTTCCACAGGTCCCTGACGCCAGTATCCATGCCGAGGGTCCAGATGCCGATGCCGGCGGCGTCGTTACCAATCACCATGTTGTACTTGGCGCGCAGCGACGTCGGATCGTCGTAGTAGCCCTGCCGATAGCCACCATCGCCAGCGCGGAACACGAACCACGGGACCTGCCCGGTGGGATCCCACTTGCGTCCGAAGCGCTGGGCCAGCACCTTGCCGCCGGCCGGCTCCCCACCATCCAGCCAGTAGTAGCTGAAGGCCACGCTCTCGGCGGGCGAGCGCACCGTGGAGTTGAGTGATGCGCTCGTCGTGTTCCAGGCACGACCGTAGTACGGGACTCCCCAGATGATCTTGCCGGGCGCCACCCGCCTGAGATGGTCGCGCATGGCGTCGCGAGCGTCGAAGATGTACGGGCTATCCATCGGCGCCACGCCGCCGACGCGCGCGGAGCCGGCGTAGTGAAAGTCGTAGGCCATGACCATGAGCGCGTCGGCACCTCCGCTCGCCGTCAGGCCGACCACGTCGTAGCCGGTCGACCACGTGGCGGCGCCGGCCATCGTGTCGACGGTGACGTACGAGCCCACCCTGGCGTTCACCAGGCCGGCCTTGATGGCGCGGACGAGGCTCGTGAACTGCGAGCGCAGGCTGGACGGGACCGGCTCGAAGTCGATGTTGACCCCGTCGACGCGGCGCTCGCCGACGACCTTGACCACGTCGGCCACCAGGCGTGCGCGACTGGAGGCGCTGTTGAGCAGCGTGGACATGGCCGTGTAGTCGCCATTCCAGGCCATCATCGTGATGGTCGGCACGACGCGAACGCCCCGCGCATGGGCTGCGTTGATGACCTCCGTCATGGCCGACGACGTCCAGCCCTTCCATCCGACCGTCGGGGTCGTGGAGGGTCCGCGCGCCAGGTAGCCGTTGGACTGCACTCCGATGCTGAAGTAGGCGATCGTGGACAGCAGGTCGAGCCGCAGTGCGCTGCGCGTGGTGGTATCCAGCTTCCAGTACGGCAGGAAGCCGAGCACCTCGTGGGTGAGCCGATTCGGCAGGGCCCCGGCAGGGCCGGCGACCGAGCCCTCGGCAGTGATCAGCGGATCGGCCGCCTGGACTGATCCGCCGTCATCGGCCAGGGCGTTGATGGCGCCCCCGTCAGGCACCGTTCCGTCAACGTCATCGAGACCGCCCTGCTCGTCGAGCATCTCCTCGTGCACCGACGGCACGACCTGGTCGGCCGGCATGGCCGGCAACACGGTCCCGTCGGGCAGGGTCACCGGCTCGCCGAGCGGCGGATCGGCAGCGCGCGTGGCAGTGGGAGCGGTCAGCTGCGCGGCAGCGAACACCAGGACGAGCAGCGTGCGGAGGCGACGGATCGGCATCGGATTCCTTCTGGCGGGATGGCGCGTCGACGCAGCGGGCCGACACCGCACCGCACCCTACCCGTCCGCCATCGACCGCCCAATGGTACCTACGGACCATGCCGGCCCTACTGGCTCAGTCGGCGAGGATCGACTCGATCTGCGCCTCGACGTTGGCGGACACGGCGCCCGTACCACCCAGGATCACGACGGTCGAGGGATCGATACGGCGCAGCTCGGTGGCCACGCTGGAGGGCACTGTCGTGCCTGGCACCAGCAACAGCGGGCCCGGCAAGCGCCCGGCCACCGGCCCGCCGCCCAGGGCGTCGGGGAATGTGACGCCGGTGGCGACGAACACCGTCGAGCCGCTGGCGAAGGTGCCGGTCGAGATTGCGACCGCCGTTGCGTACCGGTCGGCGCCGGAGAGGCGGGTGACACTGCCACTGGTCGCATAGCGGGCAAGGGCGGATGCCACGGCATTGGAGACCACGCCCGATGCGCCGAGCACGACGATGCGACCCGCGCGCAGCCGGCTCAGTTCCGCGGCCGTCTCAGCGGGAACCTCGTTCGGCTTCACGAGCAGAATCGGGCCACCGGAGGTCCCCGCCGCCGCGACGCCCGCGAGCGCGTCGGGGAAGTTGGCGCCGGTGGCGACGTAGGCGACCGGCACGCCGGCCGCGAAGGTGTTCGCGCTTACCTGCGCTGCGGTCGCGAAGCGATTGGCGCCGGCAAGCCGCTCGACCGTCCGGCTCGTCGCGTAGTCTCGCAGGCCATCGACGACCGACTGGGCGATCACGCCCGGCCCACCGACGACCTTGATCGAGGTGGGCCGCAGGCGGGCGAGCTCGGCAGCGGTGGCGGAAGGGATGCCGCTGGCCGTCACCAGCAGGACCGGGCCTCCGCGCCGGGCCGCCGCGGCGCCGGCTGCCAGCGCATCGGGGAAGTTCGAGCCGATGGCGACGTAGGCGACGGCCAGTCCGGGCTCGAAGGTGGCTGCGCTGATCTCCGCCGCCGTGGCAAAGCGGTCGATGCCGGCCAGGCGTTCCATGCTCGGCGCTCTCGTGGGTGGCGGCGGAACGGAGGCGCCGCCCGGGGTCCGGTTCGGATCGCCGGCGAACGCATACCAGTAGTCAGGCTGCCCGAAGTGGAGGCCACTGATGGCGGTGCGCTGGACCCACACGCGGGAGCCGGCGACGTCGGCGTGGGCCGCATCGGTCAGGGTGGTCGGGCTGTAGCCGCGACCCTGTTTGAAAATGTCGCGATAGGAGGTCGTCGGCCGCGTGAGGACGCGCGACACGATCTCGTCGGCGTCGCCATAGGCGGTGGCCAGGTACGAGCCGCCGAGCCGCAGGATCGGAGTCGAGTAGTGACGGACCCGCTGCTGGGCCTCGGTCAGGGTGGTGAGCGGTGTCTCCTTGGTGTAGCGCTCGCCGAAGCCGGGGGCGTAGTGCGCCTGGGCGTACACCATGGTGAACCCCGGAGCCGGCGCGATGCCGTCGGTGTTCGTCTTGCCGCCGCAGTAGTTCCACTGATGCGTTCCGTCGGTGGAGGTGAGCGTTCCGAGGAGTGCCTTCTCGCCGCAGTACGCCATCGTGGTCGACCAGCTGTCGCCGTCCCCGTTGGTGGTCGTGCGATTGAGGCCCCAGCCGTTGGATCGGTCCGTCAGCTCGCTCGAGCCGTAGGGATTGGGGTAGCCGTTGCCGTGGCCGAAATAGACAATGACCTTGGCGCCGTTCACGGCCGCCTTGACGTTGGCCCAGGTGGCGGACGGCGAATATGCCTTGACGACGGTGGCGCCGGCGGCGGTCGCGGCGGTGGCGACCTCGTTGGCCATGCTGCGATAGGTGTCGGTCAGGCCCGCGACCGGGCCGACGATGATGGCGACTTTGGGTGCGGCGGCTGCTGCCGGCGCGGGGCCGGCGACCAGGACGGCCATGGAAAGGGTGATGGCGGCAACGGCGGCGGCGGCGATTCGGTCTCGCAACAAGGGCTCCTTGGGGACGGGCAATGGAGGTGATGGGCAGTGCCACCGCACCCGATCCTATCCACGCTCGCGGAGGCCGCCTATGGCCCCATGGTCCACCCATCCCGCACCGATGAGTCATGGCCCGAACCGTCGCTCAGGAGCCGATCAGCTCGCCGACGATCTCGAGGTAGCGGGCCTTTTGACCCTCCCAGTCGTAGGCGGCGGCCTGTCGACGCGCCTCGAGGCCCATGGCCGTGGTGCGCGACGGGTCGTCGGCCAGGGCCTCGATGGCGCGCGCCAGCGCGTCGGAGTCACCGCCCGGCACGAAGCAGAGCGCCGCATCGGTGAAGTGGTGGCGGAATGTCGCCAAATCGCTTGCCACGGTTGGCACGCCCATGGCGGCATACTCGAGCAGCTTGGTGCTGAGCGAGTACTCCAGGTAGGGCTCGCGCAGGGAGGGCACCAGGCCGATGTCCGCCCCCGACAGCAGGTGTGGCAGGTCGTCCATCGGCACGCGGCCGTGGAGGATGACCTTTTCGGCCGTGCCGGTTCGCTCGATGGCCGCCTCGATCTCGGGCCGCCATGGGCCGTCGCCATAGACGTCGAGCCGCCAGCTCAGTCCCGGGCGGAGACGCGCCACGCCCTCGATCGCCACGTCGAGCCCGTAGATGCGCTGGAAATTGGAGTGGTGGATGAGCCGGAGCTCCCCATCGGCCATGAAGGCACGGCGCTCATGGCGAGACGGGTCGAACAGGCGACCGTCCGCGCTGTTCATGATCACGTCGATTTTCTCGGGCGCCACGCCGCGCGCGATGGAGAGCCTGCGGAGCGGCTCGTGGACGGTGATGAGCCGGTCCGCCACGGCGGCCGAGGCGCTGCTGACGACGGACACGACCGGACGCAGTGGCCGCAGCAGCGAGCCGGCGAACCGGTCGCGGAAGAACTCCGGCATGTCCTCGTGCAGGTCGAGCAGGAGCGGCACCTTACCCAGCTTCTCGGGAATCGCCGCGAAGCTGAGGAAGTCGGGCACGGTGGCCACCTGGACCAGGTCGTAGGCGCGCCGGCGGTGCTCTCGCGCCAGGCTCCAGGTGGCCATGGCGGTGAAGGCGACATACTCGGCCATGTGGCCGGCAAAGCCGATGAAGCGGCGGTTCACTGGCAGTCGCACGATACGCAGCTGACCGCGCACCTCCTCGGACGCCTGGCCCGGCTGGCGCAGGCAGATGACGTCGACCTCGTAGCCGGCGTCGATGAGCGCGTCACTCTGGCGACGCACCCGTGAGTCACCCGGGAACACGGCGTGGACGACGATGGCGACCCGGCGGCCAGTGATCATCGGGCCTTCGCCTCGTTCCAGAGGACGTCCTTCTCGGCCAGCGGGAGGTCGGCGAGCTCGATGCCACGCTTGGCGGCCAGCTCCTCGACCCGGCGATAGCGGGCGACCCAGCGATGGTTCGCCGTCCGCAGGGCCTCTTCGGGGTCCAGCTTCATCCAGCGCGCAAGGTTGACGAGCGCGAAGAGGACGTCGCCCATCTCGTGGAGGCGCTCTTCGTCGGTCGCCGCCGCGCGCAGCTCGTCGAGCTCCTCGCGGACCTTCTCCCACACGCCCTCGATCGCATCCCAGTCCCAGCCGAGGGCCGAGGCCCGCTCCTGGATCTCGCGGCTGCCGGGCAGCGCCGGCAGTGCGCGGGCGACGCCGCCGAAGGCCCCCTCCTGCTGCTTGCCGCGCTCGGCGCGCTCATCGGCCTTGATCGTCTCCCAGTTGGTGAGCACCTGCTCGACGCCGGCGACCTCGAGCTGACCGAAGACGTGCGGATGCCGACGCACGATCTTGCCGGCGATGGACCGATACACGTCGGTCAGGTCGAAGCTTCCCGCCTCGGCCGCGAACTGGGCGTGCAGGATGACCTGCAGCAGCAGGTCGCCGAGCTCCTCCGCCAGGTCGGCGGGCCCGCCCTGCTCGATCGCATCGACCGTCTCGTACGCCTCCTCCAGCAAGTACGGGCGCAGGCTGAGATGGGTCTGCTTCCGGTCCCAGGGACAGCCGTCCGGCGCGCGCAGCCGGGCGCTGATGGCGGCCATGCCGTGCGGGCTCGCCAGGTTCTCCACCGCGCCCAGCGCCGGAACGAGCCAGGCGGCCGCAGCCAGCCGCTCGTCGTCTAGGCCGTCGAGCCTATGCGGTGATCGCTCCGGCAGGCGCAGGACCTCGTGCTCGGCGGGGTAGAGCGCGGAGAGCACGGCATGCGGTCCGCGGCGCGCATGTCGACCGGGCAGCACCTCTCGCGCCACCGGTGCCTCATCGGCCAGCAGAACGAGGTGGATGGAGGGATCGAAGGGGATGGCCGCCAAGCGGTTGACCGAGACGAGCTGGATGCCGTCCGCCGCATCGACGCCCGCTGCGGCGAGCAGGTCGTCCACGCCGCGCGAGGCGCCGGCGCTCATCGGCTCAGGCGGCTGTGGAGGAAGCGAACTGCGGGTCGATCCAGGTCTCGACCGGTGCGCGCACCTCCTGCTCGAGCCAGCGCTCGAAGCCGCTCGAGCGGATCTCTTCGAGGCGATCCTCCTCGATTTCGCGGCTGTCGCTGAGCTCGAGGAGCTGGTAGATGGTGATGCCCTCGGTGCCGCCATCGTACGGCTCGCTGATCTCCCCCACCTCGTCGAGCCCGAATACGACTTCCTCCAGCGCCTCGTCGAGCTGATACGGGGCGACCCAGCCGAGCTCACCGCCTTCCTGGGCCGTGGCGTAGTCCTCGCTGACCATGGTGGCCACCTCGGCGAAGCTGTCCGGATCGGCGCGCAGCTGCTCGACCAGGTCGGCCGCCTGCGCCTGCGGGCTGAGCCGCTCGCCGGTCTTCTGGATGACGTGGTAGCCGAACTCGCTGCGCACCGGCTCGCTCAGCTCGCCGACCTCCAGGCCCTCGAGCGCGGTGGCGAACTCCGCGACGTACGGCGACGCCGCGGGGTCGTACCAGCCGAGATCGCCACCACGGGCGCCGGAGCCGGTGTCGTCGCTGTGTTCCTCGGCGATGGCGAACCAGTCCGGATCCTCCGCCGACAGCTGCTCGTGGACGTCTTCCGCCTCCGTCAGGGCGGCGGCCCATTGTTCGTCGGTGGCCTCGGCGTCCTCGGCCGCGTCTTCCGGGAGCGGATTGATGAGGACGTGGCGGGCCCGTTCCTGCGGCACGACCGCCTCGGTGACGGCCGCGATGAAGATCTGCGCGACTCGGCGCTGCGCAGTCGGCGAGCTGACGACCTTCTCTCCAAAGTAGTCGCGAAAGGCGTCCACCAGCAGCTCGCCCCGCACGAATCGCCGATACGTCGCGTCGTCGATGCCCTGCTCCGCCAGCAGCTCGCGCAGCGGGCTCTGGGTGGTCGCCTGGCGTCGGCCGAGCACCTCCAGCACCGCGTACCCCCTCCCGGTCTCGACCGGTCCGACGAGATCCCCCTCCCCGGCGTCCCCGACCAGGTCGAAGTACTCGCCGTAGGCCGCGTCGTCGGCCGGGAACCAACCGAGCAGCCCGCCGCTCTGGGCGGTGAAGTCATCACTCACCTCGCCGGCCACCGTCGCGAACTCCTCGCCAGCGTCGAGCCGATCGCGAGCTGCCTGCGCCTCCTCCCGAGCCGCCTCGCGCTGGGCGTCGGTTGGTTCTGCGTCGGGCTCCGCGTCGTCCGGGAGGGCGTTGACCAGGATCAGCTGCGCCCGCACCAGCTCGTCGAGAGCGAACCGCTCGGCCAGGCCCGTCTCGAGCTCGTCATCGCTGACCCTGACGCCGAAGTCGCCGGCCCGTGCCGCGAGCACGGCGCTCTGCACGAGCGCATCGGCGGCGTTTGTGTCGATGCTGTTCAGGTCGAGGCTGATCTGGTCGATCTGCTGCTGGATGATCTGGTCCCGCGGGCCGCCCATCTGTGCCTGGAGATCCGCGATCGTGGCCGAGGCCTCTGCCACCATGATCCGCTTGCGTTCATCGAGGTCCGACCGGTCGAAAGTGGAACCGGCCACCGCGGCAACGGGCCGGAAATGGGCCTCCCAGTAGCCGTTCCAGGCGGCGGCGCCGAAAATGCCCACGGCAAGCGCGATCGCCACCGCGAAGGCGATGACGGTCAGCTGCTGGGTGCGAAGCTCATCCTGCCAGCGCGGGCGATGCTTGCGGTCGAAGACGGGACGGGATCGAAAGCTCATCGGCTCATGGTCATGCAGCGGCTCGGCTGCGGCCCTCTCGGCCGCCGGGCGACGCGAGGCGCCATGCTAGCTGATGCCGTGGTCGCGCGCACACATTCGAACGGCTCAGGAACGCGCGAGGGCCTCGCGGATCGCGCCGAACCGAAGCCGGAGCACGAGCAGCAACGCCTCGCCCACGATTCCGCCCGTCATCTTCGAGGCACCGTTCACGCGCTCGCGGAAGACGATCGGCACCTGGACGATGCGCGCGCCACGCCGATGCGCCCACCAGGTCGTCTCGATCTGGAAGCCATAGCCCGAGCCGGAGGTTTCGCGCAGCCGGATGGCGTCGAGCAGCTCGCGCCGCCAGGCCTTGAATCCGCCGGTCAAATCGCGATACGGCAGGAGCAGCACGGTGCGCGCGAAGATCGTCCCCGCTCGGCTGATGAGCCGGCGATGCCAGGCCCAGCCGACCGTGTTGCCGCCGGGCATGTAGCGCGTGCCCAGCGCCAGGTCGGCGTCGCGCATGAGCGGCGCCAGCAATCGTGGAAGGGTGGCGGGATCGTGGCTGAAGTCGGCATCCATCTGGACGACGGCGCGCGCGCCGGGCCGCTCCAGGACCCAGCGGAATGCGTCACGGTAGGCGACCCCCAGCCCTTCCTTGCCGGCACGGTGCAGCACGGACACCCGCGTCTCCCGCGAGGCGATCGTGTCGGCCAGCGTGCCCGTGCCGTCCGGAGAGGCGTCGTCGACCACCAGCAGCGATGCCTCCGGGAGTGCCGCCAGGATGGCCGCCGCCAGCGGCTCGAGGTTTTCGCGCTCGTTGTAGGTCGGGACCACCACCCACACCCCGCGGCCGGCCGCCAGACCGACCGCCGGGGTATCGGGCGACGCCTCAGCGCCCGATGCCGACATACCCGACCCCTGCCCGGTCGAACGGCTCGCGATCGATGGCGTTGCGCCCGTCGACGAACAGCTCCAGCCCCGGGATGGCGCCCGGCACCATTTCCCGGTACGCCTCGTGGGCGGCCTGGAGAACCGCCACGCGGATCGGCTCCGGAGCCTCGAGGTCATAGGGCTCGAAGCCGTGGTCGCGCAGATGATCGGCGTCGTAGTAGGGATCGTGGCCGTAGACGCTGGCTCCGGCCGCCAGGAGCTCGTCGCGCAGCAGGAAGGCGGAGCTGAACGCGTCCTCGCGCACGTCCCCGCGGTAGGCAACGCCGAGCACGAGGACATTCTGGCCGTCCAGCGAGCCAATGTGATCCTCGATGACGTCCACGGTGAAGGCGCCCATGCTCTCGTTGATCTCGCGCGCCAGCGGGGGCATGCGCAGCTCCGGATCGTCGTTGAACAGGAAGTGTGGATAGACCGGAATGCAGTGGCCGCCGACCCCGACGCCCGGCTGATGGATGTGGCTGTACGGCTGCGAGTTGGCGGCGTCGATGACCTCGCTCACGTTGATGCCGTGGCGCGACGCGTAGCGCGCCAGCTCGTTGGCATAGGCGATGTTCACGTCGCGGTACGTCGTCTCCGCCAGCTTCGTCATCTCGGCCGCCTCCGCGCTGGCCACCGCCCGTACCTCAGTGCCCTCGTCAAGGACCGATTCGTAGAAGGCCACCGCCCGGCGCGTGCTCTCCTGGCTGGTGCCACCCACGATCTTCGGATAACGCCGCAGGTCGAGGAAGACGCGGCCCACCAGCACACGCTCCGGGCTGAAGGCCAGGAACAGCTCCTCGTCCAGGGCCAGGCCGCTCGGCTCGGCCAGCATCGGTCCGAAGCGCGTCCGAGTGGTGCCGACCGGCAGGGTGGTCTCGTAGATGACGAGCGTGCCGGAGCGGACGCTGGCGGCGATGTCGCGGGTCGCCGCGTCGATCGGCCCGAAGTCGATCTGCCGCTGCGCGTCGACCACGACCGGGACGATCACGACCACCGCCTCGGCCTCGCGGACCCCGGTCGGGTCCTCCCACGTCGTTGCTCGCAGGCGGCCGGCGGCGACCAGCTCCGGGACCCGGTCGATGAGCGCCTGCTCGTCGCGGTGTGGGGACTCGCCGGCGTTGAGCGTCTCCACGATGCCGGTGTCCAGGTCGACGCCGACGACGTCGTGGCCGCGCGAGGCGTACTGCACGGCCAGCGGCAGACCGATATGGCCGAGGCCGACAACGGCGATCCTCATGCCACCACCTCCGCCAGCGCCGCGCCGCCGATGGCCTGTCCGGTGAGTGCCGACTGCACCATGGAGCGTGCCAGCAGCAGGGCAACCATGGCGTCGTGCGGATCGACCGGTGGCGGGCCTCCGTCGCGCACGGCGCGAGCGAACTCGTCGAGCTCGACGGTGAGCGGCTCGGCGCGGCGGATCGTGTGGCGCGTCATCTCGCCCTCGGCCACCGAGCTGATCGGGGCGCCGAACCGATCGGCCCCGCGGTTCTCCCAGGTCTGGTTCGCGTTGGGATTGGCGTAGAAGACGAGGTCCTGCGCGATGTAGTCGGCGACGTAGAAGCCGCGCTCGCCGGTCACCGTCAGGGTCCTCCGCTTGGTGGCGGTCAGCCAGTTGATGTCGAGGATGCCGATCACCCCGTTCTCGAACTTCATGATTCCGTTGAAGAGGTCCTCGTGCTCGGTGTGAATGCGCCGCTCCGCCTCCGCGTAGAGCCGAATCGGCTCCGACCCGACCAGGAAGCGCATGATGTCCAGGTCGTGCGGGGCCAGATCGACGACGACGCCGACGTCGCGGATGCGCGCCGGAAACGGGCCGAGCCGGGTGGCGCTGATCTGGAAGACGCGGCCCAGCTCCCCAGCCGCGAGGCGCCGATGCAGCTCCCGGATGGCCGGGTTGAAGCGCTCGATATGGCCAACGGTGAGCATCCGCCCAACGTCGCGCGCAGCCGCGATCATGGCGGTCGCCTCCTCACGGGTTGCCGCGATCGGCTTCTCGACCAGGACGTTCGCCCCGGCACGCAGCGCGCCCAGCGTCACCGGCAGGTGCAGGCTGGTGGGGGCCACGATGCTGACCAGATCGAGCTCCTCCTCGGCGAACATGCGGTCGGGATCCTCGTAACCCCTGGCGCGGCGGCCGGAGGTGGCGCGCTCGACCGCGGCATGGTCGGGGTCGGCGACCGCCACCAGCTCGACCCCCGGCACCGACTCGTCCCACACGCGCACGTGGTTGCGGCCCATCATGCCGAGGCCCACGACGCCGGCGCGCAGCGGGCGCTGCTCCTGCTCGGTCATCCGGCGACCGCGCCCGCCTCCAGCGGGCCGAGCTCGGCGGCGGTGGCATTCACGGCCTCGATGACCGATTCGACCTCCTCGTCGCTGAGCGACGGGTGGACCGGGATGCTGAGCACCTCGGCGGTCAGCCGATCCGTGATCGGCAAGGGCTCGTCGCCATAGCCCAGGGCCAGGAACGGCTTTTGCCGGTGCACCGGGATCGGATAGTAGATGGCGCTCCCGACGCCGCGCGCCTTGAGGGCTTCGGCGAATGCATCGCGCTCGTTCACGCGCAGCGTGTACTGGTGGTACACGTGCGTCACCCCCGGCCGAACGGATGGCGTGATCACGCCGCGCAGCTCGGCGTCGTAACGCGCCGCGATGGTGCCACGCCGCTCGTTGTAGCTGGCCAGCTTCGGCAGCTGGGCCAGGCCGATGGCTGCGGCGATGTCGGTCATGCGGAAGTTGTACCCGACCACGTCATGGTGGTAGCGCACCTTCATGCCGTGCTCGCGCAGCAGTCGCACTCGCGCGGCGAGCTCCCCGTCGTGGGTGGTCAGCATGCCGCCCTCGCCGGTGGTCATGTTCTTGGTCGGGTAGAAGCTGAACGCGCCGGCACCCCAGGTCCCGCTCTTCCGGTCGCCGATGGCGGCGCCATGCGCCTGGGCGGCGTCCTCGATGACGGCCAGGCCGTACCGCTCGGCGATCTCGGTCACCGCCTCCATGTCCGCCGGCTGCCCGTACAGGCTGACCGGCATGATCGCCTTCGTGTGCCGCGTGATGGCCGACTCGATGAGTGCCGGATCGATGCAGAAGTCCTGCTCGCCGATGTCGACGAAGACCGGGCGCGCACCGGTGTAGAGCACGCTGTTCGCGCTGGCGATGAACGTGAACGGGACGGTGACCACCTCGTCCCCCGGGCCGATCCCGTAGCCGAGCAGCGCAAGGTGCAGCGCCGTGGTGCCCGAGCTGGTGGCGACCGCGTGGCCGGCTCCGACGAAGGCGGCGAATTCCTCCTCCAGCTGGCGGACCCTCGGGCCCTGGGCCAGCGACCCGGACGCCATGGCCTCCCAGACGCGCTGCTTCTCCTCATCGCCCATCTGCGGGCGAGCGATCGGGATCACGATGCGGTTGCCTCCTGTGGTGTGCGGGCGTCCGGCCCGAGCGGCTGCTGTCGCTCAAGCGCCGCCACGATCCGGTCCGCTGTCTGCCCGTCGCCGTACAGCCGCGGGCGGGGTCGGTCTCGGTTCATGAACGCCGCGTCGGCCAGGGCGTCCATCACGGCGCGCGGGTCCGCGCCGGCGACGCGGTTCCAGCCGGCGTGCACCGTCTCGACCCATTCGGTCTCGGAGCGCAGGGTGATGCACGGCACGCCGGACAGGTACGCCTCCTTTTGCACGCCGCCCGAGTCGGTGGCGATGGCGTTGGCGCGCGACTCGAGCGCGACCATCTCCAGATAGCCGACCGGATCGATCGGGATCACGTTCGCCGGCAGCGGCGCACCGCCGAGCGCCGCCCGGGTGCGTGGGTGCACCGGGAAGATGACGGTGTGTTCGATGGCCATCCCCTCGAGGATCGCACGCAGGCGCGCCGGGTGGTCCACGTTCTCCGCACGGTGCAGCGTGAGGAGCACGAACCGATCGAGCCCGCGAGCCTCCGCCGGGAGGCGGTCCGCGGCGCGCTCGACGGCCCAGGCGTGGGCGTCGACCATGACGTCGCCGACCAGCTCGGCCCGTTCGGCGAGGCCCTCACGGGCGAGGTTCTCCATGGCCGTCCCGGTCGGGGCGAGGAGGACGTCGGACAGGTGGTCCGCCACGATCCGGTTGCGCTCCTCCGGCATGCGGCGGTTGAACGAGCGCAGCCCGGCCTCCACGTGCGCCAGCCATGGCCGCCGGCCGTCGGGAAATGCCAGCTTCGCCACCACCACCGCGGCAGCCAGCGTCGAGTTCGTGTCGCCGTACACGAGCACCGCATCCGGCTCGTGCTCGAGGATCACCGGCTCCAGGCGGCGCAGCATCTCGCCGGTCATGGCGCCATGGCTGCGGCTGCCGACCTCCAGGTTGACGTCCGGCT
This sequence comes from Chloroflexota bacterium, assembly GCA_030862645.1. Classification (GTDB taxonomy): domain Bacteria; phylum Chloroflexota; class Limnocylindria; order QHBO01; family QHBO01; genus JACDBZ01. The sequence continues at coordinate 19,246 of JALZDF010000115.1, forward strand.
CGGGTAGCTCCAGGTCACGGAAGAACGAGGCGCTCATCGCCTCGTCGTAGTGCTGGCCGGTGTGAACCAGGATCTCGCGATGTGCCGCGCGCAGCGCGCGGCTCACCGGCGCCGCCTTCACGAACTGTGGGCGGGCGCCGACCACGGTCAGGACCTTCACGCAGCGTCTCCCGCCGGGTCCGGGGGCACCGCGCCGCCGCAGCGCGGGCACCTGCCACGGAACGGCGCGCCGTCCTCGTCGTCGCGCAGGGCGTTGCCGCAGGCGCAGGCGCTCCCCAGCCGCCGTGCCGGATTGCCGACCACCAGCTCGCGGTCCGGCACGTCGCGAGTCACGACGCTCCCCGCTCCGACCATGGCCCACGCGCCGATCGTCACGCCCGGCAGGATGGTGGTGTTGGCGCCGATCGCGGCGCCGCGGCGCACCAGGATCGGCGAGACCTCCCAGTCCTCATCGGATTTGAGTGAGCCGTCGGCATTGATGGCGCGCGGCAGCCGGTCGTTGGTGAAGCACACGTGGGGACCGATGAAGACCCCGTCCTCGACCGTCACTCCGTGGAAGAGGCTGACGTTGTTCTGGATCTTGCATCGGTCACCGACGACCACGTCGACATCGACGTACACGTTCTTGCCGATGATGCACTCGGCGCCGATGCGAGCACGCTCCCGGACCTGCGCCTGGTTCCAGACGCTCGTGCCCGGACCGATGAGAGCATCGTCCGCGACCTCGGCCGTGGCGTGAATGCGCACGTTCGTACGCTCGGTCATGCGATCTCCTTGGGGCTGGACATTCTACTTGGAGCTCAGCCCTGGCTGAACTCGAGCACCACCAGCAGCCGCTCCACGCTCGGGAAGTCGATGGCCGGACGCACGAAGGCTGTCTGGGTCAGAGCGTTCGAGTCCGGCTCGACCGCCTGGATGCGGCCGATGAGCAGCGCGCCCGGATATCGGCTCGCCTCCTCGCCGAAGGTCAGGCCTGCGCTCACGATGGTGCCCCCGAGCTCGAGGGTCTCGGTGACGGGCACGTTGACCATCACCAGCTGGCCTCCCGGCTGGCCACGGATCTCGCCGAGCGCCCGGCTCGCCTGGTCGACGGCGATCACCACCGAGCGGGTGTCGACGATGAAGCGCACGCGCGCCGTGTCCTCCGTGACCGCGATCACGGTCCCGGCCAGGGCGCCCGCGCCGTCCGCGTTTCCGACGACCGGCATGCCGGTCCGGATCCCGTGATCGGTCCCGGCGTCGACGCCCACCTCCCAGGTCAAGTTCGATGGGTCGCGGCTGATGATGCGCACCGGCAGCAGCTCCATGGCGAGCGCGTCGGTGATGCCGAGCAGCTGCCGCAGCTGCTCGTTCTCGCGCGCCGCCTCGGTCAGCTCGGCGACGCGCTGCTCGGCCCCGGAGAGCTGGATGCGCAGCCGATCGTTCTCGCTGCGCAGGCGGTCGATCTCGCCGATGGTGCCGAACACGCCGGCCACCCCGGAGCCGATCCCGCTGATCGTCCCTCGCACCGGGTCGAGGGCTCGGGTCGTCACCCTCTGCAGGGTGAGCGCCTGCTCCGTCGAGCTGACCAGCAGCATGAGCAGACTGGCGATCGTGAAGGCCGCGAACCAGAGTCCTGCCCGTCTGCGTCGGTTCGGGCTGGACGGCCCGTACATCCGCGCTCCCTCGCGTCAGCGCGGCGCGCGGGTGAACTGCTCGCTGACCAGCACGCGCTCAAGCTGATCGAGCTCCTCCAGCACTCGCCCCGTGCCGCGCACCACGCAGGTCAGCGGGTCGTCGGCGATGTGGACCGGCATCTGGGTGGCCTCGGCCACGCGTCGGTCGAGGCCCGCCAGCAGGGCGCCGCCGCCGGCCAGCACGATCCCCTGGTCCATGATGTCGGCCACGAGCTCCGGCGGGGTCTCCTCGATCGTCTCCTTGATGGCCTCGACGATGTGCACGATCGACGGCTCGAGCGCCTCGCGAATCTGGTCGCTGCCGACCTCCACGCTGCGCGGCAGGCCGGTGAGCAGGTCCCGACCGCGGAATGTGGTCGTGCGCTTGTCCTCCTCGACCGGATAGGCCGATCCCACCGCGATCTTGATCTCCTCGGCGGTGCGCTCGCCCATCAACAGGTTGTACTCGCGGCGCGCGAAGCTGACGATATCGGTGTCCATCTCGTCGCCCCCGATGCGCACCGATCGGCTCACCACGATGCCGCCGAGGCTGATCACGGCCACTTCGGTGGTCCCGCCGCCAATGTCGACGATGAGGCTGCCCGAGGGCTCGCTCACCGGCAGGCCGGCGCCGATGGCGGCCGCCATGGGCTCCTCGATGAGCCGGGCCCAGCGCGCCCCGGCGTTGACGGTCGCGTCGCGGACGGCCCGCTTCTCCACCTCGGTGACGCCGGACGGGATGCCCACCAGGACGCGTGGGCGCGGGATGCGGGCGTATCGATCATGGACCTTGTTGATGAAGTAGCGGATCATCTGCTCGGTCACGTCGAAGTCGCTGATGACCCCGTCGCGCAGAGGGCGGATGGCGACGATGTTGGCCGGGGTGCGACCGACCATGCGTTTCGCCTCGGCGCCGATGGCCAGCACCCGCTTCGAGCGCGTGTCCATGGCGACCACTGATGGCTCGCTGATGACGATGCCGCGGTTGCGCACCGTGACGAGCGTGTTGGCCGTGCCGAGGTCGATGCCGACGTCGTGACTGAGGAGGCCGAGCAGGCCGTCGAAGAGTCCCAAGGTCCCTCTCGTGTTGGTGCATGTGATCGCCGGCCCGGGCACGAACAGGACGGACGCCGAGATGTGCGGATGCGGTGCCTCAGGGCACCTGCGCCGCGCGCGCTACCCTACCACGGGCCTCGAGGCCTCAAGCCCGGACGATCGGCTCGTTGCGGCCGTCGCTCGCCGAGGCGGGTTCTGCCCGGTCCGGCGGGCTCAGGAGGACGCGACCTCGCCGATCTGGAACTCGGCAAGCTCCTGGTGCGACGCTTCCTCGGGCTTCTTGCCGAGGATGATCATGGCGAGCACCTCGTCGGCAGTCACAGCCTCCTTGTCCACCGTGTCCACCAGCCGGCCGTGATACATGACGCTGATCCGGTCAGAGAGGTCGAACACGTCGTGAATGTCGTGGCTGATCAGAAAGATGCCGATCCCTTCGTTCTTGAGCTGCCGGACGAGGTCGCGGACCTGCGCCGTCTCGGCCGGGCCGAGAGCCGCGGTCGGCTCATCCATGATCATGATCCTGGCGTTGAAGTACACCGCCCGCGCGATGGCCACCGCCTGTCGCTGTCCACCGGACAGCGATCGAACCGGCGTCTTGAAGCGCCTGAAGTTCGGGTTCAGGCGTCCCATCACCTTGCGTGTGGCGTCCTCCATGGCGCCGTCATCGAGCGTGCCCCACGAGGAAGTGATCTCCCGTCCGAGGAACACGTTCGAGGGGGCGTCGACGTTGTCCGCCAGAGCCAGCGTCTGGTAGATGCACTCGATGTTGAGCACCTTCGCATCGTGCGGGTTGCTGATCGTCTGCAGCTGCCCGTCGACCAGGATCTGGCCCGAGTCGGCCCGATGCGCGCCCGACAGCGCCCGCATGAGCGTCGACTTGCCCGCGCCGTTGCCGCCGACGAGGCCCATCACTTCGCCAGCGTGCAGCCAGATGCTCACGTCATCGACGGCACGGACACCGCCGAACGCCACCCGAATGTTCCGCATCTCGACCAGCGGCACCCGGTCGGGTGCTGCCGTCAGCGCCTCGCTCATCGGGTCGATCCCCTCCTGCGGGTGTAGGTGTCGAATCCGACCGCGATGATCAGCACGATTCCGGCGACCACGTTCTGCGTCGGGGAGTTCACGCCATTGAAGCTCAATCCGTAGGCAAGCGACTGCATGACGAAGGCGCCGAGAACGGCTCCGGGGATGGTGCCGATGCCCCCGGCGAATGAGGTCCCGCCGACCACCGCGGCGGCGATGACGTACAGCTCGTCGCTCTGGCCCACATCTAGGGTGGCCCCGTTGAGCCGCGCGGAGCCGATCGCGGCGGCGATGGCGCACAGCACGCCCATGAGGATGAAGGTCTTCATGATCGTCCAGCGCGTGTTGATGCCGGCCAGCTCGGCGGCATCGGGGTTTCCGCCGTACGCGTACACGTAGCGGCCAAAGCGGCGGCGGCTCGCCAGGAAGGTCATGGCGAGAGCCACACCCATGACGAGCAGGATCGGCCAAGGGAAGCCGAGGGGGATCTTCAGGCCGCCGGCCGGCTCGGTGATCCCGTTCTCCAGGGCGTACTGCGTGGCCAGGCCTGGCGGCAGGTAGTTCGAGTTCGCAAAGGCCGACAGGCCGATCGCCGCTGCACAGCCGATCGCGCCGAGCAGGGTTTCGGCCCACATGGGCCGCACCGGGAAGCCGAAGCGCTGCCGCTGCCGGCGGTTGTAGACGTTCAGGCCGATGATGGCGAGGCAGGCGGCACCCGCCACCACCCATGTCGCCGTCTCACCGATCGAGCCCATCACGCCGCCGCCGATCTTTCGGAATTCGGTCTGCAGCCCCGAAACCGCGGCACCACTCGACAACAGCCAGACCGAGCCGCGAAGCGACAGGAGGCCACCGAGGGTCACGATGAAGGACGGGATGCCGACATAGGCGATGAGGAAGCCCTGGAAGCCCCCAATGAGCCCCCCGATGCCGAGCCCGACGGCAAGCGCCACCAGCCATTGGAACGGGTTGTCCAGGCCGAGGCCGAGGGCGGGCAGCCAATCGGTCATCAGCAGGGCGTAGGACATGGCCACCACGCCGACGATCGAGCCGACGGAGAGGTCGATATTCCGCGACACGATGATGAGAACCATGCCGGTGGCCATGATCGCGACACCGGACGCCTGCACGATGAGGGTGACCATGTTCGCCGGCTGGATGAGCTTCCCGCCGGACATGATGTGGAAGCCGATCAGGATGCCCGTCAGCGCGATGAGCATCCCGAACAACCGCAGGTCGACTTCGGTCGCAGCCACCGCCCCGCGAAGCCGGTGTGAGCCGCGATTGGACTCCTGAGCTGGGGCGGGAGCGCTCGTCAGGGCATCTGCCATAGATGAGCCCCTCGTTGGCGGGAATCGGGAGGCGCCCTGCGCCGGGGCCGTGCCGCGACGCAGGGCGTCATCAGGGTCGTCTCGGCTAGTCGCCTACTGGCAGGCGGCCGGTGCCGAGGCCGGGTCGACGCCCTCGCAGAGGACGTCCTTGGTGAGCCATCCCGAGTCGAGAATGAGGTCCAGATTCTCGGCCGTGATGGGCTGCGGCTGGAGGATGAACGACGTGACGACATTCTCGTCGCCCGAATCCGGCTCACCGTCCGGTCCCGGAGTCGTGAATTCCGCGGCGGTGAGGCCCGCCTCCGGAGCGACGTCCTCGTTGATCAACCCGTCGGGGATGGTCAGCGACGCCATGTCCGCTCCCTCGCACAGCTGCAGAGCCGCGGCGCCCGCGACCTTGCCCAACTCGTTGGCGTCTTTCCAGACGTCGACGTACTGGAGACCCTTCGCCACGTTCTGCAGGTTGGCCGTGTCACCGTCCTGGCCGCTGACCGGGATCGGGTCGTAGCCCTTGGCTTGCAGGGCCGCCACCACGCCGAGCGCGGTGGAGTCGTTCTCCGCCAGGACGGCATCGATCTCGATCCCGTCGGCGTTCGCCGAGTCGATGATCGCCTCCATGTTGTTCTGCGCCGTCTGCGTGTCCCACGCGTCGGTGAACTGGTCGGCGACGATGGTGATCTCGCCCGAATCGATCTTGTCCTGGAGGCCTGCCTCATCCCAGCCCGCGGGCAGGAAGGTGGAGGCATTCGGGTCGCCGGGGTCGCCCTTGATGAGGACGTAGTTGCCCTCCGGCACGGCCTCGAACATCGCCTCGGCCTCCGCCCTGCCGACGCCCACGTTGTCGAACGTGATGTAGAGCACGCTGGGATCCTCGATCAGGCGGTCGTAGGCGATGACCGGAACCCCGGCGTTGGCAGCCGTCTCGAGCGCCGGGCCAACCCCGGCGGTGTCCTGAGCGAGCAGGATCAGGACGTCCGCCCCCTGCCCGATCAACGTCTCAACATCCGTCAGCTGCTGGACGGTGTCGAGGTTGGCATCGGCGTCGATGTAGGTCCCGCCGCCCGCCTCGACCGTTTCCTGGATGTTCGGCTTGTCCTTCGCCGCCCAGCGCGGCTGCTGGAAGTTGTTCCACGACACTGCCACCGTGCAGTCGCCGCCCGCGCCCGCCGACCCGGACGCCGCCGGCTGCGACCCGGCGGGCTGCGACCCGGCCGGCTCCGATGGGGTGGCGCCCCCATTGCACGCGGCCAGGACCAGGGCAATCGTGCCCAAACCTGCCGCGACCCTCCGATTGGACATGGGTGCTCTCCTCGGTTCAAGATTCCCTGCTGAGCCATCCCCGATGGCGGGTCCTCGCAGTAGGCTACTCTCCTGTCAAGCCCCTCCTCGTCGCGCTTCATGCGTCGCTCGGATGGGTCCCATCACGCGCTCGCCAGCGTCGGGGGGGCGCGAACGGCTGTGAGTCGGGCGGCCGGATCGACGAGCATCGGCTCGAAGGCGAGTTCGGCCGCACCGATCAGCGGACCGTCCACTCCCAGCGATCCCGGGGAGACCCGGATCAGATCGCGGGAGGCGCCTAGCGCGCGTCGGTCCAGTACGGCCTCGACGGTCGCCGCGACGTGCGGGTGGATGCGTTCGAAAATCCCCCCCAGGACGACGAGGGTGGGATTGAAAACGTTCACGAGCGAGGCGAGGCCGATGCCCAGCCAGAGGCCGACGTGCTCGAGGCTCGCCAGCGCGTCCGCGTCTCCCGCCACGGCCGCGGCGATCAGCCCGTCGACCGCCTGCCGGCCGCCGCCAGGTGGACGGCCCGCCCGCATCAGCAGCGCGCGTTCGCCGATCTCCGTCTCCCAGCATCCGAACGAGCCGCAGCCACATGCCGTCCCGACGGGGTTCACCGCCATGTGGCCGATCTCGCCGGCATAGCCCGCTGAACCTACGAGCGGCTTTCCGTCCATGATGACGTTGCCCCCGACCCCGACCTCGCCCGTCACGTAGACAACGTCGGCCGCACCGATCGCCGCGCCACGCCGGTGCTCCGCCAGTCCGCCGAGGTCGGCCTCGTTGGCGACCGACACCGGAACCGAGCTCGGCAGTGCTCTGGCCAATCGCTCGCCGAACGGCTCGTCGCGCCACCCGAGGTTGGGAGACAGCCGGACCATGCCGTCGGTCCGGCGAACGACGCCCGCGACGGCAACGCCGATCCCCACCAAGTGCGCGTCATGTGGCAACAGCGGACGGGCCAGCTCCACCAGGTCCGCGACGATTGCGGGCAGCGTCACGTGAGCGCGCGGTCGATCGACGCGGACGAGCCGATCCACGATGCCGCCGAACCCGACCCGCGCGACGGCGAGCGAGTCGACGTTCGCCTCGAGCGCGATGACTACGGCACTCCGTGGGTCCGGATGGACCAGCGGAGAGGGGCGGCCGGGCGTGCCGGCCGGTTCGCTGGGAGTCTCGGTCACCAGGCCGCCGGCGACGAGCTCGCCTATGAGGCCGCGGATGGCACTGCGCGTGAGGCCGGTGTGGGCGACCAGCTCTGAGCGCGAGAGCGGACCGCGCAGGTGCAGCTCACGAACGATCGCGCTCAGGTTCGATCTACGGACCGTCTCGCTCCGCTGCCCGACGGCCTCCCGCGTCGAGATCACGACGATTTGTTTTCCTCTCTTTCAAATGTTTGTCGTAGACTCTTACATGGCGTGGAACGTGTCAAGGGATCGGAGGTCGATGCGTGAGGCATCTGCGGTGGGGGGTCCTGTCGACCGCGGTGATCGCGCGGACGAAAGTGATTCCCGGCATCCAGCGAGCGCCCAACTGCGAGGTCATCGCCATCGCCTCGCGCGATCCCTCGCTGGCGGAGCGCGCGGCGAAGGAGCTTGGGATTCCGACGGCGCACGGCTCGTACGAGGCGCTTCTCGCCGATCCCGAGGTGGACGCCGTGTACGTCCCGCTGCCGAATCATCTCCACGCGACCTGGTCGATCGCCGCGGCGGAGGCCGGGAAGCACGTCCTCTGCGAGAAGCCGCTGGCGACGACCGCTCGCGACGTCGAGCGCATGATCGATGCGGCCGACCGTGCCTCCGTTCGGCTGATGGAGGCCTTCATGTACCGCCTCCACCCATCCTGGATTGCGGCTCGCGAGCTCGTCGACTCCGGTCGCATCGGCCGGCTGACGGCCGTGCAGAGCTGGTTCTCCTTCTACAACGACGACCCGGCCAATATTCGCAACGTTCTCGCGTCCGGGGGCGGCGCGCTCTACGACATCGGCTGCTACGCGGTGAACCTGTCGCGGATGCTGTTCGGCAGCGAGCCGACCAGCGTGGAGGGGATCGTGGTGCGCGACCCGGTGAACGGCACGGACGTGGTGGCCAGCGGGATCCTCGGCTTCGGCGACGCGCTGGCGAGCTTCACCTGCTCGACGCGCGCCGAGGACGACCAGCGGGTGGACATCTATGGGACGTCCGGCCGCATCTCGATCGAGATCCCGTTCAACATCCCACCCGATCTGCCGACGCGCATCTACGTGACCTCCGGGGGCGATCCGCCGGTAGCCCCGAACACCCAGACGATGCTCTTCGAGCCGGCCGATCCGTACGCGATCGAGGCGGAGGCGTTTGCGGCCGCCGTGCTGGAGGATCGCCCGGTGCCGGTGCCGCCGACCGACGCGGTCGGGAACCTACGCGTGGTCGAACGCCTCCTCACGCCGGCGCCGGCGAGCAGGCAGGGCTGACACGGGCGCCCGGTGTCAGTCGCGCGCGCTACCCGCGAAGTATCCGGTGGCGAGCGCCCACGCCTCCTCGCCGCAGGTGAATCCGATCCGACGTCCCTCCACGTCGTCGGGAGCGATGTGGATCCCCATGTAGAGGCGAGAGAGGCCGGCCTGGTCGGCCGCGTCGGCGTACGTCGCCCACTGGAGCTTGATGTCCTCGGCGGGCCCCTCCTCGTGGATGAGCTCCCCGGCAGGGAGCTCGTGCTCGAACAGGCCACCGGGGAAGTACTCGCTGCCGGTGAACGAGGTCAGCAGCTCGGCCGCGGCCCGGCTGAACGTGCTGTGGCCCGAGACGTACCCGGCGAACGCTGGACTCACGAATGTGGAGCGCTGGTACGGCACCCACTCGACCGCCCGGATCCAGCCAACGCCCGAGGTTTCGGTGTCCGGGTGCTTGGGGAATCCGCGCCAGGCGAGGACGGCGACCTCGCCGACATGGTCCGCAAGATGCGCATGACGCTCGCCCGGCGCGCTCGACGCGTCGGTGATCAGCTCGACCAGGCCCTCCTCCAGGGGCAGGCCGTCGGGGTGGTAGGCAGGGCCACCAGCATTCGAGGCCTGCCCATGCGCCCCGAGGTAGCGGATCATGGAGATCGGCCGGGCCGAGTCGTAGAAGCCCTTCAGCCCCCAGGCTGCCACCGCGGCATCATGGAGTGCGCCGTTCAGGCCGAAGTAGAGCTTCACGTCCCACTCGAGGCGGTCGACCGGCTCCCCCTCACCGCCGATCCGATGCTCGAAGCCCTCCGCGTCCGATACCGCGTTTGCGATGACGTTCCAATGCCCCGGGGGCGTCTCCGACTTCGGGCCGTCTGCCCAGTACTCGGCGAGCGCACGCTGGTAGTCGGCGCGCAGGACGACGTTCGGGGCGTACGGATCTCCGGTCACCGGGTTCACCGGATGCCCATTGCCATCGTCGGCCCCGAGCGAATTCGCGCCCAGCGCTCCCGGACCGATGTCGATCGTCACGCCGTCAGCCGGGTCCAGCCTGCTGCTGTGGCGCAGAACCTCGAGTGCCGCCGAGCGGTAGGCGGCGTCGCCGGCCACGTCGCCGAGCCGCGGCGGTGGCCCGGGATCGATCGGCGTGCCGATCTCGGATGGAACCAGCGCAAACCCATCCACGTGCCCCCATTGGGATCCGATGAACGTCTGCACCTGGCCCGGAATCGGCAGTCCGTTCTGGGAAAGCTGGCGGTCGAGGGCGAGCGGCTGCCAGCGGTTGGGATCCTTCATCGTGGTACCCGCCTCGCCGACGATCAGTGGCTCATTCACCGCCTGGTACTCCTGATCGACGTGGCGGCCCTCCTCGAGGGAGCCGTCGCTCGCCCCGAGGGCGATGACCGTCTCCGCGATCCGGTTGCCGACGGCGGCGGGGTCGTCAGCCCGTGTGGCGGTGTACGCCGGAAGCAGGCAGAGGCCGGTCATGGTTGCCGCGAGCTCCTCGGCCGTCGCCGCGAGGTCGGCGATGTGCCGGTAGCGCCAATCGAGGATCCTGTAGGCGGCAAAGCTCATGGACACTTCGCGGGCGGTCGTGATGTCGGCCGCCTCGTGCTTCTCGACGTAGGCGTACCCATCGGCGTCGGGATCGTACGCGGCCCAGGCGTCCCACATCGCCACCGAGAGGTGGAACAGGTTCCGCGCATGGACCGTCGGCGCCGGCACGACCTGGCGGATCAGGGCGAGCGCCTGGTCATCCCAGATCCGCGCAACCGTCTGTCCATGGCGATCGGCCCGCTCGCATCCGTCCGCGACGTACGGGGGCGCCGTGCTGCAGGCCGGAAGGACGACGCTGAGCACCAGGAGCCCCGGGAGCAGTGGGCCGCCGCGGGGCTGCGCCTGCAGGGTCACGTCGTCCTCCTCCGATGGCGACCACGCCGGCAACCAGCCGCCGGTCGGCCCCATCATCGGCACGGCGTCAAGAAGCGCCGCTCATACAATGCGGGCGGTTGCCTCGCGCGCGTGAGCGAGGAACCCGGAGGGAGGCCACCATGAGTCGGCGGGGGCGGATCGCCATTGCGGTTGGAGGAATACTGGCCACCGTGGCCGCCGCGACGGCGCTGCTGGCGATGGCACGGGACCCCGGCCCGACGACGCTTCCCGCGCCCCGCTTCGTCGACGAAGCGACCGCCGCCGGCATCGATCACCGCTACGAGGGCGGATTCGCGCACTTCGTCGGGGGAGGCGTCGCCGTCCTCGACTGCGACCGCGATGGATTCCCTGACCTCTTCCTCGCCGGCGGCACCGAGCCCTCGGCGCTGTATCGGAACGAGAGCCGGGTCGGCGGAGCGTTCGCCTTCACCACGGTAGACTCGGCGGCCGCGGGCCTTACCGGCGTCACTGGCGCGTATCCGCTCGACGTCGACGCCGATGGACTCGTCGACCTGGCGGTCCTGCGCGTCGGTGAGAACGTGCTCCTGCGCGGGACCGGCGACTGCGCCTTCGAGCGGGCGAACGATCGTTGGGGGTACGACGGCGGCGACGCCTGGAGCGTCGCCTTCAGTGCCACCTGGGAGGGTGCGGCGACCCTGCCGACGCTCGCGATCGGCAATTATCTGGTGCTCGACGATGCGGACAGGCCCCTGCCGTCCTACGAGTGCGACGACAACCAGCTCATCCGCCCCGACGACGACGAGACCTACGCGTCACCGACCGCGCTCGCCCCCGCTGGGTGCACGCTCTCGCTCCTGTTCAGCGACTGGGGTCGTTCCGGCCGACGCGACCTCCGCGTGTCGAACGACCGGCACTACTCCACCGAGGCTCAGGAGCAGCTGTGGCGGATCACGCCCGGTGAAGCCCCCGAGCTGTGGACCCTGGATGAGGGCTGGCAGACGTTGCGTATCTGGGGCATGGGGATCGCCAGCCACGACGTGACCGGCGACGGCTTCCCCGAGATCTATCTCACCAGCCAGGCCGACAACAAGCTCCAGACCCTCATGGGTGGACCGGACCGCCCCGAGTACGGCGACGTCGCGATCCGCCATGGCGTGACCGCCCACCGACCCTACGCCGGTGACGTGGCCATGCGCTCCACGGCGTGGCATCCCGAGTTCGGGGACGTGAACAACGACGGATTCATCGACCTCTTCGTGTCGAAGGGCAACGTGGAAGCGATGAGTGACTTCGCTGCCCGCGACCCGAACAACCTGCTGCTCGGCCAGGCGGACGGCACGTTTGCCGAACGGGGTCAGCAATCGGGCATCGCGACTTTCCTGCGCGCGCGGGGGGGAGCACTCGCGGACCTCAACCTTGATGGACTGCTCGACCTCGTGGTTGTCAACCGCCGGGAAAACGTGCAGCTGTGGCGGAATCTCGGAAGCGGGGATGCCGCATCGCCCGCCCCCATGGGCAACTGGCTCGCGGTGCGGCTCGAGCAACCGGGCGCGAACCGAAATGCGATCGGCGCCTGGATCGAGGTGCGCGTCGGCGAGCAGATCACTCGCCGCGAGCTCACCGTCGGTGGTGGGCACGCCTCGGGGCAGCTCGGCTGGTCGCATTTCGGCCTCGGCGACGCGGATCGCGCCGAACTTCGCGTCACCTGGCCGGATGGGGAGGTCGGGTCGTGGCAGGAGGTCGAGACGGACGGCCTCTCGGTCGCCGATCGCGTCACCGGTGAGGTCCGGCCCTGGATGCCAGGCGGATGAGCCGGCCTCGCATGCATCTTGCGGCCCCGCGCGGCGTATGGTTAGTCCGATGACCACCGTCCCGCGCGCGCCGGCCATAGATGAGATCGTCCGACTGGCCCGCGGCGAGCACCACGACCCGCACGGCATCCTCGGCGCCCACACTGCCGAGGGCGGAACCGTCGTCCGCGCCTTCCACCCAGATGCGAACCGCGCCGACCTGGTGGCCCCGAACGGTGGCACCGCCCCGATGGAGCCGATGGGCCACGGCCTGTGGGGCGGAATGGTGCCCGACCTCCAGCCCGGACAGTTTGCATATCGTATTCGGTTCGGATTCCCCGACGGGAACGCCTGGGAGCTCGATGACCCGTACCGCTTCGCGCCCACGCTGGGCGAGGTCGATTTACACCTCATCGGTGAGGGGACGCATGAGCGCGTGTACGACGTGCTCGGCGCGCATCCCCGCACCCACCAGCGCGTAGCCGGCGTCAGTTTCGCGGTGTGGGCGCCCAACGCTCGAAGCGTTCGTCTCGTCGGCGACTTCGACCGCTGGGACGGCCGGCTGATGCCAATGCGCTCGCTGGGCTCCACCGGCGTGTGGGAGCTCTTCGTCCCGAACATCGGCGCCGGCGAGCTCTACAAGTTCGAGATCCTCGGGCGCGATGGCAAGCTGCGCCTGAAGGCCGACCCCTTCGCCTTCGCCATGCAAGTGCGCCCGGAGACGGCGTCGCGGGTCTGGGATCCATCCGCCTATCCGTGGACCGATGCCGACTGGATGGACCAGCGGGCCGCCCGAGATCCGTATCGATCACCAATGGCCGCTTATGAAGTCCATCTCGGCTCCTGGATGCGCAACCCCGACGGGAGCTGGCTCGGCTATCGCCAGGCCGGCGCCGAGCTGGCCGAGCACTGCCGCGCCTTTGGCTTCACGCACGTAGAGCTTCTTCCGGTGGCCGAGCATCCGTTCGACGGCTCATGGGGCTACCAGGTCACCGGCTATTACGCTCCGACCGCGCGGTTCGGCAACCCCGACGACTTCGCGGCCATGGTCGACACCCTGCACAACGCCGGGATCGGCGTCATCGTCGACTGGGTGCCGGCCCACTTCCCGACCGACGACTTCGCACTGCGCCAATTCGACGGCACGCCGCTCTACGAGCACGCCGATCCGCAGCGCGGCGAACATCCCGACTGGGGAACCCTCATCTTCGACTTCGGCCGGCCCGAGGTGCGCAACTTCCTCGTCGCCAACGCGCTGTTCTGGTGCGATCGCTACCACATCGACGGCCTGAGGGTGGATGCGGTGGCCTCGATGCTCTACCTCGACTACTCGCGCAAGGAAGGCCAGTGGACGGCGAACGTCCACGGAGGCCGCGAGAACCTCGAGGCCGTCGCGTTCCTGCGCGAGATGAACGAGCGCGTCTACGGCCGTTTCCCCGGTGCAATCACGATTGCCGAGGAGTCGACCGCCTTCCCGGGCATCACCCGCCCCACTTACCTCGGTGGCATCGGCTTCGGCTTCAAGTGGGACATGGGCTGGATGCACGACACGCTCGAGTACTTCAGCGAGGACCCGGTCCATCGGCGCTACCATCACGGGAAGCTGACGTTCCGCGGCCTCTACAAGGACACCGAGCAGTTCGTGCTGCCGCTCTCCCACGACGAGGTCGTGCATGGCAAGGCATCGCTGCTGCGCAAGATGCCCGGCGACGACTGGCAACGGTTCGCGAACCTGCGCGCCCTGCTGCTCAACATGTGGGCACAACCGGGCAAAAAGCTGCTGTTCATGGGCATCGAGCTCGGTATGTGGGACGAGTGGAACCACGATCGTGCGTTGCCGTGGGAGCTGCTCGAGGCGCCGATGCACGGGGGCGTCGCCCACTTCGTCGAGGACCTGGGCCGCGTCTACGCGTCGACCCCGGCCCTGTGGGCGGCCGACCACGATCCTGACGGCTTCGCCTGGATCGACGCCTCGGACGTGGAGGCATCCGTGTACTCCTGGATCCGCCGGGGCGGCGGCGAGGTGGCCGTCGCGGTCCTCAACCTGACCCCGGTGCCGCGCACCGATTACCGGTTGGGGCTGCCGGTCGCCGGCCGCTGGACCGAGGCGATCAACTCCGACTCAGAGCACTACGGCGGCTCGAACCTCGGCAACCTCGGCGGCGTGGAGGCGACCGCGGAGCCATGGCACGGCCAGCCGGCCTCGGCCGTCGTGACCCTTCCTCCGCTGAGCGGCCTGATCCTGCGGCCTGCCCCGGCGCCCGTGAGCGGCTAGGGTTCTTCGCCCGCCGGTGTCCGGCGCAACGCCTCAGCCAGGCGCACGATGCCCTGCCGGGAGCCGAACCCCTCGATCGGCGTCGGGAGGGCGAGGGACCAGTTCGGCCGGGCGGGCGGCACGGTGCCGGGCACGTTCGGGCGCGTTTCGATGCCCAGCGCGTCCTCGAGCGTCGCGCCGACGAGCATGGCCGGCGAGGCCGCCAGGCGGCGATGCAGGGCAATGACGGCATCCTCGAGCGGCGCATCCGCCCCGACCCCGGCCATGCGGGCCAGGCGGCCGCGCAGGCGCTCGGAAGCGGACACGTCGGGGTTGACGCCGGCCGCAGCCTGGTCGCGCACGTCCGCGCCGGACCACAGTCCCGCCATGGTCGGAAGGTCGTGGGTGGTGACGCCGCCGAAAGCCTGGCGAGGGTAGCGACGCGGTGGCACCCGTTCGAAGAGCACGAGCCGGGTCGACAGCAGCCGACGGCGGCGAAGCTCGGGGCGCACGCCGGCAGGCACGGTCCCGAGATCCTCGCCAATGACGATCGCGCCCGCGCGGTGTGACTCCAGCGCCACGATCTCGAGCAGCTCGGCCGTCGGCTGGGTCACGTAGGCGCCCTCGGTCGGGTCCGCTCCGGCCGGCACCCACCACAGGCGAAAGAGCCCGAGCACGTGGTCGATCCGCAGGCCGCCGGCATGGCGTAGCTGGGCGCGCACGGTCTCGACGAACGGCCGATAGCCAGCCTGCCTGAGCCAATGCGGCACGAACGCCGGGAACCCCCAGTCCTGGCCCTCGGCGTTGAACCGGTCCGGCGGCACGCCCAGCGAGGCGCCGCGCGTCAGCTGCTCCTGCCAATCCCACGCGTCGAAGCCGGCCGGGTCGACCCCCACCGGCATGTCCGCCACGCGGCGGATGCGGAGGGACGCATCGGCGAGCTGGAGATCGAAGCACCATTGGACCCAGGCGTGGAACGCCACGCGCTCCGGCGGCGCCGGCGGCGGTGAGGAGGGCCACCGGCGCCAGTCCGCTCCGAGTCTCTCGGCGAGTGCGCAGAACTCGGCCCAGCGCTCGAGCGACGGGCCGCGGACCGTGCGCCACTCCTCGAAGGCACGCCGGTCGAAGGTTTCGAGCGACCAAAGCCGGGCAAGCGCCTCCATCTTGAGCGCGAGGACGCGGGGCCGGTCCACCAGCCGCTCGGCATTCAGTGCGCGGCCCCGCACCGCGAGCTCGGCCACTGCATCCGCGCCGGGGATGACGTCGATGGCGACGTGGAGAGGGCTGCCGAAGCGGCGCGTGCTCGGGTAGTACGGGCTCGGGTCGGGATCCGGGCCGGGGTTGGGCGCGGTGAGCGGGCCGACCGCCAGGAAGCCGGCACCAAGGCCCACGGACAGGCGCGCCAGCTCGGAAAGGTCGACGAGATCGCCGACCCCCCACGAGCCGCCGGATCGGGTAACGGCCAGCTGGACGACCCAACCCCACGCGCGAAGATCGGTCGGCAGCCAGCAGCGTCCGGGACCGGTGATGAGCTGCTGCTCGGTCCCGTCATCGCGAACGAGGAAGTGGTAGCCGTACGGCGCATCGGCCGGGACGGCGCTCACGCGGCCCAGGTCGGTACCGTCCTCGAGTACCAGTGTGCCCGCCGAGAGCAGAGGCGCGCCGGGGGGAGCGATCGCGACGGCATCGGCCCCGGGCGGGTCCTCCCCCGGCTCCAGGTCCATGGCAGCCAGCACCGCGGCGCGCGACTCGGGCGTGACCGAGCGGCGCCGACGGAAGGCGTCGACGTACGAGTCCGGGACGAGCGGCGCGGTCACGCGTCGCTGACGCGACGGACCCGGGGGAGGCGCCGAAGGCAGACCACCGACCGCTCGGCGACACGGTACACGGCGTCACCGTCGTGCTGGCCGTGGGCCGCCGCGAAGCTGTGATGGACGGTGTCGAACACGACCTCCCAGCGACGGGCCGCTTCATGGTTCGGCAGGGTGAACGCGATTGGATGGTCGTCGGCGTTGTAGATGACGAGCAGCGTGTCGTCGACGATCCGTTCGCCATGCGGCCCGCGATCGTCGATGGCGTCGCCCGCCAGCTGCACCGCCAGGGTCTTGACGCCCGGTGCCTGCCACTGCTGATCGGTCATCTCAGTACCGTCCGGCGCGAACCAGGTGAGGTCTTTCACCCGCGAGCCACGGATCTGACGGCCCTGGAAGAAGCGGCGGCGGCGGAGCACCGGGTGCCCCTTGAAGAGGCGGATGAGCGAGCGCGTGAAGCTCAGGAGCGAGCGGTCGCGGCGCTGGAGGTTCCAGTCGAACCAGCTGATTTCGTTGTCCTGCGCGTAGCCGTTGTTGTTGCCGGCCTGGGTTCGACCGATCTCGTCGCCGCCGAGCAGCATCGGCACGCCGTGGCTGAGCAGCAGGGTGGCCAGGAAGTTCCGCTTCTGGCGCTCGCGGATCTCGATGACCGCCTCCTCGTCGGTCTCGCCCTCGACGCCGAAGTTCATGCTCTCGTTGTTGTTGTCCCCGTCCTGGTTCCCCTCGCCGTTCGCCTCGTTGTGCTTCAGCTCGTAGCTGACCAGATCGTTCAGGGTGAACCCGTCGTGAGCCGTGACGAAGTTGATGCTGGCATGTGGCCGGCGCCCCGAGCTGGCGTACAGGTCCGAGCTTCCGCTGAGCCGATAGGCCAGCTCGGCCGCCTGGCCGCCGACGCCCTTCCAGAAGCGGCGCACGGTGTCACGGTACTTGCCGTTCCACTCCGCCCAGCCGACCGGAAAGTTGCCGACCTGGTAGCCGCCGGGACCGACGTCCCACGGCTCGGCGATGAGCTTGACCTGGTTGATGATCGGGTCCTGGTGGATGATGTCGAAGAAGCTGCCGAGCTTGTCCACGTCGTGAAGCTCGCGGGCCAGGGCCGAGGCGAGGTCGAATCGGAACCCGTCGACGTGCATCTCGGTGATCCAATAGCGCAGCGAGTCCATGATCAGCTGGAGCACCTTGGGGCTGGTGGCGTCAAGGGTGTTGCCGGTGCCGGTGTAGTCGACGTAGCGCGCCTGATCGTCCGGGTCGAGGCGGTAGTAGGCGGCGTTGTCGATGCCGCGGAAGCTGAGCGTGGGCCCGAGGTGGTTGCTCTCGCCGGTGTGGTTGTAGACGACGTCCAGGATGACCTCGATGCCGGCGTCGTGGAGGCGCTTCATCATCGTCTTGAACTCGCTCACCGGCTCACCGGTGGCGGAGTAGCTCACGTCCGGCGCGAAGAAGCCGATCGTGTTGTATCCCCAGTAGTTCGTCAGGCCGCGCTCGGCGAGGTGGCGCTCGTCCACGTGCTGGTGGACGGGGAGCAGCTCGACGGCGGTGACCCCGAGCCCGGTGAGGTAGTCGATCGAGGGAGCGGATCCGAGCCCGGCGTAGGTGCCTCGCAGCTCCTCGGGGACATCGGGGTTGCGCTGCGTGAACCCCTTGACGTGGACCTCGTAGATCAGCGTTCGGTCGAGCGGGGTGCGCAACGGCACGTCGCCGCCCCACACGAAGGCATGGTTGACGGCGACGCTCTTCGGCACGAAGGCAGCCGAGTCGCGGTCGTCGGGCTCGTCCGCCTCGGCGCCGATGCGGTACCCGAACAGCGAGTCGTCCCAGGTCACGCCACCGTCGATCCGCTTCGCGTACGGGTCGATCAGCAGCTTGGCCGGGTTGAACCGATGTCCGGCACGGGGGTCGTACGCTCCGTGCATCCGATAGCCGTAGCGCTGGCCGGGCCGGACGTCGGGCAGGTAGCAGTGCCACACAAGGTCGGTCTGCTCGACCAGCCGGAGGCGCTGCTCGTTGCTGCCGTCCGCATCGAACAGGCACAGGTCGACCTCTCTGGCGTTCTCGCTGAAGATCGCGAAGTTGACACCGGACCCGTCCCAGGTGGCGCCGAGCGGGTACGGGTTCCCCCGCCAGACCCGGACGCTCACCGGGTCGCGCTGGACGGACGCATGCGGAGAAACTCACTGACCCGGATGAGCCCCAGGAAGAGGCGGACCGGCAGCGGCATGAGGTGACGGCTCGGATCCACGAAGACCTCCGGCTCAGCCAGGTGAATCGTCCGGTCGCCGACCTCGAGATCCGCCTCGCCGGCGGCCAGCACGTTCTTGACCCACTGCACGTCGGACCCGTAGGTCAGCGCGAACACCCAGTCCTCGCCGTCGCGAAAGACGTTCATCGGCGTGCGGTACTGCTTGCCCGACCGGCGGCCACGGTACGCGATGATTCCGAAACCGGGCAGCCACTTGACGAAGAGGCGCGAGATGGGGTTGAAGAGATGGGACGTGAACGGCCGCAGGAACCTGGTCAGCGGCTGCCGTGCGCGAAATCGCATGCCCCAGATGATGCCATCGGCGGACGGATCGGGCGCCGTCGATTCGCCTCACGCCGCGGCCAGGCGCTCAACCGCGGCGAGGGGCAGCCACAGCCAGTCCGGGCGGTTGTTCGCCTCGTAGCGGACCTCATAGCAGGCCTTCTCGAGCTCGAACGCGGCCAGCAGGGAGGCCGCGGATGGACCGATGGCGCCATAGGAGCCGATGAATGCGCTGCGCGCCTCGCCGAGCCAGCCGCCTGCATCGAAGCCGGCCGATTCCCGCTCGCTCGTACGCGCCGCGTAATCGAGGCTCCGCAGGAGGCCGGCCACGTCACGCATCGGCGACCCCGGCAGCCGGCGCTCCTCGAGCGGCCTCGCCGGCTCGCCCTCGAAGTCGATGACGCTGAATCCGCCATCGGTCCTCGCCAGGAGCTGGCCGAGGTGATAATCCCCGTGGATGCGGCTCACGCCTGCCGCTCCGGTCGACGATCCGAAGCTGTCGGCGAAGCGGGCGGTCACCGCGGGCGCCACTCCCACCAATCGGTCGTGTGCCTCGCCGCTCACGGCGGTCACCGCCTGCGCCAGCTGCCGCTCGGCCGACGCGCGCCAGGCTGCCGTCTCGGCCACCGTCGCGTGTCGAGCCGGGAACGAGGGGTGATCCGGACGTGAGGCGAGCGCAGCGTGCATCGCCGCCGTCACCCGGCCGACGGTGGCGGCGATGTCGACGCCGCTTGCCGGATCCGACGCCAATGCCCGGAGCATGGCCGCCCAGGCGTCGCCGCTCGAGGGCACGAAGGCCTGCAGCATGGCGGCGGCCGCTGCCGGATCGCCGTCGTCGGGCAGGTACGTCATGGCCCCGGCCACTGCCGGGGTGTCCTTGAAGCCGACATCGGTCAGGAAGGCGCTGACCTCGAGGTCGGGGCTATCGCCCGGCTCGAGGAGCCGGTACAGCTTCAGGATGAGCCGCTCGTCCAGCACGACGGACGTGTTCGACTGCTCCACCCTCAGGCGCCGCTCGCCGAGCGCAGCGGCCGCGTCGCCGGCGGAGGGCAGGAGCTCGCCGAGCGCGTCGGTCCGCGCGCAGATGAAGCGGCCGTGATCCCCGCGAAGCTCGGCACCGTCGGCCATCGCGCGCACCAGTGCGACCCATGCTCCCTCGCCGTCGCGCGGCTCCCGGCCGGCCACGGCGGGAACCAGGTAGCGGTCGGGCCGCCCGTCATCGACGTAGGACACCTCCAGCACGATGAGCTGGGCCGGACCGAGTGGCGCGCGGTCGACCTCGACGGCGGCGGAGATCGGCCGCTGCTTGGCGCGGAACCAGCGCTGGGCCGCGAGCCAGCCGGGCGTGAGGCCGGTCACGACACCGACCGCCCCTCAGCGGGGCGGCACGCAAACGATGGCGGCCGACACCTGTCCGACCGGCGATAGCCGGCGCTGCACGGCGTTCCGTTGCCGCGTTCGCTCATCCCGTATCGGTCAGCTCGAACCAGAAGAAGTCGTGCGGGCCCAGGGTCAGCAGATACGGCAGCTCGCCGATGGCCGGGAAGTGCACACGCCCGATCAGCTCGACCGGCACCCTGCCGCCGAAGCGCGACAGGTCCAGCTCCACGTACTGCGCGAAGCGGGACAGGTTGGCGACGCACAGGATCGAGACACCCGCGTGCTCGCGCAGGTAGGCGAGCACGCGTCGGTTCTCAGGGTGCAGGAACTCGAGGTTGCCGCGGCCGAAGACCGGATGGGCGCGGCGGACGCGGATGAGGCGCTTCATCCAGTTGAGCAGGGAGCCCGGCACCCGTTCCTGGGACTCGACGTTGACCGCCTGGTAGCCGTAGACCGGATCGGCCACCAGCGGGGCATAGAGAGCGTGGACGTCAGCCCTGCTGAAGCCAGCGTTACGGTCGCCGGTCCATTGCATCGGCGTGCGAACGCCGTTGCGATCGCCCAGGTACACGTTGTCCCCCATCCCGATCTCGTCGCCGTAGTAGATGACCGGGGTGCCGTGCATGCTGAACAGCAGCGAGTTGAGCAGCTCGATGCGGCGCCGGCTGTTGTCGACCAGGGGTGCCAGGCGGCGGCGGATGCCGACGTTGATGCGCATCCGGGCGTCCTTGGCGTACTCGGTGTACATGTAGTCGCGCTCCTCGTCGGTCACCATCTCGAGCGTGAGCTCGTCGTGGTTGCGCAGGAAGAGTGCCCACTGCGCGTCGTCGGGGAGCGTCGGCGTCTGGTCCATCACCTCGACGATCGGGTAGCGATCCTCGCGGCGCAGCGCGATCCAGATGCGGGGCATGAGCGGGAAGTGGAAGGCCATGTGGCACTCCGGCCCGTCGCCGTCGCCGAAGTAGGGCAGCACGTCCGGCGGCCACTGGTTCGCCTCCGCCAGCAGCATGCGGCCCTGGTATCGCGAGTCCAGGTCTGACCGCAGGCGCTTGAGGATCGCGTGCGTCTCGGGCAGGTTCTCGCCGTTCGTACCTTCCCGCTCGACCAGGTACGGCACCGCGTCCAGCCGCATCCCATCAACCCCGAGGTCGAGCCAGAAGCGCATGACGCGTAGCACCGCCTTGATGACCTGCGGGTTGTCGTAGTTGAGGTCCGGCTGATGGCTGAAGAACCGATGCCAGTAGAACTGCTGCGACTCCTGGTCCCACGTCCAGTTCGACGTCTCGGTATCGGTAAAGATGATGCGGGCGTCGGTGTACTTCTCGTCCGTGTCGCTCCACACGTACCAGTCGCGCTTCGGGTTCCTGCGGCTGGATCGCGACTCGACGAACCACGGGTGCTGGTCGCTGGTGTGGTTGATCACCAGCTCGGTGATCACGCGCAGGCCGCGTCGATGTGCCTCGCGCACGAAGGCCCGGAACTCGCGCAGCGACCCATAGTCGGGATGGACCGACGTGAAGCTGGCGATGTCGTACCCGTCGTCGCGCAGCGGCGAGGGGTAGAACGGCAGCAGCCAGACGGCTGTCACGCCGAGGTCGGCAATGTAGTCGAGCCGCTCCGCCAGCCCCGCGAAGTCCCCCACGCCGTCGTTCGTCGAGTCGTAGAAGGCCTTGACGTGGAGCTGGTAGATGATCGCGTCCTTGTACCACTGCGGATCGTCGCGCAGCAGGTGGGGCGCTCCCGTGTCGATATGGCGCGGTGCCTTGATCGGCTTCCCGCGCTCGAGGATTTCCGTCACAGCTTGCTGATGGTGAAGATTCGGAATGCCTCCGTCCCCGGGTCCAGGGCCACGGCCAGGTCGGCGCCGCGCTCGGTCGTCGTCCGGCCGCTCAGCAGATCGATCAGCTCGTACGGCTCGTCCCAGCCGATGCCGACCGCGGGCAGGTCCGGGTGCAGGATGGCACGCTCGGGCGTCGTGGGGTCGCAGTTCACCGCCACGTACACCGGGTCGCGCCAGTGATTCGGGTGGCCGGTGAGCGGATCGACCTTCCCGTGGGGCAGCGCCTTTCGATAGAAGAGGGTCCGCTCGCCGCTCACGTTCTCGAAGCGCAGGTTCTCGTAGCGCTTCAGCGCCGGGCGCTCGTGGCGCAGCCGATTGAGCTCGCCAATGAGCAATTTGATGTTTCCCGCGGCGTCCCAGTCCCGGGCGCGAATCTCGAACTTCTCGCTGTCGAGGTACTCCTCCCGCTCGCCCAGCCGAGCCGACTCGCACAGTTCCCAGCCCGAGTAGATGCCGTACGAGCTGGAGAGCGTGGCCGCCAGCACGCTGCGGATCACGAACGCCGGCCGGCCGTGGTCCAAATGGTGGGGGTTGATGTCCGGCGTATTCGCGAACAGGTTGCCACGGAAATACTCGACCATCTCGCTCTGCGTCAGCTCGGTCATGTACTCGCGCAGCTCGACCGCCGACTCGCGCCAGGTGAAGTACGTGTAGCTCTGGGTGAACCCGATCTTGGCGAGCTGCCGCATCATCTTCGGCTTGGTGAAGGCCTCGGACAGGAAGATCGTGTCGGGGTGATCGTGCTGGATCTCGGCGATCAGCCAGGCCCAGAACGCGATCGGCTTGGTGTGCGGGTTGTCGACCCGGAAGATCTTCACCCCGCGCTCGATCCAGACCAGGAAGATCCGTTTCCATTCGTGCCAGAGAGCCTGGCGGGCGCGCGCGTCCTCGCCCCCGAAGTCGATCGGATAGATGTCCTGGTATTTTTTCGGTGGGTTCTCGGCGTACTTGATCGTGCCGTCGGGCGAGTGGCGGAACCACTCCGGATGGGCCTTCACATAGGGATGGTCGGGCGACGCCTGGATGGCGAGGTCCATCGCCAGCTCCATGCCGTGGGCCTCGACCGCCTCGCGGAATTGCAGGAAGCCCTCGAGCCCGCCCAGCTCCGGGGCCACCGCGTCATGGCCGCCCTCAGACGAGCCGATGGCGTACGGTGACCCGACATCATCCGGCGCAGCGTCCAGCGTGTTGTTGCGGCCTTTGCGGTTGGTGAGGCCGATGGGATGGATGGGTGGGACGTAGACGACGTCGAAGCCCATGGCGGCGATGTGCGGCAGCCGCCATTCCGCTTCCGCGAAGGTGGTGGCCACCGGGTGCTTCGGGTCGTGGCCCTGCGAACGCGGGAAGAGCTCGTACCACGCCCCGAAGCGAGCGCGCTCACGGTCGACGACGAGCGGGAGCTCCGGAGATCGAGAGGCGAACCGGCGGTCCGGATGGCGCCGCATGGCCGCCAGCAGGTCGTCGCCGGCCAGGGCCGCCGCACGAGTGGTCTCGGAACGGGCACGGCGCAGGGCGGCGAGGGCGGCCCGTATGAGAAGCGCATCGTCGCCGGCCTCCGCCTCCTCGACGCGGCGCAGCGCGGCCTCGAGCAGCAGCCGCCCTTCCTCCAGCTCGTCGGGCACGGCGACATTCGCGTCGAGCTTCTTGCGAAGCCCGTCGCGCCAGGAGGCGAAGGTGTCGCGCCAGGCCTCGACCGCGTACACGTGGCGCCGGTTGCGCGTGAGCTCGAGGTGCCCGGACCATCGATCGTTGTCGATTGGCCGCATCGGCGCCTCGCGCCAGGCCTCCTCGTCATCGGCGCGGAGGAGGATCGCGGCATCGAGGAGACCGTGGCCATCGCCGAAGATGTCGGCGGTCACCAACAGCTGGTCCCCGACCACCCGCTTGACCGGATACCGGCCACCGTCGAGCTCAGGCCAGATGCGCTCGATGATGATGGTGCGCCGGCTGCCGACCGCCGCTGCGTCCGGCTCGGCGGCCTCAACGACCGTGGCGATCGCGCTCACGCTTGCTCTCGTCGTCGTCATGGATGCAGAAAACCCTACTCGATCGACGCTCCTGTCGGCGGGGAGCCGCAAACTCGGCCACAATCCGCGCCATGCCGTGGCTTCGTCGACGCGTCGCCGTGCTGTTGCTGGCCGGGACGCTGGCTGCATGCGCCGCACCACCGTCTCCGGATCGGGGGCCGCCGAGCGTCGCGCCCTCGCTGGCCATCCCCACCGACATTCCGGCCGCGTCGCCGCCGACAACCGAGACCCCGGTGGCGAGCGTCTCGCCAGCGCCCGGACCCATCTCCGACACGCCGCCGCCGCTGGCCCTGGAGACCGTGGCGGACGGTCTGGCCGCACCCATCGGGATCACCTCGGCGCCGGGCGACTGGCTGCTCGTCAACGAACAGGCGGGGCGGGTGGTCGGCATCCACCCGGCGCGTGGCGAGCGCACCACCGTCCTCGACCTCCGGGATCGGGTCCTCGGGGAGGGCGAACGCGGCCTGCTTGGATTGGTCCTCCACCCCGACTGGCCGGCGGACCCGCGCGCCTTCGTCCACTACAGCGACCGCAATGGGGACACGGTCCTTTCCGAGCTGGGCGGCAGGCAGGACGGCGACGCGGCGCCGGTGCTGGATCCTTCCAGCGAGCTGATGCTCCTCACCGTCGACCAGCCCTTCGCCAACCACAACGGCGGCCAGCTCGCCTTCGGTCCGGACGGCCAGCTCTGGCTAGGTCTCGGCGACGGCGGCGCCGCTGGCGACCCGCTCGGCAGCGGGCAGAACCCGTCGACCCTCCTCGGGGCGGTCCTGCGTCTCGACGTCTCGAAGACGGGCGGCTACGCCATCCCTGACGACAACCCGTTCGCCGACGGCGCCGAGGGCGCCCCGGAGGTCTACCACTACGGCCTCCGCAATCCGTGGCGCTTCAGCTTCGATCCCGCCACGGACGCCCTCTGGATTGCCGACGTCGGCCAGAACGGGTTCGAGGAGATCAATCGCCTCGCCCCGGAAGCCGGCGTGGGGCTCAACCTGGGCTGGAACCTGATGGAGGCGACGCACTGCTTCGCCGACGCATCCTGCTCGCCGGACGGCCTGGTTCTGCCCGTGGCGGAGTACGGCCGCGACCTCGGTTGCTCGGTCACCGGTGGCCACGTCTATCGCGGCGAGCTGATCGACGGGCTGGGCGGCTGGTACCTGTTCAGCGACTACTGCAGTGGCCTCCTCTTCGGAATCAGCTCCGACGTCGAGGGCACGGGCACGGCGCCACGGGTCCTGCTGGAGACGGGGCAGTCCATCAGCAGCTTCGGTACCGGGACCGACGGCGAGCTCTACGTGACGGATATCGGCGGGGGCCTGCTCTCGCGGATCGTCGGCGGCTGACCGAGCGCCCCGAGCGCGCGAAGGGACGTCCATCGCCCCCGTCCGATCACCAGGTGGTCGAGCAGCTCGATGTCGAGCAGGCGGCCCGCCTCTGCGAGCTCCGCCGTGATCCGGAGATCCTCCCCGGACGGGCCGGGATCGCCCGACGGATGGTTGTGCGCCACGATGATCGCGGCG
This sequence comes from Chloroflexota bacterium, assembly GCA_030862645.1. Classification (GTDB taxonomy): domain Bacteria; phylum Chloroflexota; class Limnocylindria; order QHBO01; family QHBO01; genus JACDBZ01. The sequence continues at coordinate 45,053 of JALZDF010000115.1, forward strand.
GCGCAGCTCCGAACCGCGTCGCGGTACACCTCGCCGACGCGGACCGAGGAACCGGCGAGGTTGCCGCGGTACACGGTCCGCTCGGCAGTCACCACGTTCTTGGTGTCGAGCAGCAGCACGCGCAGCTCCTCCCGCTCGAGCGAGCCCATGGCGTCGACGAGCGGTTCCGCCACGTCGCCTGGCGTGCGGATCAGCCACGGGTCGGCGGGCCAGGCGCGCACAACGCGACGACCCAGCTCCCCGGCCGCCGAGACGCGCAGCGCGGCAGCCTCGGACAGACCGACCACCCGCAGCTCGATCGGCAGTGCCCGGGCCACGTCGGCCAGCGCCCCGAAGCGGTCGAGCAGACGTCGCGCGACGCGAGTGGAGGCCACGCGCTCGCCGACGACGAGGGCAAGCAGCTCCTCGTCGGTGGCCGCCTCGGGGCCCTGCCGCTCGAGTCGTTCGGTGGGCGGTCGGGCGCGACGCCGGTGGATTGGGAGCGGGAGCGGGACGGGCTCGTTCGTCATCGCTGGCGACGATAGCCGCCGGCCGATCACCAGCCGCTTACCGGCGGATTATTGGCGCGCCGGACCCGCGCCTCGCGCCGTGGCCGCGTCGGCGAAGAGGAGCCGCCCGAGGAAGTCATTGCGGAACTTTCCCTCGGGGTCGAAGCGCGCCGCGAGCTCGAGGAACGATGCCATCCTGTGGTATCGCGCGCGAACGTCCTCGCCCGCCATCGTGAAGAGCTTCGCCCAGTGCGGTCGCGGCTCGAACGGTGAGAGCGCGCGCTCGACGTCGGGCAGCACGGCCCTGACCGACTCCCAGTCCGGCTTCCAGGTGAAGTGAATGGCGACCGACGGGCGATGGTACGCCGGGCTCAGCCACAGTTCGTCGGCGGCGATAGTACGGATCTCGGAAACCTGGACGACTGGCGCAAGGCGCCCGCTCAGTCGGTCGAGCGCAGCGATGGCCTCGACCGCCCCCTCGCGACCGATGACGTACTCGCTCTGAAGCTCGTCGCCGCTGCTCGGCGTGTGGTCCATCCGAAAGTGGGGCAAGCGCTCGTGCCATGGTCCGGGCACTCCGAGCTGCGGGGTGCAGGCAGCGGCGGAGAGCGCGCGGATCGGGTGGAGCTGGTGGGTCGCCCGCACTGCGCCGTGAAGCCGGGACGGCACGGCAGGCTCTTCCGTCCCCGCCAGACGTCGCTTCAGCCAGACCTGGTCGAAGACCCGGGCGCGCCAATCGGTGAAGAAGCTCACGCTCTCCACCGAGGCCGTGATCTCGTCGAAGTGCGCGGCGAATGCGTCGAGCGGCAGGTGCTCGTAGACATCCTGGCGAACCTGGAAGGTGGGTTCGATGTCGAGCGTCAGTCGGGTGACGATGCCGAGGGCGCCCAGCCCGACGACGGCTCCCTCGAAGGCCTCCCGGTCGCCGTCACGGGCGAGCCGGACGATTTCCCCGTCGGCGCGAACGATCTCGATCGCCGACACGGCCGCAGGCAACACGCGGCTCCCGTCGCCCGATCCGTGCGTGGCGGTGGCACAGGCGCCGGCTATCGAGATGTGAGGGAGCGACGCCATGGCATGCAGGGCGAACCCGGCCGCGTGCAGCGGAGCGCACAGCTCGCCGTACCGAAGCGCTCCATCGACCGTGACGCTGCGCGTCGTCGGGTCGACCTCGAGGACGCGCGGGAGGTCCGCCAGCGTCAGCAGGTCACCGGGCGTATCGGCGAGGTCGCTGAAGGAGTGGCGCGAACCGAGCGCACGGATGCGGGTGGCGCTCCGGACGATTTCCTGGACCTCGTCTGGCGACCGGGGTCGATGCAGCCGTCGCGCCCGGTACTGGTAGTTGCCGGCCCAGTTCTTCATGTCGGTCTCATAAGGGCGTTCGGCTCCACCGGCCGGCAGGCCGGAACCACTCAGACGGGAAGCCGCACCAGGTCGAAGCGGACCAGAAGCGCGAAGGCGACCGAGATCCCGTTGACAGTCGCGTGCATCGCGATCGGCGCCAGCAGGTTGCCGGTCCGCTCGTAGATCCAAGCCAAGGCCAGGCCGAGCACGAAGATCGGCACCAGGGCGACCACTGAGATGTGGATCATTGCGAACAGGATCGATGAACCGATGAAGGCCCACCTGCGACCACCCTCGCGCCGCCATGCGTTGAAGACGACGCCGCGGAAGAACACCTCCTCCGCGATCGGCGCCAGGATCACGATGGACACCACGACCAGCCACGGGTCGACCAGCGCGATGGCCTGCTCGGCGGCCTGCGGCTCGGGCTGGAAGCCGAACCTCTCCAACAGCCAGACCACGCCCGCAGACACGAGCGTCGCTCCCAGCCACGCCAGGACGCCCCATCGGAGGCCCGACCCGATGGCGCCCCCGGGATCGCGGCCGCGCAGGGAGGGGAGCGTGGCCAGCGCGCCGGGGCGAAAGACGAGGAACCAGCTCACCAGCAGCAACGAGACCTGCGTCGCGATGAGTAGCACCGCCGCGCCGAGGAACGTGAGCTCGCCGTCGCCCATCAGCAGGGCGGCGGCATCGGCGCCGAAGGGAGCGGTGATGATCGAGGCCAGCGCCAGGACCAGCAGCAGCAGCACGAGTACGCCCGGTCCGCGATATCGCTCGGGCGGCAGGAAACGGCGCACGCGCAGCTGGCGAACCGCGATGTAGAGAAGGCCCCCCGCGAAGAGGGCGGCGCCGAGCAGCACGGCCCACCCGACGAGGGCCGGGTCGTCGATCCTGACGCCCGACTGCATGCTCACCGCTCCGATGCCGAGGGCTCCGATCGCAAGGATGGCGCCCACGGCGAGCAGGAGCGGTCCCGGCCAGCGCGGCATCGATACGGTCGATCTGCCCACCGTCGGATGCGGACCGATGGGCAACGATCCGGGACGATCAGGCCCGGCTGAATCCACGAAGCTCGGGCCCTGGGTCAGGTGTTGGTGGCGCCGCGGAGGCGGCCGTGCTCGGCCGTGGCATCCGTGCCGGATGCCGAGCTGCCGGATGCCGGCAGTGCGCTCCGCTCAGCCGCCTCGACCGCGGGAGCATGAGCCCTGCTCCGTGCCCGCGCGGACCGGGAGCTGTCGCGTCCAAAGTCCGTGCCGCAGAACGCGCACAAGGGCCACGTCGGCTCCGCCAGCCGGTTGCACGATGGGCAGACGCGGTGCAGTCGCGTCCGGCAGTTCGGGCAGACGAGCCACTCGGCGTCGACACGATCCCGGCAGACCGGGCAGAGCTCGTTCTTTTCAACCTCGGCGAGGAGGCTCTCCTCCGCAAGCGAGCGCTCGTAGACTTCGGCCAACGTCTCGCGCGGGCGCACGATGAGATAGAGCACGACGGCGAAGACGAACAGGAGCGGGGTGAAGAAGATGATGAGGGCGGCGCCAAAGTACGGAAGGATCGGATTCTCGGTTCGCGCCTGCATGTCACGAAACGCCCAGTAGGCGGTTCCGAGCCAGAGAAGGACCACGTAGATCACGATCAGCTGGCTCGCCAGCTGGACGATCGGGTTGCTCAGGAATCCCTCCCAGAACTGGCCGATCGGTTCGAAGATCGCGTCCATCAGTAGCTGCCTGGCCTCTGCTGCGGGGGGTGCGCGTCGCACGGGACGCGCCGGTCATGCTAGCACGCATCATGCCGAGCGACCCCTCCGCGGTCCGGTCTGAGCATCTCGGCGCATGGGTGCGTCACGCGTCAGGGTCGACGGAAACGTCCGCCAGGGTGGCCACCAGGAGCCGATGCTCCTCGTCCAGGACCCGCGCTGCAAGGGTCCCGGCGTCGTCCGCGCCCAGCACCTGGATTTCCGAACGGGCGAGGATGGGCCCGGCATCCAGGTCGGCGGTGACCTCGTGGATCGTTACGCCGGTTACCGCATCGCCGGCGGCGAGGACCGCGCGGTGGACGGCCATACCCACCATGCCGGAACCGCCGTGCGCGGGCAGCAGGCTCGGATGGATGTTGATGGTGCGGCCGGAGTAGGCGGCGAAGTACGCCGGGCGGAGGAGCTGGTCGTATCCGGCGAGCAGGGTCAGCTGCACGCCCGCCCCGGTGAGCGACTCCCCGATCGCGCGGTCGCGGCCCCAGGCATCACCACCGAAGTCGGTGCGGCGGAGAACCCGCGTCGGCACCCCGTGCGCGGCCGCCACGTCCAGGGCGGGCACACCCGGCCGGTTGCTGATGACCAAGACCGGCTCGACGTTCGGAAGCTCAGCCTCGAGGACCGCCTCCAGGTTCGATCCCCGGCCGGAGACGAGAACCCCCAGCCTCATGCGAACCGGACGCGCGGGTCGCCCTCCACGACCTCGATCACACGGCCGATCAGGTAGGCGTCGCCGAGCGCCGCCACCGCTGCATCGGCGACGTGGGCGGGCACCACGACGGTGAGGCCGATCCCGACGTTGAAGGTGCGCATCATCTCGTCGTTGGCAATGTCGGCGGTCGACTGGATGAGGCTGAAGATGGGCGGGATAGGCCAGGAGCCGGTCTCGACCTCGACGCCGAGTCCCACCGGGAGCGTGCGTGGCACGTTCCCCTCCCAGCCACCACCGGTGATGTGGGCCATCGCGCCGATGTCGCTGCCCGCTTCGCGCAGCGCGCGGCGCAGGATGCGGACCTCGTCGAGGTACGACCGATGCGGCTCGAGCAGCACGTCGCCGAGAGTGTGGCCGTTGTCAGGCATCGGCTCACTCCAGGACTTCTCGGGCAGGACGCGGCGGACCAGGGTGTAGCCGTTGGTGTGCAGGCCGGAGGACGGGAGTCCGATGACGGCGTCACCGACCTTCACGCGCGAGCCATCGATCAGGTCGGCCCGCGCCACTACGCCGACGATGAAGCCGGCAAGGTCGTAGTCCTCGCCTCGGTAGAGGTCAGGCATCTGTGCGGTCTCGCCGCCGATGAGCGGGATGCCGGCCGCGGCACAACCGGCGGCCACGCCACCGACGATCTCCTCCACCACCTCGGCACGCAGGTCGCCGATGGCCAGATAGTCGAGGAAGAAGAGTGGCGAGGCGCCGGTGACCACGACATCGTCGAGGCAGGCATTGACGAGATCAACGCCGATGGTGTCATGGCGGCCGAGCGCCAGCGCGACCTTGAGCTTCGTGCCTACTCCGTCTGTGCTGCTGACCAGAATCGGATCCGGGTGGCTCTCCGCGTCGAAGCGAAAGAGCCCGCCGAATCCGCCGATCCCGCTCACGACCGCCGGTGTGGCGGTGGCCGCCGCGGCGCGCGCGATGCGCTCGACCGCGCGCTCCGCCTCGGCGATGTCGACGCCGGCCCCGCGGTAGGTGCGCACCATCGGCCTAGCGCCGCTCGAGCGCCAGCTTGTCGAGCTCGAGGGGCACGTCCGTCGGATAGGAGCCGTCGAAGCAGGCGGTGCATCGCGCGTCGGTCCGCCCGCCGACCGCCTCCAGCAGGGCCTCCTTTGACAGGTAGCCCAACGAGTCGGCGCCGATCGCGGCTCGAATGCCCTCCAGCGAGTGATTGGCGGCGATGAGCTCCTCGCGGCGCCCGGTGTCGACCCCCATGTAGCAGGGGTACCGCATCTGTGGCGAGTGGATCCTGACGTGCACCTCGGCCGCGCCGGCGCGGCGCAGCATCTCGACGATCGGCGCCGTGGTCGTCCCCCGCACGATGGAGTCGTCGACCACCACGACGCGCTTGCCGGAGAGCAGCTCGGGAAGCGGGTTGAACTTCAGCCGCACGGCCTCCTCGCGGCTGCGTTGCGCCGGCTGGATAAAGGTTCGCCCGACGTAGCGCGACTTGATGAGCCCCTCGCGGTACGGAAGGCCTGCTTCCTCCGCGTAGCCGATCGCCGCCGGGATGGCCGAGTCCGGCACCGCGATCACCAGGTCCGCATCGGCGGGGTGCTCGCGCGCCAGGCGGCGGCCCATCTCGAGTCGAGCTTCGTACAGCAGGCGCCCGTCCATCACCGAGTCGGGACGCGCCAGGTACACGAACTCGAAGACGCAGAGCCGCTCGCGCTGCGGGCCGGCCCGGCTGGAGCGATGCGAATGCACGCCCTCATCGTCGATGGTGAGCACCTCACCTGCCTCGACGTCGCGCACGAAGCGGGCGCCCATGGCGTCGAGCGCGGAGCTCTCCGATGCGACCGCCCATCCGCCGTTCGGTAGGCGCCCCAGCGCCAGCGGTCGGAACCCAATCGGGTCGCGGGCCGCCACGAGCGCCGTCTCGGTGAGCATCGTGAAGGTGAATGCGCCGACCGCGCGGTGGAAGGCGTGATCGACGCGTTGCGCCCACGTCCGGCCGGGGGCGTGGGCGATCAGCCTGGCGAGCACCTCCGTGTCGGACGCCGAGCCGAACTCGATGCCCTGCTCGGTAAGCTCGTCACGCAACCAGCTGGCATTCGTCAGGTTGCCGTTATGCCCAAGCATCAGCTCGCCGATATCGGCGCGCGCGTAGACCGGCTGCACGTTCGGCAGCGTGTTCGATCCGGTGGTGCTGTAGCGGGTATGGCCGATGGCCGCCTTCGGCGGCCGGCCGCCCTCCTCGCGGCCCTCGAGCCGCCCAAGCGTCTCCTCGTCGAACACGCTGCTGACCAGGCCCAGCCGCTTGTGCAGGCTCAGCTGGCCGCCGTCGGTTACGGCGATGCCGGCTGACTCCTGCCCACGGTGCTGAAGGGCGTGCAGTCCGACGTAGGCCATCCTGGCCACGGCCACGCCCGGTGCCCAAATCCCCACCACGCCGCACTCCTCGCGCGGGCCATGCGGCTGGTAGAGGGGTAGCGCCTCACCGGCGGCGTGCGACAGGCTGACGGGCGCGCGCACGGGAGGGGTCAAGCGGGTCGGTGCTGGCCGGGCACGTACGCATCATAGCGAGCGGTCAGGGATCCGATGCCATCGCGCCGCGATGTCCCGTCATCGGTACCGGCGGGGTACTGCACCGATCCGCACTCACCCGATTCTTGGGCCGCGGCGAGGATGCTCGGATGCACCGCCGGACCATCGAGCCATGGCCGCCCGGGACCTCGGCGGGCATCCTTGCCACATGCTCCTGTTCGTCCGCCTGCTCGGATTCCTCGCGCCCTTCGCGGTGGCCGGGCTGGCGCTCATCGCTGCCGCCGTCACGGCGCAGACCGAGCCGGCCGGCCGAGGCATCCTGGCGCTCATCGTCGCCGCCGGCGTGCTGGCCGGGATGACGACCATGGCGCTGCTGGCGTGGAGCTACATCGGCTGGCGCCTCACGCGCATCGCGCAGGCGCTCGAGCGCACGCTGGAGACCGATGAGCCGATACAGCTCCGCGAAGCCGGCATCTCAGGCGAGCGACGCCTCGCCCGTGCCTTCAACGCGGCCAGCGGCGCGTTCCTACAGGTCGAGGCTCGCGCCACCCATGACCGGCTGACCGGGATCCCGAACCGCGAGACATTGCTCGCCATCCTGGGCGCCGAGGTGGAGCGGGCGGTGCGCCATTACAAGCCGCTCAGCGTGGCCTTCATCGACATCGACCGCTTCAAGCCGATCAACGACACCTACGGCCACAACTCCGGCGACGCGGTGCTGCGCCAGGTGGCTCGCCTGGTCGCCGACGGCGTCCGCGCCAGCGATACGTTCGGTCGCTATGGCGGCGAGGAGTTCATGCTCATCCTGCCCGAGACGATGCCGGCCGACGCCGTCCGCCTGGCCGAGGAGCTGCGCACGCTCGTCCAGCAGGAGCCGCTGCGCATCGCAGGTGAGCACGAGGTGAAGGCCACCATCAGCATCGGCATTGCGGGCGGTCGTGGCAGCGAGCTGGCGCTGGACCGGCTCGTCGACCACGCCGACGCGGCCATGTACGCCGCGAAATCGCTCGGCCGCAACCGCACCTACCTGTTCCGCCACATCGACGAGGGAGCGCCGGTGAGCCGGGCCCCGATCTCGGCCGAGCGCCGCGCCCAGGCCGCCGCCATCGGACAGTGGGCCAGCGATACGGCTACCCAGGCCCTCGCTTCGGTCCTGGCACCGCAACCGCACCACCGCGGTCGTCCGTCGGACATGATCGCCTCGCTCGCCACCGGCATCGGGCTCGAGATGGGCCTGCCGCGCGAGGAGATCGAGCGGATCCGGATCGCCTCGCTGCTCCACGACCTCGGCAAGATCGCCATTCCCGAGGAGATCCTCGACAAGCCGACCTCGCTGTCCGACGCCGAGTGGCAGGCCATCGGAGAGCATCCGCGCATCGGCCAGGTCATCCTCGAGCAGGCTTCGAACCTGCGGGAGGCGATCCCGGTCGTCCTCCACCATCACGAGCGGTTCAATGGCGGCGGCTATCCGCATGGGCTGAAGGGAACCGAGATCCCGCTCGGCGCCCGGATCGTGAGCGTTGCCGATGCCTACCACGCCATGGTTCACGACCGGCCCTACAGTGCGGCGCTCTCGCACGAGCAAGCGCTCGCCGAGCTCCGCACGCACGCGGGCACCCAGTTCGACCCCGAGGTGGTGGAGGTGTTCTGCACCGTGTACGCGGCCGCCGTGCCACCCGATGGTTTGGAGGAGGTGTACCGCCTCCACGAACGAGCGCGGGGCGGGCTTCCTCACCTTCACGGCGACCGTCATGGCCACGAGCACGGCACGGAGCTCGCCGCCGGCAAGGGCCGCCGGCGCTCCGGCAGACCGAAGGAGGCATCCGGCTGATGCGCTGGCGTGCCCTCCTCGTCCTGGCGGTCGTAACGGTGCTCTGGGGGGCGCCGCCGGCGGCGTCTGCGGCCGGCAACACCCTGGACGCCCCGGCGGCAACGCCCACCACGGGCACCACCCTGACGCCATTCACCCTGCGAGTCTCATATTCGGGCTCGCCGGCCATCTCCGTCAGTGTCTCGGTAGGAGGCCGCACCATTTCCATGGTTCTCACCGCCGGAAGTGCGACGCAGGGCACCTGGAGCACCACCGCGACCCTGCCGGAGGGCAACTGGCCGACGACCTTCCGTGCCGAGACGAGCAAGGGGCGAGACCCGTCGATGGACGGGCCGACCATCGACGTCGATGGACCCGGGGTCCCAACCGTGCCGCAGGCGACGGTCGTGCCGGTCGGCGCGGCCTCACAAGACGAGACCCAACTCGGGGGCCCCGCGCCGTCGTCGACCGAGGGTGGTCCAACGGCGCCGGCCCGGTCGCCATCGATGCAGGGTGGGAGCAAGACGGCGCCCGTCGCGCCGGTTTCCTCGGCAGGTGCCGCCGGCGGCCCAGGCCCGTCGCAACGCGACGGGACGGACTCGTCTCAGGCAGGGCCGTCGTCACCGAGGCCTGCCGCGGACGACGCATCAACATATGGCGACCTGCCCGGGACCCCGCGGGCCGGCTCCGCCAGCCGGGCCCCGAGCGGCAGCATGCACCAGGCCGCCGCCCCGGACTCCGATCATCCTGAGCCCGGCCTGCCGCCGATCGCCGCCGGAATCGGCGGCGTGATGGCCGCGGCCCTGCTCGGCTGGTTCGTCCTGCTGGCCAGCCGGCGCCTAAGGGACGCAGAGACCGGCCCGGGCGCTGTCAATCCACCGACCGTTGGCTCCGAGAGCGACAAGGTCGACGCGGCGCTCCTGCGCCGGACGTTGCGTCGCGCCAAGATTCGGCTCGATGAGGAGGATCCGATCCTCACCTCGGTCGGCGTCGGGTTGCCACCGATCCAGGACTCGACAGTCCATCGGACGCGCCGTCCGAGGCGCCAGCCACCGACCTAGAAGCCGGTCCTCCACGCCTCCGCCAGCCGCTCGACCGGGACCCGCACATCAACGCCGCCGAAGCGGACGGCGAGATCCCTCCCGCCGGCCAGGCCCAGCCGGGCACAGGTCACCCCCGACTCCGCCGCGAGGCGCCGCAGCTCCGCGGATCTGCCGGCCGCCGCCGCGACCACCACCCGACCGCCCTGCTCGCCGAAGGCGACGGCGCTCGCCAGCCGTCCAGGGACGGGGACATCGGCGTTCAGCCCCAAACCGGCGGCGATGGCGATACGGGCCAGCGCGACCGCGAGCCCTCCGACGGAGCAGTCATGGGCGGCATGGATGGCGCCGCTGCGGGCCAGCTCGGGGAGCAGATGGACCAGCCTGGCGGCGGCCGCCAGGTCGATCGCGGGGGCCCCACCCCGGGCTCGCCGGCTCCACGCGAGCTGGGATCCGGCCATTGCGGCCACGTCGGCCACCGGCTCGCCGAGCAGCCAGACCTCGTCGCCGGACGACCAACCCATGCGCAGCGCGGTGCCCCGATCTTCGATGAGCCCGATCGTTCCGATCACCGGGGTTGGCAGGATCGGTCCATCCGGCGTCTCGTTGTAGAGGCTCACATTCCCGGAGACGACGGGCACGCCGACGGCGCGGCAGGCATCGGCAATGCCGTCGATCCCCCGCTCGAGCTGCCAAGCGCCGAAATCGGTCTCGGGCGAGCCGAAGTTCAGGCAGTCGGTCACGCCGATCGGCGTCGCGCCACTGCAGGCCACGTTGAGGGCGCCTTCCACCACGGCCGACACGCCGGCCAGGTACGGGTCGAGGGCGCCGACGCGCGCGGGGCCGGGTCCGTCGATGGAGAGAGCGAGCGCCCGGTTGGTGCCCTTGATGCGCAGGAGCGCGGCGTCCCCCTCCCCGGGGCCGACGAGGGTGTTGGTGCCGTTCATATGGTCGTAGCGACGCCAGATCGGCTTGCGATCGCGGACGTTCGGGGAGGCGAGGAGGTCGAGCAGGGTCGCCTCCGACGGCGGCTCGGCCGCCAGCGTCTCGAGGTCGACCGCGGGCATCGTGCCCGGGACGCCGGAGATCGCATAGCGCGGCGCGTCGTCGGCAAGGGCCCGGCCGGGCACCGCGCACACCGGCTCGCCGTCGGCGCGGCAGCGGATGATCGGCTCGTCGACGACGAACCCGATCTCCGCGGCATGGAGCTCGTACCGCTCGAAGACGGACCGGACCTCGCTGACATGCCCGGCGCGCACCACGATCAGCATCCGCTCCTGCGATTCGCTGAGCAGCAGCTCGTACGGGGACATGCCGTGTTCTCGGCGCGGCACCGCGTCGAGGTCGACCTCGGCGCCCACGCCGCCGCGCGCGGTGAGCTCGGCCAGTGCGCAGGTCAGGCCGGCGGCACCGAGGTCCTGCATGGCGATCACCGCGTCGAGGCGCGCCAGCTCCAGGCATGCCTCCATGAGCAGCTTCTCCAGGAACGGATTACCGACCTGGACGGCGGGCCGCCGCTCCTCGCGGTCCTCGCCTAGCGCCGCCGAGGCGAAGCTGGCGCCCTGGATGCCGTCGCGTCCGGTGGAGGCACCGACCAGCAGCAGCACGTTGCCGGCTCCAGCGGCTCGCGCCAGCGTGATCTCGTCGTGGCGTGCCAACCCGACGCACATCGCGTTGACGATCGGATTGCCCGAATAGGAGGGGTCGAACGTCACCTCGCCGCCAACGTCGGGGATTCCGATGCAATTGCCATAGCCGGCGATGCCGCCTACCACCCCTCCGAACAGGTAGCGGTTGCGGGCGGCAGTCACGGCATCCGTCCCTTCCTCGGGCTCGAGGGGCCCGAAGCGGAGGCTGTTGAGCAGGGCGATCGGGCGGGCGCCCATCGTGAAGATGTCGCGAATGATGCCGCCGACGCCGGTGGCCGCCCCCTGGTAAGGCTCCACCGCGCTCGGATGGTTGTGCGACTCGACCTTGAAGACGACCGCCAGGCCGTCGCCGATGTCGATGGCGCCCGCATTTTCGCCGGGTCCGACGATGACCCGTGGCCCGACGCTCGGCAGGCGCCCGAGCAGGAGGCGCGAGTGCTTGTAGGCGCAATGCTCCGACCACATCGCTCCGAACATGCCGAGCTCGACGTGGTTGGGCGGCCGCCCCAGGGCATCGACGACGAGTTCGTACTCGCTCTCGGTCAGGCCGTGCCGCTGCTCGGCCGGGGGCGTCGCGAGTGTCATCTGTTCAGGACTGCGGGCCACCCAGCGGCTGGTCTCTGCCGAGCTCGAGAAGGATGGCGCCGATAGCCGCGGCGCCGGCGCCGACGAAGAAGAGCAGCTCGCCGATGCCAACGCCCCCGGACATGATGCGGTCGATCGCCATGCCGAAGGCCAGCAGCACGATGACGAGCGTCACCAGGCGCAGGTTCGGGATCTCCGGCACGCTGGCCGAGAAGAAGACGGTGGCCGCGATGGCGGCGAGCACGAGGAGCAGAATGAGGTCGATCGGTCGCAGGAACCCGAACAGTCCGATCAGGACGCCGAGCGCAGCGATCACCGCCCCGCCGCCGATGAGCCACGCCGAGAGCGTGAGCGGCATGGTGACCGGCAGCGAGACCGGCGGCGCGGACCGCTCGACCGGACCTCCGGACCGCTGCGCGGCCGGAGGCGGCGGTGCGGGCGCCGGCGATGCGGGCGGAGCCGGCGCCTCAGCAGTCGGCGCAGGCGGCATCTGGGTCTGCGTCGGTTCCTCGTACCGGGATGCCCAGGCGTCGTCGACGGCGGCCTCCACTCCGCCCGGCGGTTCGGCATCGGCTGGCGGCTGCTCCGGCCAGGCCGGTGCAGCCGGGATCTCCGTCTCGGTGGCCTGGTCGATCGCCTGCCCGCAGGTCGGGCAGAAGACCGCCGTGTCCTCGGCTTCGGTGCCGCAGTTCGGGCAGAAGCGGGCCATCGGTCAGCTCCGTCCGAACCGGGTGAGCGTGCCGATGAGCACGATCAGCGATGCGAGCATGAAGATGATGCCGGCCGGCGTGAGGTTCCGGAGCATGCCGACCAGGTCGCCGCTCCAGTTGCCGGCCAGCTCCACCACGATGAAGAGCACGATCAGCCCCACGCTCCACAGGAGCGTGATCCCCAGGCCGATGGTCTGCAGCGGTCCTGGCACGGCACGCAGGAACCCGGCGATGGCCAGCACCAGCAGCAGGACGCCCAGGATCGGGACCGGCCCGGCCAGGCCGAAGTACGCCTGGTCGGTCAGGTTGGCGCCGACCTCCGGGTAGCCGGCCCAGAAGGCTATGCCGTACCCGCCGGGCCCGATGGCGCGCTCGTACAGCGAGCCCGAGCCGTACAGGAACGGCAGCAGGTAACCGGTGATGATGCCGACCAGGCCGATGAGCAGCACGACCGGACCCAGCACGGCGCCTCGGCGCTCGGCCGCGGCCGTCTCCGCGCCGGGCTCGGCGGGCACAGCCGGAGGGACGTAGCCGGGAGCCGTGCCGCGCAGGTTCGCCCCGCAGTTCTGGCAGAAGGCGACGCCGGCCCGATTGTGGGTGCCGCATCGCGGGCAGGCCATGGTGCCCTCGGCCGTGCCGGGCCGCTCGACCGTGCTCGCCACGCCAGCGGCGACCAGTCGCTGGCCGCAGTTGCGGCAGAAGGCGAGTCCCGGACGGTTTTCGGTCCCGCAGCGCGGGCACTGAGTGCTCTCGCCGATGCCGCCCTCGGTGGCGGGAACGGCATGGGCCGCCGTCCCGGCGGCGCCGGCCGCCGCGGCCGCCCCGGACGCATCGACACCCGTGCCCGCCGGGTAGGCCTCGACCTCGCTCGGTGGCGGCTCGATCGGCTCGGCGGCAGGCTCGGGGGTGGTCTCCCATCGGGGCTCGCGAATCGGCTCGTCGCCACGCTCGGGCGGCGTGGTCGGCCAGCCACCGGCTTCCGTGGCGCCGAAGTCAGGCGGCTCGGTGGGCCAGGCGGCCGATGGAGCCTCCTCCGGGCCGGCGGCAAGGGTGGCATCCTGGCTCGGCCAGCTCTCGATCTCGGCGGTGCCCATGGCCTCGGCGGCCGGCTCCGTCATCGGCGGTGCCTCGGGCGCGGCGTCGTCTGTCATGCCCGAGTGCTCAGGCGTGCCGGGGCGGGCCGGATCGGCCGATGACGACGACGCATCCTCCGCGTCGGGCGACTCGCGGCGGTCGCGCTCGTGGTAATCCACTCGTTCGCCTCCTGCGGCAGGTCTGGGCGGTCAGCCCGATGATAACCGACGTTCCGTGGCCGACGGCTGCTCCTGCAGCCAGCGCTCCAGTGATCGGAAGAGGCGAAGTCCGTCCGTCCCGCCCACCTCCTCCTCCGACGCGCGCTCCGGGTGCGGCATGAGCCCGAGCACGTTGCCGCGCTCGTTCACGATGCCGGCGATCCCCCGTTGCGACCCGTTCGGGTTGGAACCGGGCGACACGCGACCCTCGCCGTCGGCGTAGCGCAGCACCACCCGGCCCTGGCGCTCCAGGTCGTCGAGCGTCGATTCGTCGGCCGCGTAGCGCCCCTCGCCATGGCTGATGGGGAGCGTGATGACCTCCCCATCGGCGAGGTCGCCAAGCCAGGCGGGCGCGCTCGATGGCGCCTCGACGCGCAGCGGCTGCCAGTCGCAGCGGAACTCGAGGTGGTCGTTGCGGAGCAGGGCGCCGGGCAGCATGCCGGCCTCGGTGAGGACCTGGAAGCCGTTGCACGAGCCGATCACCGGGCCGCCGGCGGCCGCGAAGGCCTCGACCGAGCGCATGACCGGCGAGAAGCGGGCGAT
>JALZDF010000155.1 GCA_030862645.1 Chloroflexota bacterium
GCGCAGCATCGCCGGCCACGGCCGCTCGAGCACGAGGTAGCCGCCGCCGCCGAGCGGCACGGAGCTGCCGGCCTCGTCGACCACGTCGGCGACGACGCCGGGGAACGGGAAGGTTGCGGAGCCGGGCTTGAGCGTCGTGACGCCCGGAAGGGGCGTGATCATGATCATCCCCGTCTCGGTCTGCCACCAGGTGTCGACCACCGGGCAGCGGCCGCCGCCGATCTCCTTCCAGTACCAGGCCCAGGCCTCGGGGTTGATCGGCTCGCCGACACTGCCGAGCAGGCGCAGTGAGCTGAGGTCGTCGCCGGCGAAGGCATCGGCGCCGTACTTCATGAGTGCGCGGATGGCGGTCGGCGCGGTGTACAGGATGGTCGCCCGGTACTTCGCCGCGATCTGCGCCCATCGGTTCTGCTCGGGGAAGTCGATGGCGCCCTCGTAGATGATCCCGGTCGCACCGTTGGTGAGCGGGCCGTAGACGATGTACGAGTGGCCGGTCACCCAGCCGATGTCGGCCATGCACCAGTAGATGTCGCGCTCGGGCTTGAGGTCGAAGATATAACGGTGCGTGGTCGCCACTCCGGCGAGGTAGCCGGCCGTGGTGTGCATGATCCCCTTCGGCTTGGCCGTGGTACCGGAGGTGTAGAGCAGGTAGAGCAGGTCCTCGGAGTCCATCGGCTCCGGGTCAGCGGTCGTCGGCTGTCCGTCGATGAGTTCGTGGTACCAGTGATCGCGAGCGTCATCCCAGGCGACGTCGTCGCCCGTTCGCTTCACGACCACGCAATGCCTGACCGATGAAGTCCGGCCGATGGCCTCGTCGGCGCTCTTCTTCAACGCCACCGTGGCCCCCTTGCGGTAACCGCCGTCGGCAGTGATGACGACCGTGCACTCGGCGTCCTCGATCCGGTCGGCGAGCGCATCGGCGCTGAAGCCGCCGAACACGACCGAGTGCGGTGCGCCGATGCGGGCGCAGGCCAGCATGGCGACCGGCAGCTCGGGGATCATCGGCATGTAGATCGCGACGCGGTCGCCCTTCTTCACGCCCAGCCCGCGCAGGGCGTTCGTGAAGCGGCAGACCTCGTCGAGCAGCTCGGCGTAGGTAATGGTGCGCGTGTCGCCCGGCTCGCCCTCCCAGAAGTACGCGACGCGGTCGCCATTGCCGGAGGCGACGTGGCGATCCAGGCAGTTGGCGCTGACGTTGAGCTTGCCGCCGATGAACCACTTCGCGTACGGCGCGTCCCAGGTGTACAGCTCGCTCCACGGCTCGATCCAGCTGAGCCGATTCCCCTCCTCCGTCCAGAAGGCGCGGAATCCCTCCTCGGTCGCAGTCCGCTGGTAGATGGACTGCTCGTTGAGCAGCGCATCGGCGACGAATTCCGGCGGTGGCGGGAAGGTGCGGTCCTCGCGCAGCAAGTTCTCGATCGCGTCGGAGCGCTCTTCGGTGGCCATGCCTCGATTCTAGTGCCACGTCGCGGCGCTCGGCGGCCCCGATCTGGCGGATTCGCGGGGCGGCGCATCTGCCTGTGAGGATCCACGCGGAGCGCGGCGTCGCGGCGTCCGGCAGCCGACTTGCAGGGCTGCGCGTCGGGGGTCGGAAGCCCGCGCCGCGGATCAGACGATGGGATGGGCCGTCGCCGTGAGGTAGCCAAGCGCCGCGACCCAACGTCGATCCGAGCTCGACGATCGTTCCGTCTGTACGGCTTCCCCTGGGAGGTGAGGTTCGATGGCTACCACTGCCCAAGCCGCCTCGTCCGAGGCGCAGGTATACAAATACAAGCTGCCGTTCGTGATCGGCGCGTCCGCCGCGGGAACGACGATCGAGTGGTACGACTTCTACCTGTATGGCGTGCTTGCCGTCTTCTTCGCGCAGCAGTTCTTCCCGCCCGGCAACGAGGTGACCGCCCTCCTCTCGGCGCTGGCGACCTTCGGTGCCGGCTTCGCGGTCCGCCCGTTCGGCGCCGTCTTCTTCGGTCGCATCGGCGACCTCGTCGGTCGGAAGTTCACCTTCCTGCTGACCATCTCGATCATGGGCGGTGCCACGGCGCTGGTCGGCGTTCTGCCGACCTACTCGCAGATCGGCCTCCTGGCGCCGCTGCTGCTGGTCCTCATTCGCCTGCTGCAGGGCCTGGCGCTCGGCGGCGAGTACGGTGGCGCGGCGATCTACGTCGCCGAACACTCGCCGGATGCGAAGCGCGGGCAGATGACGAGCTGGATCCAGACCACGGCGACGCTCGGGCTGCTGCTGGCCCTCGCCGTGATCGGTGTCACGCGCGCGACCCTCGGCGAAGAAGCCTTCACCGCGTGGGGCTGGCGCATTCCGTTCCTGCTGTCCGCCATTCTGGTCGCGATCGCGCTCTACATCCGCATGAGGCTGCGCGAGACGCCGCTCTTCACCCGCCTCAAGGACGCCGGGAACTCATCTTCCCAGCCGTTGCGCGACAGCCTCGGCAGTGGCAAGAACTGGAAACTGATCGGGCTGGCGCTGATCGGCATGACGGCCGGTCAGGCGGTTGTCTGGTACACGGGGCAGTTCTACGCCCTCTTCTTTCTCCAGACGCAGATGGGCGTGCGATTCGTCGACTCGTACATCATCGTGGGCGTGGCGATCGTGCTCGCCACACCGTTCTTCATCTTCTTCGGCTGGCTCTCCGACCGGATCGGCCGCAAGCCGATCATCCTCGGAGGCTGCCTGGTGGCGGCCATCACCTACGTGCCGATCTACCTGGCAATGAGCGCCTTCGCGCACCCGGCCTTCGACGCAAACGGCAAGGTCATCGCGGGGGCCGCGAGCCCGGATCTGATCCCGCTGATCGCGCTCGTCTTCATCCAGGTGTTCTACGTCACGGCCGTGTACGGACCGATTGCGGCATTCCTGGTCGAGTTCTTTCCTGCCAGGATTCGCTACACGTCGCTGTCCGTTCCCTACCACCTGGGCAACGGCTGGTTCGGCGGCTTCGTCCCGCTCATCGCGACCGCGATCGTTGCCGCGACGCTGCCGGGCGGCATCCTGGCGGGATTCAACGCGGAGGGGAATCCGAACGGCAACATCTACCTCGGCCTCGCATACCCGATCATCGTCGCCCTGGTGACCGCGGTCGTGGGCTGGCTGTACATCCGTGAGACCTTCCGTCGGCGAATCTGGGACGAGGTCGGCGGGCATCACGACGACCTGGCCGCGCGGCCGGCGGAGGCGCCGCCCGACAGCGCCCTGGCCGGCTGATCGTTCGGCGGTCCTCGTCTCAGCGGGCGGGGACCGCCGGGTTCCGGCGCGTCCGCGACCGCGCGCTGCGCATGGCCGCGCTCGCGTAGGATCCGGACCGGATGCTTACCTTCCTCGCCGCCGCGGGGCTGGCATTCGGCGCCATCTTCGTCGCCGAGTTCGGCGACAAGAGCCAGCTCCTGATCCTCGCCTTCGCGACCCGCTACGCGGCGCGGCCGGTGGTGCTGGGATTGGTGCTGGCGGCGGCCGTCATCCAGGGCGTCAGCGTGGTGCTCGGCGCGGTGGTCGGGGCCGTGCTCCCGACGACCGCGGTTGCAATGGTCTCCGGCGTGGCGTTCCTGGCGGTGGCCGCCTGGACCCTGCGCGGCGACGACGACGAGGAGGACGAGGCCGACACGGCCACCGGAGGGCAGAGGCTGGCCGGCGTCGGGCTGGCGCTGACGGTGGCAGGCACCTTTGTGCTGGGTGAGCTGGGCGACAAGACGATGCTGGCCACCTTCGCGCTGGCGGCCAGTCAGGGAGCGCTGCCAACGTGGATCGGCTCCACGCTGGGCGAGGTGACGGCCAACCTCGTGGCGGTGGTCGTCGGGCGGCAGGTCGGACACCGGCTGTCGGCGCGGATGGTGCGCATCGGGTCAGCCGTGCTGTTCGCCGTTGCGGGCGTGGCGGTGCTGGCGGGTGTCGTGCTGGGCTGAGGCGCGTGACTTGCTGATCGGGCGGTCATGCGTTCGGCGACCGGACCCGCACTCGTCGTCATCGGCCTTGCCATGGCCGTCGTCCTGGTGCTCCTCCTGATCCAGACGATCGGCGTCCGCAACGACCTCCAGGCCTCGCGCGAAAAGGTCGACGTCCTGCAGGCCCAGGTGGAGGGCCTCGAGCGCGGCGTGCCGATGAGCGAGCTGTCATTGCGCATGACCGAGCTCGAGAACGACATCCGCGACTGGGTGGTCGCCTTCAGCAGCGACGTCCCGGCCGGCGGCGGCGATCCCTCATCTCCGGCCGGCGTGAGCTCCTCCGAGGACGAGGTGCTCGAGCGGCTCGACGAGGTGTTGTCCCGAGTCGGAGCGCTCGATCGCCGTATCGACGAGATCTGCCAGGAGGTGCCCGTCTGCTGAGCGCTCGGCCTCAGGGCTGGTCGATGGACTCGATGACCGATGCCAGCATGCGCACCCCGTCGGCGATCTGGTGCTCCGTCAGGTTGGCGTAGCCGAAGATCAGTCCGCCCGGCCCGCCGGGTCGCATCCGCTGGGGGCCGAGCCCGTACAGGACCAGGCCGACCTCGGCTGCGCGCCCGACGATGGTGGCCTCGTTCAGCCCATCGGGCAGCCATGCCAGCAGGTGCAGGCCGGCGGCCGTACCCGTGACGCGAAGCTGCGGCAAGTGCTCGGCCAGCGTGGCCACCAGGGCGTCGCGACGCCGGCGGTAGATCGGCCGCATGCGGCGCAGGTGGCGGTCGAGCTCGCCGCGCTGCAGGAAGTCGGCGAACGCCAGCTGCTCGATGGCGGCCGAGCCGTGGTCGGCCGCGACCTTGGCCTCCGCAACCTTTTCGACCAGCATCGCCGGCACCAGCATCCAGCCCAGCCGCAGCCCGGGTGCCAGCGTCTTGCTGGCCGACCCCGCGTAAATGACCCGGTTGGGCGCGATCCCCTGGATGGCGCCGATCGGCTCGCGGTCGTAGCGGTACTCGGCGTCGTAGTCGTCCTCGATGATGACCGCGTCGTTGCGAACGGCCCATTTCGCGAGCTCCGCGCGGCACCGGGCGGGCAGCACGCCGCCGGTCGGGTACTGGTGGGCCGGCGTGACGAGCACGGCATCGGCGCTGCTGCGCTCGAGATCGTCGACCTGCAGCCCGTCCTCGTCGACCGGCACGGGGATTAGCTGCAGGCCTGCGGCGCGGGCGATGGCGCGGGCTCCCTCGTACGATGGCTCCTCGATGGCGAGGCGCCGAGCCCCCCCGGCATGCAGCACGGCGCAGATGAGCGTCAGCGCCTGCGAGTAGCCGTTGCTGATGACGACTCGGTCCGGGTCGGCAGCTGTCCCGCGCACCCGGTTCAGGTAGCCGGCCAGCGCCTCGCGCACCTCCAGCAGGCCGCGGCCGTCCGAGTACCCAAAGCGATCGGCCGGAGCCTCGTTCAGGACGCGCTTGACGGAACGCAGCCAGCTGGCCCTCGGGAACTGGGTGACGTCAGGACGGCCGGGTCGGAAGTCGACCCGGATGTGGCGTTCGGGGGGCGCCGGACGCGGCTCGGGGACCGGGGGGATCGCGCGGCCCGCCACCCGCGTGCCCGACCCGTGACGCCCGACCAGATATCCCTCGGCGACGAGCTGCTCGTACGCCTCGACCACCACACCCCGGGAGACGCCGAGCTCGGCGGCCAGCAGGCGCGTCGAAGGCAACGCTGTGTCGGGTGCGAGCCGGCCGCCACGCACCGCGGCGCGCAACTCGCGCTCCAGCTGCGCGTGCATCGGAGCGGGGTCGTCGGGGCTGACACGAACGAGCAGCTCGGCGGCCGAAGTGGTCCTGATACCCGTCATTCGGGTGGATCTTACATGAGGACCACATTGGAGGGATGGTGGAGGCGTCAGACAAGCTTCGAGGCTCTCTCCATGGAATTCCTGCTCCCCACCGCCATCACCATCGGCCTGCTGATCGCCCTCGACCTGGCGGCGATCCGGTTCGGCGCCGACACCCGCGACCGCTGAAGGGGACGATCAGATGCAGCCTGGCACCCTCATCGCACTCGCCGAGGATCGGGCAACGGAGTTGCGCTGCGAGGCTGATCGGTGGCGGCGCGCGGTTGTTGCCTGCCCGCACCACCGCATCCGGCTGGTGGCCCTCTTCCGACGCCGTCCCCACCGCTGAATCCGCCAGCCCGGCGCGAAGTCACTCGCCGGCGGCGCGCTCCCGGACGGCCAGCAGCAGGGCGGCGGCGGCCACGTACGAGGCGGCCATGATGGTGAAGGCGACGGGATAGCCGAAGGCATCGGCCACGAAGCCGATGATGAACGCCCAGAAGGCGCCGATCCCGAACGCGAAGGTGAAGTACACCGCGAAGGCGACGTCGCGCATCGGTCCGGCCGCACGATCGGCCAGGTAAGCCTGGAGCACGGGCGACTCGCTGAACACCGCAGTGCCGAAGGGCAGCAGCAGCGGTACGAGCAGGAACAGGTTGGCGCCGGCCGCGAGGAAGGCCAGGATCCCGACGGCCGAAGCGAGGTAATAGGTCACGAGCGTGGGCCGACGGCCGAATCGGTCAGAGAGGACGCCCGCCAGGATCGGCCCGACCACGGCGCCCACGAGCAGCAGCGCGTAGAGCAAGTTCACCGTGCTCGTGTCGAAGCCGAGCGGCCCCGACAGGTAGAGCACCATGAAGGGCGCCACGATGTCGAGCCCTCGACCGCCCGCCGCCACCAGCGAGGCGCCCAGGATGAGACGCAGGTCGTGCCGCCCGACAACCTCGCGCAGCTGTCCGCCGACCGATCCGGAGGCCCGGGCGCGCCGGCGATACGCGGCGTGGTCCTCGCGCACGAAGACGGCCAGCAGCGCGCCGATGACCAGCGCGGGGATCCCGAAGAGGGCAAGGGTCGCCTGCCAGCCGACGGAGAGGAGCAGGGCGCCGCCGATGAACGGGACCAGGATGGTGCCGACATTGCCGCCGCTGATGTGGGCGCTGATCGCGAACCCGCGCCGTTCCGGTGGGTAGGCGTCGGAGAGCAGCGCGTTCCCGACCGGGTGCTGCGGGCTCGAGCCGATCCGCGCGGCACTGATCGCGGCCAGCAGCTGGGTGATCGATTGCGACAGGCCGGCGACCAGCAGGCCGGTCCCGAAGATGAGCTGGCCGCCGGCCAGCAGCGCGGGCCGCGCGATGTATCGGGTCAGGAACCCGTAGGCCAGCTGCATCGAGCCGCCGACCGCGGTGGTGATGGCGATGAAGGTGCCGATGTCCCGCTCGTTGAGCCCATACTCGACGACCACGATCGGGTAGACGAGCGGCATGAGCGCCGACTGCGCGTGGATCGCCGCATGTGCGACCGCGATCAAAGCGAGCGCCAGCCCTGGCCTCGTGGGACTGCTACGATCCATGTCGATGCCCTCGAACGCCCCTGCCGCGCGGACCAGAAAGGCACCGATCAGCGACCCTCCGCCGCCCGAGCCGCCGAGCCTCGAGGCCAGCCTGATCGGGACCGTGGGACCGGTGATGCGCCACCTGGTCGCCCACGCCCGCCGCCACAAGACCTGGGGCGACCTCACCTACCAGCAGTACAACGTGCTGCGCATGATCGACACCCTCGGCCCGCAGCCGCAGGCCGAGGTGGCGCGCCGCCTGATGGTGACCGCTCCGGTGGTCACGCGCCTGGCCGGCACGCTGGCCGACGCCGGGCTGGTCGAGCGCCGCACGGATCCCAAGGACAAGCGCGCCGTCCTGTTGGCCCCGACCACGAACGGGCGCAGACAGGCACGCGCCATGCGCCAGGACCTGCTGCGGGCCGCGCACGAGCTTCTCGAGCCGATCCCGGAGGAGCGCCGGGCGGGCGTGGCCGCCGCCCTCGAGGAGCTCCAGGTGCTGCTCCCGCAGCACTCAGCGCGCCGCTGACGGCCGCGCCTCTGCGGCGCGGCGCGCGGCGCCGGGCCGCTCGGACGAAGTGTCGAGGGTGGTGATCCCAAGCGTGCCATCGCGCCCGGCCAGCCGCAGGCCCGCCGCCACCACGCCGACGGTCGCCAGCGACAGGACGGCTCCGGCGAGGAACGCGGTGGGCGTGCCCCACGACTCGGCGACGAACCCGGCGAACAGGCCGCCGAGCGGCGCCGAGCCGGCGAAGACGGTCACGTAGAAGCTCATCACCCGCCCCCGCAGCGCATCCGTCACGTTGGCCTGCACCGTGGCGTTGATCGTGTTGATCATGAGCATGCTGAAGAAGCCGGCCGCCAGGACCAGCGGCGCGGCCAGCCAGACGCTGCGCGAGGCGGCGATGGCAACCAGCAGGAACGAGAAGACGAGCCCGCCACCGAGCATGAGCGGGATGGCACGCCGCCGCCGCATGATGGCCAGGGTCAGCGAGCCTGCGAGCGAGCCGATGCCCATCGCGGCAAAGAGGGCGCCGTAGCCATCGGCCCCGAGCTCCAGGATGCCCGTGGCGAAGAGCGGCAGCAGGATCTGGAAGTTGAAGCCGAAGGCGGCGATGCCGCCCAGCAGCACCAGGCACCACAGCACGAGCGGCGTCCGCACCGCGTACCAGAATCCCTCGCGCAGGCTCTCGAGGACCGGGGGGTGGCGCTCGGGGCGCTCGATGCGACGGATCTCGTGCGGGTTCATGCGCAGCAGCCCGGTCAGCACGCCGGCGTAGGTGAGCGTGTTGATGCCGAGGTTGACGGCCACGCCGGCGATCGCCGACCCGGTCAGGTCGGCCGCCACGGCGATGATCACGCCGGCCAGCGCGGGACCCACCACGCGGGCCGAGTTGAAGGCCATCGAGTTGAGCGCGATCGCGTTGGCGAGCAGGTGGCGGGGCACCAGATCGGCGGCCAGCGCCTGGCGCATCGGCAGATCGACCGCATTCACGAGTCCAAGTGCGAAGGCCATGACCATCACCATCGGGATCTGGATCACGCCGCTGGCGATCAGCAGGAAGAGGACGAAGGCCTGGAGGCAGGCCGCGGCCTGCGAGATGATCAGGGCCCAGCGCTTGTCGATCCGATCGGCCACCACGCCGCCGAACGGTGCGAGGAAGAGCGCAGGGCCGAACTGAAGGACGGCGATGAAGCCGAGCTCGATGGCAGATCCACCCAGCGCAAGGACGAGCCAGGGCAGGCTGACCTGCTGGATCCAGGTCCCGATCAGGCTGACCACCTGGCCGGACCAGTAGAGCCGGTAGTTCCGAATCGACAGGGCGGCGAAGCCGCGCTTCAGGCCGCCCATGGCGGCTCGCAGCGGGAGCGGGCGTGGCTGGTCGGGGCGTGCCCCTGGGGCGGATTCGGCCAATGGTCAGGTCTCCGGGAGGTTGCCCATGCTAACAACCTCGCGGCCGCGCGTCATGCGGCGCGGCTGGCGATCTCCCGCGGGCGCGGCCGAGGCGGCTGGTGTTGGGTCCGAGACGCGGTGCCCGGCATGCGCACCGACCGCATCTGCCACGTCACCACCCCGAGCACCAACATCGCGAGGGCCGCGCCGACGGTGAAAGCGAAGGCGGCGCCGAATCCCTGGGCCAGTGCGCCAGCGAGCAGGCCGCCGATGGGCGCCGTGCCGGCGAAGACGGTGACGTAGAGCGACATGATCCGGCCGCGGAGGACATCGGGGACGCTGTTCTGGATCGTCACGTTGATCGTGTTCACCATCAGCATCGAGGCGAAACCGATGCCCGCCACGAGGGGGAACGCCGCCAGCGGGCTGCGAATGGACCCGAGCGCCAGCTCGAGGGCCAGGAAGACGGCCCCCCCACCGATCATGAAGCCGCGCATCGGCCGCTGGCTGGTCGTGAAGGCCAGCATGAGCGAGCCGACCAGGGAGCCGGCGCCCATGGCCGCGAAGAGCGCGCCGTAGCCTCCCGAGTCGAGCGCCAGCGCGTTGCGCGTGTAGAGGGGCAGCAGCGTCTGGAAATTCATGGCGAAGGTGGCCATCCCGCCCAGCAGCACCAGCGGCCACAGCACGGTGGGCGTGGCGATCGCGAAGCGGACCCCTTCGGTCAGGCTTGCCCGGATCGAGGGGAAGCGCTCGGGTCGATCGATGCGCCGCAGGGCGCCACCGTCCAGCATCCACAGGCCGACGAGCACCGACAGGTAGCTGACCGCGTTGATGCCGAAGTTGATGGCGACGCCGAAGGCGGCGATGGTGACGCCGGCGATGGCCGGGCCGATGACGCGCGACAGGTTGAAGCTCGTCGAGTTCAGGGCGATGGCGTTGACGAGATCGTCGTTGGGGACGAGCTCCGCGGCGAACGCCTGGCGCACCGGCATCTCGACCGCGTTCACGAAGCCGGCCAGCAGTGCCAGCAGATAGACGTGCCAGATCTCGACGACTCCGCTGCCCGCGAGGCCGAACAGGAGCGTGGCCTGCAGCATGGCCACCGCGTTCACGGCCATCAGGACCCGCCGCTTGTCGACGCGGTCGGCCACGATGCCGCCAAGCGGCGCCAGGAACATCGACGGCGTGAACATGAGCGCCAGCACGGTCCCCAGCTGGAGCGGCGAGCCGCCCAGCTCCAGCACGAGCCACGGAAGCGCCACCGACTGCATCCAGGCGCCGACCAGGCTGCCCATCTGGCCAAACCAGTAGATGCGGTAGTTGCGGTGGCGCATGGCGCTGAACCCGCGGGCGAAGGCGCCGGCAGCCGGGCGCGACGACGACGCC
>JALZDF010000109.1 GCA_030862645.1 Chloroflexota bacterium
GGCGCGATCGCGCTCCTTGGCGGCCTCGGCACGCTCGGCTTGCGCCGCGTCCAGGGCCGTCTGCTGGGCATCCTGTGCGCGCGTGATGGCCGCCAGCGTCTCCTCCATGCTCGCATGCTCCGCCGAGATCCTGGTTCGGGCGTCGTCGAGGATGTCAGCCGGCAGCCCCAGTCGCTCGGCGATGGCGAACGCCTGGCTCTTGCCCGGCAGGCCGACGGTCAGGTGATAGGTGGGACGCAGTGTGGCGACGTCGAATTCGACAGCCGCGTTCGTTACGGAAGCGTGCTCCGTGGCGAACGTCTTCAGCTCGGCGTAGTGAGTCGTCGCCGCGACCAGGGCGCCCGCAGCGAGCAGGCGCGTGACGATGGCCATCGCCAGCGCCGAGCCCTCCGTCGGGTCCGTGCCGGCACCGACCTCGTCGAGCAGGACGAGCGTGCCGGGCCCGGCGGCCTCGACGAAGCGCACGACGTTGCGCAGGTGGCTCGAGAAGGTTGAGAGCGACTGGGCGATGCTCTGCTCGTCGCCGATGTCGGCCATGACGCGGCGGAATACCGGCAACCTCGCTCCCTCGGCGGCCGGAACGCGCAGGCCGGCCTGGTGCATGAGCGCCAGAAGGCCGAGGGTCTTGAGGGAGACGGTCTTGCCGCCCGTGTTCGGCCCGGTCACGACCAGCGCGCGGTACCCGAACCGATCGCCGAGCCGGAGGTCGATCGGCACGGCTCCGGCGCCGAGCAGCGGGTGGCGAGCCGAGAGCAGCTCGGCAGCGTCCTCCGCCTGCGCCGGCCGCACCGCGTCCATCTGCGCTCCGAGGCGAGCGCGCGCCATCCACAGGTCGGCCCGCGCCAGCGCGCCGAGGCTGTCGCGCAGCGACGTACTGCGTGCCTCGACGGCGGCGGACAGCTCGTCCAGGATCCGCTCCTCCTCGCGCTGCGCGGCCAGGGACGCCTCGGTCCAGGCGTTGTTGAGCTCGACCACGCCGAGCGGTTCGACGAACACGGTTGCGCCGGAGGCGCTCTGATCGTGCACGATCCCCTTGACCCGGCCCTTGGCCTCGGCGCGGATCGGAATTACGTACCGGCCGGCGCGCATGGTGACGATCGGCTCACCGATCAGGCCGGCCAGCGCGCTGGATCGCAGCATGGCGTTGAGACGATCCCGGACGCGATCCTGCGAGGTGCGCAGCCGTTTGCGAATGGCTGCCAGCTCCGACGATGCCGTATCGAGGATCTCGCCGGCCTCATCGATGCTCCGGCCGATGTCGCGGGCGAGCTCGGGGGACGGGTCGAGTTCGTCGCGCAGCTCCGCCAGATGCGGTTCGCGCCACGTCTTCAGTCGAGCCTGGAAGCGTGCCGTCGCCTCGAGCGTCTCCCCCACCTCGAGCAGCTCGGCGGGAGTCAGCCGCCCACCGCGTGCGGCCCGATCGAGGGAGCCGCGGATGTCCCGCGCCCCCCCGATGCTGGCCTGCGCCTGCTCCTCCAGGAGCCGGCTCGCCTCGTCGGTCTGATCCTGCAGGAGGCCGACGTGAACGGCATCCGGGCTCGGCAGCGCGGCCAGCGCCAGCTCGCGAGCCGGCTCGAAGCCGGCCAGCTCGGCCAGGCCGGCGACGACGGCACCGAACTCGAGGGCGCGCAGGGTGCCCTCGTCGGCCGCGACCGATCCGCGGTCAGCGGCGGGAGACGTTGGGGTCATCGGCGATCCAGTAGCGCATCGGGCGTGCCGCCCAGTCGCCCGCGTAGGCGACGCCGACCCGCGGACCGGTACGCATCGGCGGTGGCCGGCCGGAACGCGGCTCGATCCGGATCGGACCGGCCAGCAGGTCGATCCCGTCGTGGCTGCGATCGATCCCGAGCGCCTGACCGACGTTGCCCGGTCCTGCCGCCAGCCGACCGTGTGGCGCTCGCGGACCTCGCCGCGCGCGGGCGAGCTCGATGCCCTCGTCGATCTGGATCGCGCGGATGAGCACCGCCTCGGGCTTGTCGCCCGGGCCGGCGACCACGTTCATGCAGTGATGGAGCCCATAGATGAGGTACACGTAGAGGTGGCCGGGAGGCCCGAACATGACTCCGTTGCGACCCGTGCGGCCGCGCGAGGAGTGCGCGGCCACGTCCTCGGGCCCGGAGTAGGCCTCGACCTCCACGATCAGGCCGCCGACCGTCCCCTCGGGTGCGTCGTGAAGGAGTCGCGCTCCGAGCAGCCGGGGCGCCAGCTCCACCGAGGGCCGGTCGAACCAGGTGCGGCTGACGATCGGCGCCGAGATCACGGGACGAGGAGGTCGGCGATCTCCTCCGGCACGAATGGCCGCGCCAGGAGGCCGGCGACGGGGATCAGCGTCTCGCGGAAGAAGGCGATGAGAACCGAGCCGTTGAGAACCTCGTAATAGGAGCCCACCCATCCGCCCGTTTCGCCGCCGAGCCGGAAGAAGCTGTCGAACACGAGCAGCTGGAAGGTGAGCACCAGCGCGGCAAAGATGAGGCCGAAGATCGCGCCGCCGATTTCGTCGAGCTGGCGGATGATGGGCAGCCGCGTGCGGCGGTAGAACGCCCGAATGGCGAAGAAGCTGCCCAGCACGAAGCCGAAGAAGAGCAGCACGAAGATGAGCAGCTCGCGGCCCTGCGGTGTGAAGGCACGCCAGAACCCGAGCAGATCGACCACCGGGCCCTTCAGTTGCGAGGCGACCACGAAGGCCACGATCACGGCGATCGCGTTCAGCACGTAGCGAATCATCCCCTGCGTGAAGCCGGCGAAGACGCCGACCCCCAGGATGCCGATGATCACCAGGTCGAACCAGCTCAGCCGCGCGAGCAGCTCCACGCTCTCCACTCCTCACATGCGCCGATGACGCCCAGCACGCGGGACACTCGGGCTCGGGCGGCCGCAAGGGTACCAGCCGCCCGCCACGGGCGACAAGGAATCGACCTTCCTACCGGATCTCGGCGCCCAGGTGGTGCCGGAGCGAGCCCCGGACCTTGTCCAGCGCCTTCTCGATGGCCTTCGCCTTGCCAGGCTCCTCCGGCTGGAAGCGCAGCGCCAGCGCGTAGCTGACCCGCCCCGGCCCGATCTGCTCGCCGCGATACACGTCGAACATGCGCAGCCCGATGAGCATCGGCCCGGCGCTGAGGCGAGTGACGCGCAACACCTCGCCCACCGGCGTCGCATCGGTCACGACGACCGCGAGGTCCCGGTCGACGGGCTGCGCCGCGGCGATCGGGCGCGAGCGTCGCTCGACGGGGACGAGGTCGAGGAGCCGGCCAAGGTCGATGGCGGCGTCCACCGGCCGACCGGACAGGCCCCATGCCTCGACCACGGCTGGATGGACCTCGCCCACCGATCCGTACGGCCGGCCGGCGGCATCGCAGATGAGCCCTGTCCGGCCCGGATGACGGTGCGCATGCCGGGCCTCAGCGGGCTCGGATCGGTAGGTCGGCAGTGGGGCCCCGAGTGCGTCGTGGAGGGCGTCGATGACCCCCTTGAGGTCCGCGACGTCGGCTGGCCGCGCAGGCTCGCCGGAAAAGGCCGGAGCAGCGTCGCCGGCCATGGCGAGGCCGAGCTCCCAGGATTCGTAGCGCCCGGTGCCGGCCGTGTCGGCGCGGCGGTCGCGCGGGGTCAGCACATCGGGCCGATACCAGTACACCTTGCCGACCTCGAACAAGCGAACGTCGGCCTGGCGCCAGCGGGCGTTCTCGGCCAGTCCGACGAGCAGCGACGGCGCCATCGAGGGTCGCAGGATGGCGTGATCCTCGCTGAGCGGATTGAAGAGGCGGATGAGGTCGGCGGCACCCGGATCGAGCCGCGTTCGTCGCAGGTCGTCGGGGCCGATGAGCGCGTGCCCCACCATCTCGTCGAGCCCGAGCCCGGCCAGGACGCGGCGCACCCGGTGGCGCGGCTCGCTCGGATCGGGCCGGAAGGGGGGCAGGGTCGCCCGCGGCAGGCGTCCCTCGATGCGCTCGTAGCCATGCGCACGGGCAACCTCCTCGGCGACGTCCGCGTCCGAGGTGACGTCGAGCCGGTGCGGCGGCACGCCGACGACCACGGTCTCGCCGGCGTCCTCCACCTCGAATCCGAGCGGCTCGATGAGCGCGCCCACGCTGGCGGCGCTCACGTCGATGCCGAGCAGGCGGGACATGCGATCCACGCTTGCCTCGATTCGGCTCCATTCCCTCGGCGCCGGGTCGTTGTCGACGATCCCCGACGCCACCCACGCCCCGGTGATCTCTGCGATGAGCGCCGCGGCCCGATCGGCCGCCAGGCGCGGCAGATCGTGCCCGATTCCCTTCTCGTGCCGCATGCTCGCCTCGGACCGCAGGCCGAGCCGTCGAGCCGTGTTGCGAATGGTTGGTCCGTCGAAGATGGCTGACTCGAGGATGACGCTGGTCGTCTCGGCGCTCACCTCGGTCGAGGCGCCTCCCATGATCCCGGCCAGCCCTATGGCGCGCTCCTCGTCGGCGATGACGAGCATGCCCTCGTCCAGCCGCCGCTGGACATGGTCGATGGTGACGAGCGTTTCGCCGGCCCGGGCGCGACGGACGACGATTCGGCCGCCCGGCACCGCGTCGGCGTGGTAGGCGTGCATCGGCTGTCCCAGCTCGTGCATCACGTAGTTGGTCACGTCGACCACGGCGCTGATGGGCCGCATCCCGGCCGCCACGAGGCGTCGCTGCATCCACTCCGGGGACGCTCCGTTCGCCACGCCGCCGAACCAGCGAGCGATGAAGCGCGGGTTCAGCTCCGGCTCCTCGATGCGGACCGAGACGTGGGCGCCGACGGGGTCATCTACCTCCGCGACGCCCACCGGCGGGAACCGCAGCTCGGCGCCGGTGAAGGCCGCGATCTCGCGGGCCAGCCCGACCAACGAGAGCGCGTCGCCCCGATTCGGCTTGACGTCGACGTCGAGGACGGTCTCGCCGACCAGATCCGCCAGCGGCGTGCCGGGCGCAATCTCGTCGCCATGACCGAGGATGTGGATTCCCTCCGCATCGGCGCCAAGACCGAGCTCGACGGCGCTGCACAGCATCCCGTTGCTCACCATCCCCCGAATCTTGCTGCGCTCGATGCGCCGCTCGCCGGGGAGAATGGCTCCGACCCGGGCGGCCGGCACGAGCTGGCCGACCTCGAGGTTCTGCGCGCCGCACACGATGTCGAGCGGGTCGCCGTCGCCAACGTCCACCGACGTCAGCCAAAGCGTGTCGGCGTTCGGATGGCGGGCGAGCTCGACCACGCGCCCGACGACGACATCGGTCCAGTCCGCTCCGGCCGTCTCGATGGCAGTCACCTCCATGCCGCGCATGGTCAGCTTCTCGGCGAGGTCCCGTGGCGCGAGGTCGAAGGCGACGTAGTCACGCAGCCACGACAGCGGAACGCGCACCTAGCGGCCCTCCGCGAACTGGGACGAGAAGCGGGTATCGGCGCTGAAGAAGAGCCGGATGTCACCGATGCCGTGCCGCAGCATCGCCATCCGGTCGGGTCCCATGCCGAAGGCGTATCCCTGGTATTCAGCCGGGTCGAAGCCGCCGTTGCGCAGCACGGTCGGGTGGACCATCCCGGCCCCGAGGATCGTCATCCAGCCGCTCCGCTTGCAGGCCGGGCATCCCACGCCGCCGCATACCAGGCAGCCGATGTCGAATGCCACGCTCGGCTCGGTGAACGGGTAGTAGCCAGGGCGGAAGCGGGTGCGCACATCTCGACCGTAGAGCGCACGGGCAATCTCCTCGAGCATGCCCTTGAGGTCGGCCAGGCTCGTGTCGCGATCCACCACCAGTCCCTCGAGCTGGAAGAACTCTGAGGCGTGGCTGGCGTCGACCGCCTCGTACCGGAAGCAGCGCCCGGGGGTGAGGACGCGGATCGGCGCATCGAGGGCCAGCATGGCGCGCACCTGGACCGGGCTGGTGTGGGTGCGCAGGATGGTGCCGTCAGCGGCCGGCTTCGGCTCCCCCGCCTCGACGCTGCCGGGCTCGGCGACGAACAGCGTGTCCCACAGGTCGCGCGCCGGGTGGTCGGCCGGGATGTTGAGCAGCTCGAAGTTGAATTCGTCGGTCTCGATCTCCGGGCCCTCGAAGACCTCGAACCCGAAGGCGTGGAACGTCTCGCGCAGGTCGCGCATGAGCGTCTGGACAGGATGAAGGTGACCGATCGGCAAGGGCCGGCCCGGGGCGCTCATGTCGATCACCTCGGACGTGAGGCGCTCCTCCAGATCGCCGGCCCTCAGGGCGGCCCGACGCTCTCGGACGCCGGCCTCTATCTCGGCCCGCACCTCGTTGGCCAACCTCCCGAGTGTCGGACGCTCGTCCACCGGCACCTCGCCGAGCTGACGGAGCAGGCCGGTGAGGCGCCCGGAGCGTCCAAGCAGGTCGTGACGCAGCCCTTCGACCTGGCCGGAGTCGGTGGCCGCAGCCAGCGCCGCGCGGGCGTCGGCCCGGATGCGGTCGAGATCGTCGGAGAGGCTCATCGGTCAATCCATCATCGGTGAAAACGAACGACCCCGCCCCGGATTCCGGGACAGGGTCGGTGGCGACCGGCGGCGGTGCCGTCGGTCAGGTGGTAAAGGACGCCTTCGAGGTTTCGACCATGGCGGCGAAGGCGGCCGGCTCGCGGATCGCCATATCAGCGAGGATCTTGCGATCGACCTCGACGCCCGCAGCCTTCAGGCCGGCGATGAATCGGCCATAGGGCAGTCCGTTCTGCCGCGCCGCGGCATTGATGCGCTCGATCCAGAGGCGGCGCATGTCGCGCTTGCGGTTACGGCGATCGCGGTAGGCATAGACCAGCGCGTGGATGAGTGCCTCGCGCGCCGGGCGCACGAGCGTGGATCGCGTGCCGCGACGGCCCTCGGCGCGGTTCAGCAGCTTCTTGTGGCGCTTGTGCGCGGCGACGCCGCGCTTCACTCGGCTCACCGGCTACTTCCCCTTGCCGGCGTACGGCATGAGGCGCTCGAGCTGCGCGGAATGCGTCTCGGACACCTCCGCGACGCCGGCGTAGCGCCGCGTTCGGCGGCTCGACTTGATCTCGAGGTGATGGCCGCGCCACGCCTTCGGCCGGATCCACTTGCCGGAGCCGGTCTTCCTGTAGCGCTTGGCCGTCCCCTTGTGAGTCTTCATCTTTGGCATGGCTGGTCGATCCCTACTGTGCCGGCGCCTCGGTGGCCGCCTGGGGCGCGCTGCCCTTGGCGGCAACCGCGTCACCGATCGTCTCGCCGTTCGCGGGCGGCTGGCTGGCGGTCGTGGTGGCGGGTCGTTCGCCGCCCTCGTCCGATTCGGTCTTCTTCTCGGCCCGCTTCTCGAGCGGGGCCATGATGATGTACATGCTGCGGCCTTCGAGCAGAGGCTGCCGCTCCACCACCCCGTGCTCCGCGAGCGTCTCCGCGGTGCGGATCAGGAGGTCGCGGCCCAGGTTCGCGTGGCTGATCTCGCGGCCTCGGAACCTGACCGTGACCTTGACCCGGTCGCCATGGTCCAGGAACTGGGCCGCGCGGCGGGCCTTGACCTGGAGGTCGTGGACGTCGACCTTGACGCCCAGGCGGACCTCCTTGAAGGTCTGCGACTTCTGCTTCTTCTTCTGCTCGCGCTCGCGCTTCTGGAGCTCGTACTTGTACTGCCCGTAGTCGAGGATGCGGCACACCGGCGGAACCGCTGTGGGAGCGACCTCCACGAGGTCGAGGCCTTTCTCCTGCGCCAGCGCGAGCGCCTTGAAGGTCGGCATCACGCCGAGCTGCTGCCCCTCATCGTCGATGATCCGAACCTCGCGGATGCGGATCATCTCATTGACCCGGAGATCTCTTGCCAGTGTCTCCTACCCCTTCAACAACAAGGCCACCTGGCCGATCACGGACGGGTGGCCCTGCAAACGAACGCGAATTGCCGGCGGATGATACACCGGAATCGAACGGATGGTCAACGCGGATAGTCGTAGAAGACGGCCACCTGGCGGCCGTCCGGATCGGCCAGCCGGAAGCTGCGGGTCCCCTCCCAGCGATCACCGGATGGCGGCGCCGCCAGAGCGAAACCGCGCCGGCCGAGCTCCTGGGCCCAGGCGTCCACCTCCGAGGCGGTCTCGACCTTGAAGCCGATCTGGATCCCCTCGCGGGTGGCGCGCTCGCCGCGGCGGAAGCTGAGCTCGAAGCCGCCGAGCTCGAGGTCCGCGCCCGACTCGTCGCCGGCCACCCGACGGAAGCCGAAGGCCGACTCGTAGAACTCGGCCACGCGCAACGGATCGGTGGAGAGGAGCGCCAGCTGGCCGACGCCGCGCATCTTCCTCATGACGTGGCGCGGGCC
>JALZDF010000005.1 GCA_030862645.1 Chloroflexota bacterium
AAGCGTCGGGCACCGCGTGAGCGCCGCCTACGACGGTCATGAGGCGCTCCGCCGCTTCGACGCTGATGCGCCCGACCTCGTCATCCTGGACCTCGCCATGCCGGGGCTCGATGGCATCGCCGTGTGCCGTGAGATCCGGGCGCGCGGCACGACCCCGATCATCGTCCTGTCCGGCGAGGGCCAGGAGGCGGCCAAGGTCGAGGCCCTCGACGCCGGCGCCGACGACTACGTCACCAAGCCGTTCGGCAAGGACGAGCTGCTGGCCCGCATCCGCGCGGTGACGCGTCGCCGCGCCGAAGGCCCGGCGCCGGCCGCCGCCGGTGGCTCACTGCGGATCGACCGGCGTCGCCACGAGGCCTGGGCAGGCGACACGCTCCTGCCGCTCACGCCGATCGAGTTCGCCCTGCTGGAGGCCCTGTTGCGGGCGGGTGGCGACCTCGTCACCCACGAGGAGCTGCTGCAGGCCGGCTGGCGCGGCGAGCCCGACCCGGACCCGCTGTGGATCAAGCCGCACCTCGCGCGCCTGCGCACGAAGCTGCGCGGGGCGGGCGCCGCGCTGCCGACTCCCGTCCGTTCGCTGGGCTACCGCCTCATCGCGCCATCGCCAGCGGCTCGGCCACCGGCTCCGACGGCGGAGTCCGGCTAAGCCCCATGCCCGCCTCGCGCGGCTCCACCACCACGAAGCCGCTGCGCCAGCGCTCCCACTCGGACAGGATCGATCCCGCCAGGAGGCTGGTCTCGACGGCATGCGCGGCCAGTAGGTCGCGCAGCGTCCGCTCGTCGGACGGCCCGATCGGCCGCAACCGGACGCCGGGGCTCAGGTTCCCGGCTACCGTCCCGTCGTCGAGCAGGAAGGCGCGCCCGCCGGTCATGCCGGCCGCGAAGTTCGGGCCGATCGAGCCCAGCACGACCACCGTCCCGCCGGTCATGTATTCGCAGCCATGGGCGCCGATCCCCTCGACAACCGCCCGGGCGCCCGAGTTGCGCACGCCGAACCGCATCCCTGCCCGGCCGACGACGTGGAGCACGCCGCCGGTGGCGCCGAACAGGCACACGTTGCCGACCAGCGTCTGGTCCTGGGTCGCGCCCTGCGCCGGGCGAACCACCACGGTTCCCCCGGACAGGCCCTTGCCGACATAGTCATTGGCCTCGCCGACGAGCGAGATGCGCATGCCGGCGACCGCAAAGGCGCCCAGGCTCTGGCCGGCCGAGCCGGTCAGCTCGTACCGGACGTGCGGCAGCCGCCGCGGCTCCGGTCGCCGCTGAAGGGCGCCGGCCAACCGTGCGCCGATGCTGCGGTCGCGGGTCGTGACGCGGGCGCGGACGAGGGCCTCGCCTTCGGCACTTCGGGCGACGATGCCGTCGAGCGCATCGGCCTCGAAGCAACCGTCCGCCGGGCGATCGGGCCGATGCGATCGGTCCTTCGGCGCATCGTTTCCCGGTGGCGCCCAGACCGGAGCTGCCGCCAGCCGCTCGAGGTCGATGGCCGATGCTCCGGTGGTACCGAGCAGGTCGGCGCGGCCGACGGCCTCGCCGAGCGAGCGGAGGCCGAGCGTCGCCAGCTCGCGCCGCACGTCCTCGGCCAGCGCGGTGAAGAAGGCGACCACCTGCTCGGGCGTGCCGGTGAACTTGGCGCGCAGGTCCTCGCGCTGGGTGGCGATGCCGGTCGGGCAGGTGTCGAGATGGCACTGGCGGGCCATGTCGCAGCCGATGGCGACGAGCGCCGCCGTGCCGAAGCCGTACTCCTCGGCGCCCAGCATGGCGGCCATCACCACGTCGCGGCCCGTCTGCAGCCCGCCGTCGGTGCGCAGCGCCACCCGGTCCCGCAGCCGGTTGCGGACGAGGACCTGGTGCGCCTCGGACAGGCCCAGCTCCCAGGGCAGTCCCGCGTGCTTGATCGATGAGAGGGGCGACGCGCCGGTGCCGCCCGAGTGGCCCGAGACCATGATGTAGTCGGCATGCGCCTTCGCCACCCCGGCCGCGATGGTGCCGATCCCCGCCCCCGCCACCAGCTTCACGCCGATGCGCGCGGTGGGATTGACGGCGCGCAAATCGCTGACGAGCTGTGCCAGGTCCTCGATCGAGTAGATGTCGTGGTGCGGCGGCGGACTGATCATCGTCGTCCCAGGCTGTCCGCGACGAAGCCCGGCAATGAACGCCGTCGCCTTCTTGCCCGGCAGCTGCCCGCCCTCTCCCGGCTTGGATCCCTGCGAAATCTTGATCTCGAGCTGCTCGGCGCGGGCCAGGTATTCGGCCGTCACGCCGAAGCGGGCGGACGCAACCTGCTTGATGGCGGCATCACGGCGGTCGCCATCCTCGAACGATGCGTACCAGGCCGGATCCTCGCCGCCCTCGCCCGAGTTGGCACTGGCGCCAAGCCGCGCCATACCGATGCTGATCGCCTGGTGTGCCTCCGGGGAGAGGGCGCCGAGGCTCATCGCCGAGCTCACGAAGCGACGGGCGATGGCCGTCGCCGGTTCGACGTCCTCCGCCTTCAGGGGCCGCCCGGCGGGCTTCAGGGTCAGCAGGTCTCGAGGCTGCCGCGGCCCGAGATCGTCGAGGATCTGACGGTAGACGGCGAGTGACGAGTCGGTGGAGACCGCCGCCTGCAACGCCTTGACGACCTTCGGCGCATACGCGTGCGCCTCGCCGGAGCCACGGAAACGCACGAATCCGGGGTCCTCGAGGGCCGGGGCGACGGCGGCGAAGGCCCGACGGTGCCGGTCGACCAGCATGCGCCCGATCGCATCGGCTCCGACCGAGCCCGGCCAGCCATTGGCGGCCGGGAAGCAGCGCTCGGTGAGCCGGGAATCCAGTCCGATGACGTCGAAGATCTGCCCACCGCGATACGAGGCGATGGTGCTGATGCCCATCCGCGCCAGCACCTTGCGCAGGCCCCGCTCGAGCGCCGCGACCGTGTTGCGCACCGCGTCCCGCGGGTCGAGCTCCTCGGTTCCCCGCTCCCCCGCCTGCTCGGCCGCAACCTCGAGCAGCAGGCGCGGATGCACTGCCGAGGCGCCGGCCGCCACGAGCATCGCCACATCGTGCACGTCGAGCGCGTCGCCGGCCTCGACCGCCACGTCGGTGCGGGAACGACGGCCGGCCCCCACCAGCTCCTGGTGGACGCGACCGACCGCCAGGACCGTCGGGATGCCGATGCGCCCTTCGCCGGCTTCTCGATCCGAGACGATGAGCAGCTGCGCGCCTCGACGCGCCGCGGATCGCGCCTGGCGCCCGAGGCGTGACAGCGCGAAGCCGAGCCCACGCGCCCCGCGCGACGCCGGCCAGGTGGCGTCCACCACCACGACCCGGTCCAGGCCTCCAACCAGCCTGGCCCAGCCCTCGGCGTCGAGCACCGGAGATTCCACGACCACCGATTCGGTTTCCCGCGCCGGCCCGACCAGGTCGGGTTGCCGTCCCACCGCCATGGCAAGCGACATCACCGCCTGCTCCCGCTCCGGATCGATCGCCGGGTTCGTCACCTGCGCGAAGGCCTGGCGCAGGAAGGCGGTGACCCGCCGCGGCCGCCGTGCCAGCGGCGCGATCGGCGTGTCGTCGCCCATGCTCCAAATCGGCTCGTGTGCCTCGATCGCCATAGGTCGGAGGAATTGCTTGACGATCTCCGAATCCAGCCCGAGCGCGATCCGCAGCCGTTCATCGACCGGCGACCCGGCGGCGGCCGGCCTCGTCCCCACCCTCCGCGGCACCGGTGCTGCGACGCCCGAGCGGTGGCGCTGAACCGTCGGCCCCACCATTCGACCGTTGCCGGTGTCGACGACCACCATCTCGCCCGGTCCCAGCCTGCGCCGATGTGTCACCCGCTCACAGGCCAGCTCGACGCTCCCCGCCTCGGAGGAGACCACCACCAGGCCATCGCCGGTGGCGGTCAGCGCCAGCGGGCGCAGCCCGTTGCGATCGAGCATGGCGCCCACGCGCCGGCCGTCCGCGAAGACGAGCGCCGCCGGACCATCCCATGGCTCCGACCGAGCCGCCACCGGGTTCAGCCTCGGACCACCGAGGCCCTCGGCCGCCGGGATCAGCGAGCCGATCGCCTCGTCGATCGACATCCCGCCCAGCAGCAGCAGCTCCAGCGCATCGTCGAGCGACTGCGAGTCGGATCCGACTGCTGAAACCAGCGGACCGATCTCCGCCAGCCGGCGCGCCCATCGGCCTCCGCCCAGCGCGTGCCGGCGGCCGCGCATCGCCTCGCGGTTCGAGCGGACCGTGTTGATCTCGCCGTTGTGCGCCAGGAAGCCGAAGGGCTGCGCGAGCCGCCACGACGGGAAGGTGTTGGTGCTGTAGCGCTGGTGGAATACCGCATAGCGGGCGTCGAGATCATCGGCGCCGAGGTCCTCGTAGAAGCGACCCAGCTCGTCGCCGACGAAGAGGCCCTTGTAGACAACCTGGGATGCGCCGATGGAGACCACCGCGACGGCGGGCGCGTCGCGCTCGACGACCCGGCGCAGGATCGCAAGCCGTCGCGCGAACGCGATGGGCACCAGGCGGCGGTCGCCGATCACGATCGCCTGCCGGATCACCGGCGTCTCGCCCACCGTGCGGCCGGCGACGAGCTCCTCCCGAACCGGGACCTCCCGCCAGCCGGCGACATGGAGACTCTCGGCGGAGGCCCGCTGCTCGATCAGGGCGGTGGCCGCATCGAGACCGTCGGCGGGCAGGAAGCACATGGCAATCGCCATCCGCCCGTTCGGGCGCCTCGACAGCCCGGCCTCCGCCAGCAATCTGACGGCGAATCGGTCCGAGATGGGGAGGCTGATGCCGGCGCCATCGCCGGTGCGGTCGTCGGCGGCCCGTCCGCCACGGTGCGCCAGCGCGGCGAGCGCCTCGAGGGCCATCGGCACCGTGTGCCGCGTGTGGCGCCCGTGAAGATCGGCGACGAAGCCGACCCCGCAGGCGTCGTGCTCGTGCCGCGGGTCGTACAGCGGCGCGTCGATCGGCTGAAGTGGCTGGACGGTCATCGGTCGAGCTCGCCTCTGCGCGGGTGTCCTCCACGCTATGGGCGACCGGCGTGAATGTCAGGGTCGGCGGAGTTCCGGGTCCGTATCGAGCTGGTGACGAATTGGCCACGCGGGCTCGCAACCTTCGCGCTGCCATCCAACTGGCATTCCCCGATCCTGCCGGCGGTCGCCGGGGCGATAGAATCGGCGCAGGGAGGAAATGATGCGCGTCGTGCTTCTCGTCCTGCTCGTCATCACGTCGGCAGCCTGCTCGACGGAACCACCGCCAATCGAATCGGCCGCGGCAACGTCCGACGCAGGCGTCGGGACGATCGCATTCGGTTCGGTCGCGAATCCGGAGACAAGCTTCGCCCTGGATGAGGAGGTGGCGTGGACCGCCTCCCTGACGGCGCCGATCCAAGGCACGAAGGTCGATCTCGTCATCACGATGAGCGGCAAGGAGACCGAGTTGTTCGGGTACGAACAGTTCATCACCGATCCCGGGGGAATCACCCTGATCAATCGGATGCCGCTCGGTCGCTTTCTGCCCGAGCCCGGAGACTACGTCATGCGCTACGTGACCACCGACGGCAGGGTGGTGGCCGAAGGAGAGTTCGAGCTGGTCCGCTCAGACTGACCACCATGCGCGCCAAGGCCGCCTCTCCGAGCCGGGGTTGACACCGCTGCTACGGTCACACCCAATGTTCCCCGACCATCACGTCCCGCACTACACGACGATGTGCATGCCCTGGCGGCCCCGCCGCCTGGAGGACTGCGCCTGAGCGCCAGCGACTAGCATCGGCTCAGGACCGATCGGGGCCGCACCTTTCTCGCAGGAGAAGTCGGTGCGGTCTTTTTCTATCCCTTCAAGCGACGCGGATCAGCCGCAAATCCACCCCACCTCACCGGGGCCGCGTCACATCGACCACACCGTGGGCCCGCTCTCCGACCGTGGTCGACCAAGAAGGACCCATACGAACCATGAGCGATACCAACGGCAACGGCAGCGCCCCCGAGCGTGCCTTCCTGACCGAGACCCTGGCCCTCCACGCCGGCCAGCAGCCCGACCCGACAACCGGGTCGCGGGCCGTCCCGATCTACGCCACCAGCTCCTACAACTTCGCGGACGCCGGCCACGCGGCGCGGCTCTTCGCCCTGCAGGAATTCGGGAACATCTACACCCGGATCATGAACCCGACCACCGACGTGTTCGAGCAGCGCATCGCCGCGCTCGAGGGCGGCGTGGCCGCGCTGGGGCTCGCGTCGGGGCAGGCGGCGGAGACGCTGACCATCCTCAACCTCGCACGCGCGGGCGACAACATCGTCAGCTCGACCAGCCTGTACGGCGGTACGTACAACCTGTTCGCCTACACCCTGCCGCGCTTCGGAATCGAGGTCCGCTGGGTGGAGCGCAACGCACCTGAGGACTTCGCGGCCCTGACCGATGACCGCACCAAGGCGTACTTCATCGAGACGATCGGGAATCCGCGCCTCGACGTGCCGGATATCTCGGGCATCGCGGAGACCGCGCACCGGCTCGGGCTGCCGCTCATCATCGATAACACGTTCGCGCCGATCATCGCGAAGCCGATCGAGCACGGCGTGGACATCGTCATCCACTCGGCCACGAAGTGGATCGGCGGACACGGCACATCCATCGGCGGCGTCGTGGTCGATGCCGGCCGGTTCGACTGGGCGGCCAGCCATCGTTTCACCGACTTCGTCCAGCCCGACCCGTCGTACCACGGGGTCAGCTACACCGGTGCCTTCGGGCCGCTGGCATTCATCATCAAGCTGCGGGTGCAGCTGCTGCGTGACATCGGCCCGGCGCTCTCGCCGTTCAACTCCTGGCTCTTCATCCAGGGGCTGGAGACGCTCCCACTGCGCATCGAGCGCCACAGCGCGAACGCGCTGGCGGTGGCGAGGTGGCTGGACGCGGACGACCGCGTCGCGTGGGTCAGCTACCCTGGACTGCCGTCGCACCCGACGTATGAGCTGGCGCAGCGCTACCTGGCCGGCGGCTCGGGCGGGATCATCACCTTCGGGGTGAAGGGCGGCGCGGATGCGGGCCGCGTCCTGATCGACAGCGTGAAGCTCTTCAGTCTGCTCGCCAACGTCGGCGACGCGAAGTCGCTCATCATCCATCCGGCCTCGACCACCCACCAGCAGCTCTCCGAGGAAGACCAGCGAAAATCGGGAGTCACGGCGGATCTCGTACGCCTGTCGGTCGGCCTCGAGGCGCTCGACGACAT
This sequence comes from Chloroflexota bacterium, assembly GCA_030862645.1. Classification (GTDB taxonomy): domain Bacteria; phylum Chloroflexota; class Limnocylindria; order QHBO01; family QHBO01; genus JACDBZ01. Next base: position 7,208 of record JALZDF010000005.1, read on the forward strand.
CGTCGCCGACCTCGACCAGGCTTTGGCCGCCGCCGTTCGGGAGGGGGTCAGCGCGTGACCCTTCTCCCGCTGAGTCCGCGGGAGCCGCCGCTGCGCCTCGGTCCGTTCCGGACCGAGGCCGGCGCAACGATCGCGGACCTGCGCGTCGCGTACCGCCGGGACGGACCTCCCACGTCCTCGGCGGTGCTCGTCGTGCACGCGCTCACCGGATCCGCCGATGCGGCCGGCGACTGGTGGAAGCCCCTTATCGGTCCCGGGAAGGCACTCGATACCGACGACCGCCAGGTCATCTGCCTCAACCTGCTCGGGTCGTGCTACGGCACGACCGGGCCGCGCGATGTCGCCGACTTCCCGCCGATCACGCCGCGCGACATGGCCCGCGCCCAGTGGGCGGCGCTAGACGCGCTCGGGGTCGGCCGCCTGGATCTGGTGGTCGGCGGGTCGCTGGGGGGCATGGTCGCGCTCGAGGTCGCGCTCGAGCGGCCGTGGGCGGTCGAGGCTGCGATGCCGATCGCCGCTCCCGCCGTCATCGGCAACCTGGCGGCCGGCTGGAACCACATCCAGCTCAAGATGGTCGATCTCGACCGCGACCGTGGCCTCGAGCTGGCTCGGCAGCTGGCGATGACGACGTACCGCTCGGAGGTCGACTTCGACGCCCGCGACGGCATCGGCTCCTACCTCGAGCACCAGGGCGTCAAGCTCCGCCGGCGCTTCGACGCCGGCTCGTACGCCGCATTGGCCGGTGCCATGAACGCCCACGACATCGGTCGCGACCGCGGTGGCTTGGTGCGCGCCCTGCGGCGATTCGCCGATGCGCACGTGGCCGTGACGGGTGTCGGCATCGAGGGCGACATCCTGTACGGCCCTCGGCAGGTCCGCGCCCTGGTCGATGCGGCGCGTTCCGCCGGCGCAGACGCGGCCTACCGGGAGATCCACTCTGACAAGGGGCACGACGCCTTCCTCGTCGAGTGGGACCAGGTCTCCGCCTTCCTGAGCGAGGTCCTCAGCAGAGAGGAGGAGCGAGCAGCCTCCAGCGCATGACGGGCCTCCATCAGGAATGGATTTCGTGCGTCTCAATCAAGGTCGTGTTCCGGCGACGCCTGGTACCAGCTCGGTTTGCCTACACCCTCAATCGGTCGTCGGTCCTCGCTGCTGCATGTGGCGCTCCGATCCGGCGACTCGTTGCAATACGATGCGCCGATGGATCGCGCGCAGGTCGTGGTCGGGATCGACAACGGCGCCACCAAGGACAACGCCACCGTGCTCGACGCGTCGGGCCGCTTCCTCGTCGACCGCATGTACGAGGTTCCCAGCCGGGTCGCCGACGGCCCCGAGGCCGCGATCGAGGCGATGGCTGACGTCATGGACCTCGTCCTGCGCGACGTCGGCATCGACCGGCGTCGGGTTGCCGCGGTCGGTTTGGACACCCCGGGCCCGGCGAGCGCCGACGGCGTCATCAGCGTCCGTGGTGCCACAAACTTCGCGCAGCGGGCATGGTGGGGCTTCGATGTGCGAAGCGCGCTGGAAGCGCGCATCGGCCTTCCCGTCGTTTACAACAACGACGGCAATGCCGCCGCCCTGTATGCCCACCACGTCCACTTCGGAGCTGATGCGAACCTGCACTCGTCGGTGTCGGCTATCGTCGGCACCGGGCTGGGCGGCGGCGTCATCGAGGCCGGCCAGGTCATCCGTGGCGCGTCCGGCCAGGCGGGCGAGCTCGGGCACATCCAGGTCTTCACCGACGGCATCCTGGCCGATGACCAGCCGATGCCCACCTGCGCGTGCGGCAATCCCGGCGACGTCGAGAGCTTCGCCTCGCTGACCGGAATCGTGCGCAACCTCCTCCCCTACTGGCTGACCCGGTACCCGGATCACCCGTTGGCCGCCCTGCCGATCCTCGACGCCGCCAAGGCGGTGCGCGGCTACGGCGTCAAGGGAGACGAGCTGGCCCTTCACGTGTTCGAGCAGCAGGCGGCCGCGCTCGGGCGCCTGTTCACCATCGCGGCCGGCTTCACCGACCCGGCGGTGTACTTCGTCGGCGGGGGCGTGGTCGAGGCGGCCCCCGCCTTCCGCGACTGGTTCCTGGAGCGGGTGCGGGCACAGACCGTCCTCCGCGAGGAGCAGGCCGCCGCATCGACCCTGGCGCTCGTCCCCGACCTCGACATGGCCGGTGCCCGAGGATCCGCCTTGGCGGCGCGAGCGTTGGTCGAATCGGCTCCCTGACGGTGCTACGCTCCCACGCATGACGACCATGGCTCAGGATCGCCCCCGCGTGCTCGCCGATCTGCTGCCGGCCAGCCTTCTCCGCGACGTGGCACTCGTGGTCGGCGCGGCGGCACTGACCGGGCTCGCGGCGCAAATCGCGATTCCGCTCCCGTTCACTCCGGTGCCGATCAGCATGCAGACCTTCACGGTCCTGCTGGCCGGCGCAGCGCTCGGGCCGCTGCGCGGTGGGCTGAGCATGGCGCTCTACCTCTTCGCCGGCGTCCTGGGCGTCGGGTGGTTCAGTGAGCAACGCTCGGGATGGGAGTTCGCCTCGTTCGGCTACATCGTCGGCTTCGTGGTCGCAGCCACCATCGTCGGCTGGTTCGCCCGACGGGGTGCCGACCGCCGCGTGCTCGGCACGCTGGCCCTGATGGCGGTCGGAAACCTCGTCGTCTACGCGATCGGTGTGCCGTGGCTCATGGCATCCCTTGGCGCAGGTATCCGTGAAGGCATTGAGCTGGGGGTCCTTCCCTTCCTCGTCGGCGATGGCCTGAAGATCGCTCTGGCGGCAGGCATCCTGCCGGCAGCCTGGCGAGTGCTCGGAGACCGACGCGGCCCCTGAGGGCAACCGTTGCCGGTCTGGTGGCGTCTACGCTCGTGATGATGCGAGCGCTGCTCACGGCGACGATGCTGACGACCCTGGTGGCCTGCGGCGATACGCCGGCCAGCGAACCGGGGCCCGGGGAGGAAGAAACGGCGGCAGGCGGGTGGCAGCCGCTCCCTGCGTCGCCCCTGAGCGCACGTACCGGGGCGCACGCCTTCTGGAACGGGAGTTCGGTGCTCGTCATTGGCGGATCGGATGATGACAGCTGCCCACCCAACGCCGATTGCGTGGTGGCTGCGCCACCCCTCAGCGATGGCGCCGCCTACGATCCGTCAACCGGGACCTGGTCTCCACTGCCCGACGCACCGGTACCGCTCGGCCACCTGACCGGCGCCGTCATCGGTGACACGCTCTATGTCTGGGTGTCGGGTATCCAGGGCGCTGCCCCGGCGTTCCTGTCGCTGACCGCGGGGGATGACGCGTGGCTGCAGCTGGACCCCCCGCCGGCGGCGCAGGACGAGCAGCTGAGCCTGGTGGCTGCGGGCGACCGGCTTGTCGCGTTTCACACAAGCCAGGAGTTGGGAGTCGCTCCTGACCTGATTTTCGACCCCGACCCCGGCGTCTGGAGCGAGCTGCCGCTCGATCCGCTGACCCCAGCGTTCGATCGGTCGATGGTATGGATCGGCGACGCCATGGTGCTGCTCGGTCGGGCGGTCGTTCCGAACCCCGGCTCGGAGCGACCGTCATTGGTGGAGGCGGCCCGTTTCGAGGTGGACACGCAACGCTGGGACCGGTTCTCGGACTCGACCATCGTCGGCGGCAGCCTCGGATGGTCCTGGACCGACGGACGGCTGGTGAATCCAGAGATTGGCAGCAGCGACGGCGGCGAGGTGAACAACTGGGGCCGACCCTACCCGCACGGCGGCATGCTCAATCCGGCGAAGGGCGAATGGACCGATCTGCCGCCGGGCCCGGAGGCACCCGGACCCTATCCGGGCGTGTCGACAGCAGGCCCCGAGTGGACGGTATCGGCGGCCGGCTGGGCCCTGCATGTGCCGTCCGGCAGGTGGATCGAGCTGCCTCGCCCGGGCGCCGGCGCCGCCGATTTCGGTCAGGCCATCACCTGGGCCGGTGATGGCATGTTCATGTGGGGCGGAGCGCGCAGCACCGATATCGCAACCGTCCTGCTCGACGAAGGCTGGACTTGGATCCCTCCGAGCGAGTAGGCGCTCAGCGGAGTCCGAGCGTCGGGGCCGGCTCGATCGGCCGCAGGAGCCCCGGCCCGTTCGACGCGACGTGGTTCACCGCCGTGCTGACTGGCCACCTCCGGAGCGTCTCGGCGGGCGCCGGCGCCAGCAGAGCGCCGATGTGACCCAGATCGGCCTCGGGATCCAGCCACACGTCGAGATTCGCGCGATCCAGGATGACCGGCATGCGGTCGTGGACCGGCGCCACCAGTTCGTTGGGCTTCGTGGTCAGGATGGCTGCCGTCGGCTGCTCGCCATGGACCCGGCTCCAGATACCCGCCATGGCGAGGAGCTCGCCGTCGACTGCCGGGCCGATGGCATACGGCTGCCGCGGGCTAACCGCGCGATCCCATTCGTAGAACGCCTCGGCCGGGATGACGCAGCGTCGGGTCCGGAGCGCGCGGCCGAACACCCGCGAGTCCCAGGCCGTCTCGGAGCGGGCGTTGATCAATGGTGCGGCCGAGCGGCGCGCTCCCTCGTCGACCCAGAACGGCCGAAAGCCCCAGCGTGCGCCGATGAGCCGCCGCTCCTCGTCGCGGCGGATCACCAGGCGAATCGCCTCCGTCGGGGGCATGTTCCAGAGGCCGTCCGGCAGGTCGTCGTCCGGGTAGGCGCCGAAGTAGTCGCTGATCCGATGCGACGGCTCGCCCTGGCTGAATCGGCCGCACATCCTCTACGAACGCTCCTCGTCGGCGGCTGGGACGGCGTAGTCGGTGACAGTCACGACGAGATCGACGGCATCGGTCACCGAGCCGACCATGTTGAGCGCGATGACCGGCCCACCGTGCTCGTGCAGCTCGCGCACGGCGGCGGTGATCTCATGGCGGGCAGGATACGCGTCGCTGGACGACTCCGGTAGCCTGAGGACATGACAGTGATCGATCGCCTCATCGGCGCCGCCTGCACGCTGTCCGAGGAGGATCTGCGCCAGCGAATGGCCGAGTGGCGATCACTCCGCGAGCGCGCCATGTGGGTCGAGCACCTTGACGGCGGTGTTGGGCTCACGCTGGCGGCGGACGAGCCGATCGTCGGAGTGGCGGACCTCGTCCGGCGCGAGTCGGACTGCTGCCCGTTCTACACGTTCGACCTCCGCGTCGAAGGACCCGGGCGACGGTTGGAGGTCACCACCGGCGGGGGCGGCGAGCCTGCTGTCCGCGCGCTCCTCGGTCTCCCCTAGAGCGTTGCCGGTACCCCGGCGCGCCGCAGGAAGCTTGCGACCAGCCCCTCGCCGGCGGGCGTCAGGATCGACTCCGGGTGGAATTGGAATCCCTCGACCGGATGCGATCGGTGCCGCATCGCCATCACCACCCCGTCGTCCGACCAGGCGGTGACCTCCAGGCCCGCCGGCAACCCGTCGCGGGCGACGGCCAGCGAGTGATAGCGCGCTGCCTCGAACGGCGACGGCAGCCCCTCGAACGAGCCTGATCCCGCGTGGTGGACCGGCCGCGCCTTGCCATGGACGGGCGGCACGCGGATGACCGCGGCCCCGTACGCGACGCCGATCGCCTGGTGCCCCAGGCACACCCCCAGCATGGGGACCGATGCGCCGAGCGAGCCCACCAGCTCCACGCTGATCCCCGCCTTCTCCGGCCGTGACGGCCCCGGCGAGATGACGATGGCGTCGGGGGCCACCGCCCTGACCTCCGCCACGCTGATCTGGTCGTTGCGCGCGACGGTCACATCGGCGCCGAGGCGGGCCAGCAGCTGGACGAGGTTGTAGGTGAAAGAGTCGTAGTTGTCCAGCAGGAAGACCCTCATGCGTCCGGGCCTCCGATGGCCGCCAGCATGGAGGCTGCCTTTGCCGCCACCTCGGCCGCCTCCCGCTCCGGGACGGAATCGGCGACGATCCCGGCCCCAGCGTGAACGGTGGCGATGCCGTCGCGGATGAGCGCCGACCGGATGGTGATCGCGCACTCGACGTCGGTCGGGCTGAAGTAACCGACGGCGCCGGCATACGGACCACGCCGCTGGCCCTCCAGCTCGGCGATGGCCTGCATGGCGCGCACCTTCGGCGCGCCGGTCACCGTGCCGGCCGGGAAGGTGGCGCGCACGGCGTCGAAGGCGTCGAGCCCGTCCCCCAGGCGGCCGCGAACCTCCGAGACCAGGTGCATGACGTGGGTATAGCGCTCCACGTCGCGCAGGGTCGTCACCTCGACGCTTGCCGGCGCGGCCACCCGACCGACGTCGTTCCGCGCCAGGTCGACGAGCATGGCGTGCTCAGCCAGTTCCTTGGGGTCCGCGCGCAGCTCCGCCTCCAGCTTCGCATCCTCGACTGGATCCTCGTGGCGCGGCCGCGTGCCGGCGATCGGCCGCGTGACCACCTCGCCTCCACGGATCCTGACCAGCAGCTCCGGCGACGCGCCGACGACCGCCGCGCCGGGCGAGACGGCGGCCAGATCGAGGTAGTACAGGTACGGGGACGGGTTGATGCGGCGCAGGGAACGGTAGATCTCGAGCGCGGTGCGGCTCGTCGGCACCGAGAACCGGCGCGCGAGGACGGTCTGCAGCATCTCGCCGGCGTGGATCTCCTCCACCAGCCGCGCGACGCCGGCCTCGTATCGGGCGCGGGCGTCAGGGTCGTTCTCGGAGGGCACAATGGTCGCGCCGAATGGTGCCGGCATCTCGCCGGCGCCGGGAGTCGATAGCAGCGCCGTCACGTCCGCTAGACGCTCCGCGGCCCCCGGGCCGTCGAGCGTGGCGACCCGCGCCACCTGCGCGAGATGGTCGAACACGATCACCACTGACGGCAGGTGCAAGACGGCGTTCGGCATCCCGAGCGGGTCGGCCGCCGGTATGGGCACGCGCTCCCATTGCGCGGTCGCCTCGTAGGCGAGATAGCCGACCCCCGAGGCAAGTGGGAAAGCCGGGTCACCGTTCATCGGCTCGACGTCCGGCAGCTCGGCGCGGAGGATCTCGAGCGGGTCGCCATCATCGGCGCCAACGACCAGCGTGCGCCCGTGGACGCCCGCGATCGAATAGCGGCCGTAGCGGGCGCCTCCCTCGACGCTCTCGAGCAGGAAGGCGCAGCGGGCGCCGAGGCGCAGGACAGCCGCGACAGGGGTGAGCGTATCGGCCGCCAGCTCGGTACTGGTGACGCGGGTCGGTGTCGCGGTCGTCATCGGTCCTGCTTCTGGATACAACGAAGCCTCCATCCAGTCAGGGACGGAGGCTCGATTCCGCGGTGCCACCCTTGGTTCGGACCCTTCCCGGTCCGCGCTCATTCGAGGCCCACTAACGGTGGCCAACCATGGCTCGCGGGTTCCACTCGCCGATGCCGTGCCACGCCGGCTTCCACCATCCCGGCTCGCTTGCCCTGGCCGTGCGATCGGGTACTCGTCCCCGGTCGTCGCCGTCTTCGGTTGGAGCCGCATGCTAGGTTCGCGTCGATGCTCCGTCAAGGAGTCGAGCCGATCACAACCGTGCCGCAACCCAACCTCCACCCATGCGGCGCTGACCTCGCGGGCGCCCGCGCCTACGCTCGAGCCCATGGAGCTCATCGAGCCGACGACCGTTCCGCGGCGCGACTTCTCGATCTACTCGGTCCGCGAGGGCCGATTGGCACCGGTCACCTGCGTGTCGTGCGGCTGCCGCCTCGAGCGGCACGACGACGGCACCTGGTGGCACTTCGCCGGACGAGGGAGTCGAGATGCGCGAGGCTGCATCGTGGAGTGCGCCGAGCGGCCGCATTACGCACCCGGAGGCATCGCCGCCGTCCTCGGCTGACCGACAGCCCGGCCTGCCCGTGACCCGATCCCGGGACGCGGGCGATGTCGCGCGCCGCGCTGAGCCACGCGGCATCGGCAGCGCGACCGCACGTGATCCCCTGGCCCGCGAGGTCAAGCTCCTCGGCGCGCTGCTCGGGCAGGTGATCGTCGAGCAGGAGGGACCGGACCTCTTTGAGCTGGTGGAGCAGCTGCGCCGCGCCGCCATCCGGGGCCGCCGCGCCGGCCCGGAGGAGGCGATCGAGACCGCCCTTCATGCCCTCGACGGCCGGACCCCGACCGAGCTCCTTGCCGTCGCGCGCGCCTTCACCGCCTACTTCCTTCTCATCAACCTGGCCGAGGAGAAGCACCGGCTGCGGACCCTGCGCCGGCGCGAGCGCTCGAACCGGCGAGCGCCACTGGCCGATGGGATCGGGGCCGCCGTCATGCGCCTCCGCCGCGAGGGGATGTCGCGCGCCGACGTCCTGGCGCTTGCTGGACGCATGCGCCTCGTGCCCGTCCTGACCGCCCATCCCACCGAGGCCCGGCGTCGAACGGTACTGGTGGCGCAGCGGAGGCTGTATCGGCTCCTCGATCGGTTCGACGATCCCCGCCTCACCCGGTCCGAGGACCGCGACCTGCGCCGACGCCTCCGCGAGGAGATCAGCCTGCTCTGGCAGACGAGCCCGGTCCGCGCGCAGCGGCCGACGCCGCTCGACGAGGTACGCGCCGCCATGGTCTTCTTCGACGAAACGTTGTTCACCGTGACCCCGCGGTTGTACCGGGACCTCCAGGACACCATCGGGGGGACCGATATCGACACGGTGGCGACGCCGTACGTGCGCTGGGGAACCTGGATCGGAGGCGATCGCGACGGCCATCCCGGAGTGACGGCCGAGGTCACCCGTCGCACGATGCGGATCCAGGCGGATCACATCCTGCGCGGCTACCGAAACGTGGTGTCCCGGCTGCAGCAGGCCATCGCAATCTCCGATGACCAGGCGGGCGTGCCGGACGACGTTCGACGGGCGCTGGCTCGCATGGGACGTCCCTACCCTCGCGTCCACGCCGATCTTCAGCGGCGGTTCGGCGGCCAGAGCTACCGGCAGGCGCTCGGAATCATCGGCGAGAGGATCGATCGAACCCGGGTGCGACTCGTCGGCACCGCCGGCGCACCGCGCGGAGGCTACGCAACGCCGGCTGAGCTCCTCGACGACCTGCACTGGATGCAGCGGTCATTGCGCAGCCACGGCGCCGAGCGGGCCGCCGCCGGCGAGCTCCAGGACCTCGTCTGGCAGGTCGAGACGTTCGGGTTCCATCTCGCCTCGCTCGAGGTTCGTCAGCACGCGGACGTGCATGCGGCAGCCCTCGCGCGCCTCCGTACGGGAGCCGCGGCGAACGAGCCGGTCGACGACTCGGGCGTGACGCTCGACGAGGTGCTCGCGACGCTCCGAGCGCAACACGAGATCGGCGAGCGATTCGGATCCGAGGCGGCGCACCGCTACGTGATCAGCTTCACGCGCCGCATCGCTGACGTGCTGACCCTCTTGCAGCTTGCTGAGGCCGCTGTCCCCGGGGTGCCGCCGGCCGGCTGGCTCGATGTCGTGCCACTTCTCGAGACGCGAGACGAGCTCGAGGGCGCCGCCGCGTTCCTCGATGCGCTGCTCACCGATCCCGCCTACCGCGCCCACCTCGAAGCGCGCGGGATGCAACAGGAGGTGATGCTCGGCTACTCGGACTCGAACAAGGAGGCGGGCTACCTGTCCGCTGCCTGGAACCTGCATCGGGCACAGGAGGGCCTGGTGCGCGCAGCCCGACGCAACGGCGTGGAGCTGACGCTCTTCCATGGGCGTGGCGGCACGATCGGCCGGGGTGGAGGTCCGGCGAACCGGGCGGTGCTGGCGCAGGCGGCCGGATCGGTCGACGGCAGGCTGAAGCTGACCGAGCAGGGCGAGGTGATCGCCGAGCGCTACCCGAGCCCGCAGATCGCGCAGCGGCACCTCGAGCAGATGACCAACGCGCTGCTCGTGAGCTCCCGGCCGAGTCACGCGGACACGGATTCGGTTGACCGATGGCGGCCGATGATGACCGACCTGGTCACCCTGGCCGAGTCGGCCTATCGGCGCCTGGTCTGGGAGGATCCCGACTTCGAGGCCTTCTTCGTCGACGCGACGCCCATCGCCGAGATCAGCCGCATGGAGCTCGGATCCCGGCCGTCACGGCGAGCGACGGCCGCTCCTTCGCTCGCGTCGCTGCGCGCCATCCCCTGGACCTTCGCCTGGGCGCAGAGCCGCACGAACCTGCCAGCCTGGTACGGGGTTGGTGCCGCGCTGGCCGGCTACGTCGAGCGGTACGGCACGCGCGGGCGGCGGGACCTCGAGACCGCCTACCGGGAATGGGCGTTTTTCAGCTCGACAGTCGACAACGTCGAGCTCGGCCTGGCGATCGCGGATCCGGTCGTCGCAACACGCTACGCTGAGCTGGCAGGCTCGGACAAGCCGATGCGGCGCATCGCCGACACGCTGCGCGCCGAGCGGCAGCGCACCCGGGACGAGGTCCTGCGCCTGACCGGCAGCGCGCGCCTGCTCGATCGCAGCCCTCGCCTGCAGCGCAGTATCGAGCTGCGCACGCCGTACGTGGACGTCCTCTCCGAGCTCCAGGTGCGGGGGCTTTCGCGGCTGCGCGGTGGATCGCTCGCCGCCGACGAGCTCGTCGCCACCGAGCGCCTCCTCCAGCTCACGGTGAGCGGCCTGGCGGCCGGACTCCAGCACACCGGTTGACCCGATCCGTCACGATGGCGCGGCCATGAACGACGCGCCGCAGAAGACCGCCATCGTGACGGGTGCCGCCGCCGGCATCGGCCGGGCGACGGCCGAACGGCTCGCCGCCGACGGCTGGCGCGTGGTCGGGATCGACCGCGCCGAGGCGCCCATCGACGACGCTGAGCTGTTGGTCGGCGACGCCGGCGATACGTCCGTGCTGGCCGCCGCTCTCGAGCGTTGCGAAGGTTCGCTGGACGCCCTCGTCTGTTCGGCGGGCATCCCACCATCCGGCCCGTGGGAGAGCCGCGGGCACTGGGACGAGGTGCTGGCCGTGGACCTGACCGCGCCGTACGAGGCCCTTCGGGTCTGCATGCCGGCGCTGATCGCAGCGCACGGTTCGGCCGTACTGGTCGGGAGCATCGTCGGGGCGGTGGAGGGTTCGTTGCGCTCCCCCGCCTACGCCGCCGCGAAGGCCGGGCTGGAGGGGCTGGCTCGCTCGATGGCCGTCGTCGGCGCACCGGATGGCGTGCGGGTCAATGTCGTGGCGGCCGGCGCCATCGCCACCGACTTCGACGAACGGCTGCTCCCGGCAGATGAGCGAACGGACGTCCCGCTCGGCCGCATGGGGACCGCGCACGAGGTCGCCGCCGTGATCCGGTTCCTGGTCGGCCCGGAGGCCTCATATGTCACAGGCGCGGTATGGACCGTCGACGGTGGACGCATCGCGCTCTCCACCGCCGACGCCGATCGGGTGCGCCGGTAGGAGCGACGGCCGGGGCGGGTCCCGACTGCTGGAGGAGGCGCTCAGCTTCTTTCGGGCTGCCGGTGACCGTTTTCGAGCGGGTGGAGTCTCGGCGAGACGGGTGGCGTTGACATGGGTCGACCATCACGACTACTCTCCGAACCAAATGACACACCAGTGGTTTTACGGCTAGCGGGTACGAGGCAGGCGAGTAGATCTCGCCGGCGCAGGCACTCGTGCCCGCAGACGCAGGAAGCGAAAGCTCCTGCGTTTTTTGTTTCCCCGATGCGAATCGGGGAACCGGAGCGAAAGGCGCGGCAGGAATCGATGATCGTGGTGATGCGTCCGACGGCGACGCAGGATGAGGTCGACGGGGTCAGACGGACCGTGGAGGAGCACGGGCTCGAGGCGTTCATTAGCGTCGGCGAGGAACGGACGGTGATCGGCGTGGTGGGCAGCGACCTGGAGCGCGTCGCGCACCTCGGGACGCTCGACGGCGTCGAACAGGTGATCCGGATCAGCTCGCCCTACAAGCTGGCGAGCTCCGAGCACCAGGTCGAGCGGACGCGGGTGCGCATCAACGGGGTGGAGCTCGGCCTCGGCCAGGAGCTCGTCGTCATGGCCGGCCCGTGCGCCATCGAGTCGCGCGACCAGCTCATGCAGACCGCGCGGGAAGTCAAGCGCGAGGGCGCCCGCGTCCTGCGCGGCGGCGCCTTCAAGCCGCGCACCTCGCCGTACTCGTTCCAGGGCCTCGGCCTGCCGGCCCTGGAGCTCCTCCACGAGGCGCATGACACCTACGGCCTGCCGGTCATCAGCGAGATCGTCGACCCGGCCGACGTGCCGACGTTCGAGGACCACGTCGACATCATCCAGGTCGGCGCCCGCAACATGGCGAACTTCGTCCTCCTCAAGGCGGTCGGCCAGAGCAGGCGCCCGGTGCTCCTCAAGCGCGGCCTCTCCGCCACGATCGAGGAGTGGCTGCTGGCGGCCGAGTACGTCCTCTCGGCCGGCAACCCCAACGTGATCCTCTGCGAGCGCGGCATCCGCACCTTCGAGACCGCGACCCGCAACACCCTCGACCTGTCGGCCGTGCCGGTCCTGCGCTCCCGAACGCACCTGCCGATCATCGTCGACCCCAGCCACGGCACCGGGCATCGGGCCCTGGTTGCGCCGATGGCCCTGGCGGGCGCCGCGGTCGGCGCCGACGGACTGATCATCGAGGTCCATCCCGACCCGGCCAATGCCCGCAGCGACGGCGACCAGAGCCTCAGCTTCGAGGAGTTCGGTGCGTTGATGGACGAGCTTCGCCGCCTCCAGTTCGTCCGCTCCCCCGATGCGGAGGCGATCCCGGCGGCAGCCCCGATCGCGACCGGGGGCATCGGCGACGTGCGCGACCGGATCGACGAGCTCGACGCCCGCCTGGCCGAGCTGGTCCAGGAGCGCGCGGCGCTCGCTATCGAAGTGCAGCGGCGACGCGACCCCGACGCGCACGGCCACGATGTGCGACGCGAACGCGCGTTGCTCGAGAGAGCGGCGACCGGGACGACGGGACCGATGTCGCCGGTCGAGCTGACGATGGTTTTCGATGCGCTCCTGCGCGCTTCGCGCTCGGTGCAACGGCGTCACGCGCGGTCGGTGACCGAGTCGGAGGCCGCAGCCGCCGGATCCGGCCGGTGACGCCCGCGTCGACGTCCGCGACGATCCGCCCGGCGGTACGCCTGCGGGGCACGTTGAGCCTCCCCGCCGACAAGTCGATCGCGCATCGCGCCCTCATCTTCGGCGCTCTCTCGGGCGGCCCGACCGCAATCACCCTGCGCTCGCCTGGCCGCGACGTGCTCAGCACGGTCGATTGCCTGCGGGCGCTCGGCGTTTCAGTCGAACAGACCGGCGAGCGATACCTCGTCAGCGGCGGGCCGTTGCGCGACGCGAACCTCGACTGCGGCAACTCGGGCACGACCATGCGGCTGCTCGCGGGCGTCGTGGCGGGACTGCCGATTACGACAACCCTCGATGGCGACGAATCCCTCCGCGCTCGTCCGATGGAGCGCGTCGCGACGCTGCTCCGCGCGGCCGGCGCCGACGTCACCACCACCGGTGGCCATGCGCCGATGACGGTCACCGGCCGCGCGACGCTGGAGGCTGCGACACATCGCCTGCCGGTCGCCAGCGCGCAGCTGCTCGGCGCGGCAGCCATCGCCGGCATGCGCGCGAAGGGATCGACGACGATCGAGACTCCAGGCCCGACGCGGGACCATACCGAGCGCATGCTCGCGTTCCTCGGCATCCCGATCCATCGTGACGGCCAGCGCACGACGGTGGCCGGCCCCGCACGCCCGCGCCCGTTCGAAATGGTCGTCCCGGGCGATGCCTCAGCCGCATCGGCCTGGCTGGTTGCCGCCGCTCTGCATCCCGATGCCGAGCTGACGATGGTGGACGTAGGCCTCAACCCGACCCGCCTTTCGCTGGTGGGCCTGCTGCAACGGATGGGCGTCGCGATCGAGACGCGTGTCACCGACTTCGAGGGCCCCGAGCCGGTCGGCGAGATCCGCGTCCGCGGTGGGAGTCCGCTGCATGCGGTCAGGATCGGCGGCGGGGAGGTGGCCGAGCTCATCGACGAGTTGCCGGTCATCGCGGTGGCCATGGCATCGGTCGAGGAGCCGTCCGAGGTTCGCGATGCCCGCGAGCTTCGGGTGAAGGAGACGGATCGGATCGAGGCGACCGTCGCCGGGCTGGCGTCCATCGGCGCGCAGGTGGAAGCGCTCGACGACGGCTGGCGGGTCAGCCGCGGCACACCCCGCGAGGCACACATCACCACGCACGGCGACCACCGGATCGCGATCGCCTTCGCCATCTCGGCGCTCAGCGGCGTGGCCGCGCAGGTGGAGTTGGACGACCCGGAGTGTGCGTCGGTCTCGTATCCGACCTTCTGGGAAGACCTGGCGGCGGTCCGGGGATGACGCGGCTGCGGCTGCTCACCTCAGGCGAATCGCACGGACCCGGCCTCTCCGGGATCCTGGAGGGCCTGCCGGCCGGGATGCGGGTCAGCACGCGGCTGGTTGACCGCGATCTGAAGCGGAGGCAGCACGGGTACGGCAGCGGCAGGCGCATGCAGATCGAGCGCGACCGTGTGCGCTGGACCGCTGGCATCCGCTACGGGCGCACCCTCGGGTCACCGATTGGCTTCGCCGTCGACAACCGCGACTGGCAGAACTGGACCGACCGCATGTCGATCGAGCCGATCCCGGCCGATCGTCGCCCGAAGCCGATCACCCGGGCACGACCAGGGCACATCGACCTTGCCGGTGCCCTCAAGTACGACACCAACGACGTCCGCGACGTCCTCGAGCGGGCGTCGGCGCGCTCCACCACTCCGCGCGTGGTGGCCGGGTCGCTGGCTCGCCAGTTGCTCGGCACCTGCGGGATGCGCATCTGGAGCTTCGTCGACCAGCTCGGACCGATTCGGGCCTTCCCCGACGCGGACGACGTGCTGACCGCCATCCCGGAGGGTTGGCTGGATCGCGATCTGGCCGAGCCATCGCCGCTGCGCTGCCCGGATAGGGCGGCGGAGCGGGCGATGCTGGCCGAGGTGGACGCGGCGAAGGAGGCCGGTGACTCGATCGGCGGCTCGTTCGTGGTGGTGGTCGAGGGCGCCCCGGTCGGTCTCGGCTCCTCTTCCGAGTGGGACACGCGCCTCGACGGCCTGCTGGCCGGGGCGGCGATGGCCATCCCGGGCGTGAAGGGCGTCGAGATCGGCCTCGGCTTCGGCACGGTGGAGCGCCGTGGCAGTACCGTGCACGACGTGGTGAACGCGGAGTCACAGCGCTGGGAGCGTCGGACGAACCGGGCCGGCGGGATCGAGGGCGGGATCAGCAACGGCGCGCCGATCATCGTTCGTGCGGCACAGAAGCCGGTGTCGACGCTGCGGACCCCGCTCCCCAGCCTCGACATGGACACCGGCGAGCCGGGCCGCGCGCACATCGAGCGCTCGGACGTCACCGTCCTGCCCCGCGCGGCGATCGTCGGCGAGGCGATGGTGGCCCTGGTCCTCGCCGACCAGCTCCTGCACTCGTTCGGCGGCGATACGATCGGCGACCTGCGTGCGGCGGTCGCGCGTCGGCGCCGTCGGACTAGGCGACCGAAGGGATGACCGCCCTCGCCGTGCTGCTCGGTCACGGGATCGGCTACTCGGCGTCGCCGGCCATGCACAACGCCGCCTTCGAGGCGCTGGAGCTGAATGCGCGGTACGAGCTGCGCGACGTCGACTCGCTGTCACTCGCCGACGAAGTGGCGGCGTTGCTGGACGATGGACGCATCGGCGCCAACGTGACCACACCGCACAAGATCGCGGTCTGCGAGCTCGTCGACGAACTCGGGCCCGAGGTGCGACGGCTCGGGGCCGCCAACACGATCGTTCGCCACGGCGATCGGCTCATGGCGCGGAACACGGACCTGGCCGCCCTGGCGGCCGAGCTGCCGCCGTCGCACCGTGCGGTGGTGCTCGGCGCGGGCGGGGCCTCCCGCGCAGCGGTGGCGGCCCTTCACGACACCGGTTGCGAGCAGATCCTGGTCATCGACCGCGCTCGCTGGGCGAACCTGCCCGGCGCCCTGGCAACGGCCGACCTGCTCGTCAACGCCACGCCGATCGGCACCGATTCGAACGAGACGCCGGTCCCGATCGGCCTTCTCCATTCGCGATTGCGGGTGCTCGACCTCGTGTACCGGCCAAGCGTCAGCCGGCTTGTCCGCGAGGCGCGGAGCATCGGCGCCGCGGCGCGCGGCGGCGCGGGCATGCTCCTTCGCCAGGCCGCTGCCAGCTTCACCATGTGGACCGGCCGCGAGGCGCCGATCGAGGTCATGCGTCAGGCGCTCGACCGCGAGCTCGCCGGCGTCACCCATGCCTGAGGGCATCGTGCTGGTCGGCATGCCGACCAGCGGCAAGTCGACCGTCGGGCGCCTCGTCGCCGAACGGCTGGGGCGCCAGATCATCGACACCGACGAGCTCGCCGCGCGGTGGATCGGTATGCCGGTGGCCGAATACATCAGGCGCCACGGTGAGCCCGCGTATCGAGCGGTCGAGGCCGAAGCGGTACGCGAGGCCTGCGCCATCGGCGGCTCCGTCATCTCCACCGGCGGCGGCGCAGTGCTGGAGCCCCTGAACCGATGGGCGCTCTGGCACCATGGCACGGTCGCCTGGCTCGACGTTCCCGGCGACACGCTGCTGCAGCGCCTGCACGCCGATGAAGTCGCCCGGCCGACGCTTCAGCCATACGGCCCCGAGCGCCTCGCCAACGTGCTGGCGGAGCGCGAGCCGATGTACCGGGCCGCCGACCTGCGGCTGGGTGCCACCGGTGCGCCTGGTGCGACCGCCGAACGCATCATCGAGGGCGTCCGTCCGCGCACAGGCCGCCGCCTGTTCGATGCCGAGGTGCCGCGGCACCACCCCATCGGGCCGTCATCGGCCCGGATCGTAATGGGCATCGGCGTCCTCGATGCCCTGCCGGCTGGAGCCGCGATCGTCGATCGCCGATTGTTGACCGCCGCTCCGGAACTGCTCGGCGGCGTGCCGGCGACGTCCTGCCTTCCGCTGCGGGCCGGCGAGCGTTCGAAGCGGATGCGCGTCCTCGAACGCATCCTGGAGTGGCTGGCCGAACGGCGAGTGGAGCGCGATACGCCGCTCATCGCGGTCGGCGGTGGCACCATCGGCGACCTGGCCGGCACCGCCGCCGCGCTCTACGCGCGCGGGCTGCCGCTGGTCCAGGTACCGACCACGTGGCTGGCGCAGGCCGACAGCGCCACCGGCGGCAAGGTCGCCGTGGATCTGGGCGGGGCGAAGAACGTGGTCGGCGCCTTCTGGCCACCGATCGCGGTCAACTCGGACGTCGCGGCGTTACGTACGCTCCCGCTCCGCCTGCGCCGCGACGGGATGGCCGAATCGATCAAGGCGGCCCTCATCGGCGATCCGGTCCTCTGGGACCTCCTGGAGCATCGCGGGCGAGCCGCCCTGCGCGCCGATGAGGCCACGCGATACGCGATCGTCGAGCGCAGCGTCCGCCTCAAGCTCGGCGTATGCGAGCGCGACCCGTTCGAGGCGGGTGAGCGCCGGACTCTGAACCTCGGGCACACCATCGGCCACGCGCTCGAGATCGAGAGCCGATACCGCCTGCCGCACGGGGCCGCCGTGGCGCTCGGGTTGCGAGCGGTCGCCGCCGTCGCGGCAGGTCGCGGAGCAGACGCCGACCTCGCGCCACGCCTGGACAGCCTCCTGGCCGGCCTCGGATTCGCCCTGAACCGCGCCTTCGATGCCGAAGCCGTCGAGAGGGCCCTGCTCGGCGACAAGAAGCGGCGTGCCGGCCGGCAGCGCTGGATCCTGCCCATGGAGATCGGTCGCGTCATCGAGGTCGACGATGTGACCGATGCCGAGCTGGAGCGCGCGCTGCGCGCCATCGGCCCGTGACGAGCGTGGCCTACCAGGGCGAGCCGGGCGCCTTCGGCGAGGAAGCCGTCATCGGCTACTTCGGCTCCGAGGCTGTCGAGCCGGCGCCGATGCCGACGTTCTCGGCGGTCTGCACCGCGGTCGAGGACGGGTCCGCCGATGCCGGCGTGCTGCCGCTCGAGAACTCGCTGGCCGGAACGGTGGGTGACGCACTTGACGCGCTCGCCGATGGCTCGCTGACCGTGGTCGGCGAGCTGCTATTGCCGATTCGCCACCAGCTGCTTTTGGTGCCGGGCGGCATGCTGGACGAGGTCGAGCGGGTGTCCAGCCATTGGCAGGCGCTCTCGCAATGCGAGCGATTCCTCGACGGCCGCGGCTGGCAGGTGGTGCCCGCAGCCGATACGGCCGGGGCGGCCCGAGAGCTCGCCGCTGGCGGAGACCGGCACTCCGCGGCCATCGCGTCGGCGCGCGCCGCCGAGCGATACGGACTCCAGGTCGCGGCAGCCGATATCCAGGATTCGCCACACAACGTGACGCGGTTCGCGATCCTGGCAGGGTCCGGCGCGCATGGCCTGCCGCCGGCGGCCGGCGCGCTCGCTCCGGCAGCCGGCGGCGAGCGCGAAACGCTCATTACCTTCGAGACCGGGCACCGGCCGGGCGACCTGGTTCGTGCGCTGGCTTCCTTCGCAGATGCCGGCATCAACCTGAGCCGGATCGAGTCCCGTCCGTCGGGTGGTGGTCCATGGCGCTATCGGTTCCTGATCCAGGTGGCCGGCGACGCCGCGGTCGACCCGCTGGCGGGCGCCCTCACCGCGCTGCCGGAGCACACGAGCTCCATGCGGGTGCTCGGCTCCTTCGACGTGGCAGGCTAGACCGATGCGACTGCTGCTCCTGAACGGCCCGAATCTCGGCACCCTTGGTCGTCGCGAGCCGGAGATTTACGGCTCGATGGGGTTGACAGAGATCGTGGAGGCGGCGCGAGCCCACGCACTCGGACGAGGCTCGTTGCTCGAGGCCTTCCAGTCGAACCACGAGGGCGCGCTCATCGATCGGCTCGAGAAGCTCGACTACGACGCGGTCGTCTGCAACTTCGGCGCGTTATCTCACACCTCGTACGCGCTGCACGACGCGCTCGTCGCCTGTGAGCGGCCGGCGGTCGAGGTCCACATCAGCGACATCACCGCCCGCGAGCCGTGGCGTCGCGTCTCCGTGACCGCCCCCGCCACCGAGCACCAGGTGATCGGGCATGGCTGGCGGGGCTACCTGGAAGCGGTGGACTGGCTGCTCGACCAGCGCGAATGAACCACGCCGACCACGTCGCGCTGATCCGCGACGGCGTGACGGGCGCCGGACGGCGTTGGCTAGAGCTCGGCGCGGGAAGGGGTGCCTTCACCCTGGCGCTGCTCGACCTGCTCGGCACCGATGCAGAGGTGACCGCCGTCGACCGCGACGCGGCGGCGTTGGACGCACTTCGCGTGGTAGTGGACCGCCGATTTCCAACTGCGCGCCTGAGCGCCGTGGTCGCCGACTTCACCGCCGCGCTGCCCACCAACGCGGGAGCCTTCGACGGTGTGCTGATGGCGAACTCGCTCCACTTCGTTCACGACAAGGAGCCGATCGTGCGCGATGCGATCCGCACCGTGCGGCCCGGTGGCAGGTTCATCCTGGTCGAATACGACTCCGATCACGGCAATCGCTGGGTGCCGTGGCCGCTCTCCTTTCAGGCCTGGTTGCAGCTGGCGGCGAGTGTCGGCCTGCGTGATACGCGGAAGATCGGCGAGGTTCCGAGCCGATTCCTCGGCTCCATTTACGCGGCGGCCAGCGTCGGTCTCTGATCCCGTGCGTTCCATTCGGCTATGGCCACGAAGATCGCGCCGCCGGCGAAGGCTGCCCAGCCCCACGGCTCCGGGAGCGCCGACGCGTGCTGACCGAGCAGCACCGACGCGCCACCGAGGATCGCCAGCGCCAGCCCGCCCTGCCACGCCGCCATGCGGAAGGCGGAGGGACGCAACGCCGCGAGAAATCCGAGCAGCAGGATGGCGACCGCGTAGAACGAGGTCTCGACCCAGTGGAAGAACGCCGCGTGCTCACTGCTCTGGTCCATCCGTTGCTGCTCCGCCTGCCCGGACGCGTACACGATCAGCGGGGCGGCCGCGACGATCACCAGGGCCAGCATGATCAGGCTCGGGCGGCCGGCCGGCACCGTGCCGTCGCGAGAGGGAACGATGGCCCACAGCACGCCGATCGCCACCACGAACGGAAGCGTGAACGGGTCGAGCGTCAGGCTCATGGCCATCGTGGCCAGCCCTGCGACGCCGACTGCGGCGAGGATCATGAGTGAACGCAGCGCGCGACCAGGCGCGCGGGCCACGGCGATGGCGGGAGGTGCCGACAGCACGAGCAGCAACGACGCCACGACCGCGTTGTGGACGGCATGAATCTCCTGCGCCGGGTTCACGACGCCGAACACGATCGTGAAGAGCCCGAAGCCCACGGCCGAAACGGCCATGATCCAGCCGATGACCCGGATCGCATTCAACCGATTCATGCCAAGGTCGAGATCCTCGGCGGGTGTGCTGCTTCGTAGGCGTCGAGCCGCGGCTCGAGTCGGAGCAGGTATCCGAGCTCATCGGTGCCGTCGAGGATCATGCGGCGCGCGAAGGCGTCGACGTCGAAGGGGATCACGGATCCGTCCGGCAACCGCAGCTCGCTGGCCTCCAGGTCGACCGTGATCTCGGCATCCGACTCGGCCTCCAGGATGAAGCCGATGCGCTCGAGCTCCTGCGGCGGCACGGCCACCGGCAGCAACCCGTTCTTCAGGGCGTTGCTGCGGAAGATGTCGGCGAAGCTGCTGCTGATGACGGCCCGGATCCCCCAGGCGGTGAGCGCCCACGGCGCGTGCTCGCGCGACGATCCGCAACCGAAGTTGTCGCCGGCGACCAGGACCGCGCGTCCCGCCATCTCGGGTCGGTTGAGGACGAACTCGGGGTTCGGCGAACCATCGGCCAGGTAGCGCCAGTCGTAGAAGAGCTGGTCGGCCAGGCCCTCGCGGTTGACCGTCTTGAGGAAGCGCGCCGGGATGATCTGGTCCGTGTCGATGTCGTTGCGCAACATCGGCACCGCCGCCGAGGTCACCGACGTAAACGGCTCGCGCGCGCTCACAGCAGCGCCCTCGGATCGGACAGGCGACCGGTGACCGCCGACGCGACCGCGGTCAGCGGCGACGCCAGGAACGTCCTGCCGCCCTTGCCCTGGCGGCCTTCGAAGTTGCGGTTCGAGGTGCTGACGCTGTACTGCCCCGGGGACAGCTGGTCGCCGTTCATGGCGATGCACATGGAGCAGCCCGCCTCGCGCCACTCGGCGCCGGCCTCGCGGAAGACCGATGCCAGTCCTTCCTCCTCGGCCTGGCGCTTCACCTCCGTCGAGCCGGGGACCACCAGGACCCGCACTCCGTCGGCGACGTGGCGTCCGTGGAGCATGCGGGCCGCCTCGCGCAGGTCGCTGATGCGGGAGTTGGTGCACGAGCCGATGAAGACGACATCGATCGGCCTGCCCAGGATCGGCTCGCCCGGATTGAGGGCCATGTAGGCCAGCGCCGCCCTGAGGGAGTCGCGCTGGGTGGTATCGGTCAGCAGGTCCGGGTCCGGGATGCGGTCGGTGATCGGGAAGCCCATGCCGGGATTGGTGCCGTAGGTGACCATCGGAGTCAGGTCGCCGGCATCGAAGGCGATGCTCCGATCGTGGTCGGCACCCTCGTCGGAGGGAAGCGAGCGCCATCGCTCCACCGCGGCATCCCAGTCCGGCCCAGAGGGTGCGTGCGGCTTGCCGTGAACGTACTCGAAGGTCGTGTCGTCGGGTGCCACGAGACCGGCGCGCGCGCCACCCTCGATGCTCATGTTGCAGATCGTCATGCGCCCTTCCATCCCCAGGCCGCGAACGGCCGAGCCGCCGTACTCGAAGACGTGCCCGGTGCCGCCGCCGACACCGATCCGGCTCAGCAGGCTGAGGATGATGTCCTTCGCCGTCACGCCGGGGTGCAGGCTGCCCTCCACGCGCACCTCAAACGTCTTCGGCCGCCGCTGGAGGAGCGTCTGGGTCGCCAGCACGTGCTCGACCTCGGTGGTGCCGATCCCGATGGCCAGCGCACCGAACGCGCCGTGCGTGGCGGTGTGCGAGTCGCCGCACACGATCGTCATGCCCGGCTGCGTCAGGCCCAGCTCGGGACCGATGACGTGCACGATCCCCTGGTGCGGCGAGCCGATCCCATGCAGCGGGATGCCGAACTCCTCGCAGTTCTGCTCGAGGCGATTCACCTGGGTCGCGGCGATCTCATCGGCGATGGGCAGGCTGCGGTCGGTTGTCGGGATACTGTGGTCGACTGTCGCCAGCGTCTGGCCGGGGCGGCGGACACGGAGGCCGCGGGCGCGAAGGCCGTCGAAGGCCTGTGGGCTGGTCACCTCGTGCACGAGGTGGAGGTCGATGGCGAGGACGTCGGGGGCGCCATCGGTGCCGGGCACCACGAGGTGCTCGTCCCAGATCTTGTCGACGATCGTGCGCGGGCGTGCTGAATCGGGGGTCGGATCACTCATCGGTCGCTTGACCCTAGCCGACTCGTCAAGGGCTGGTCGGAGCTGAGCGCAGTGGATAGTCTGAAGCCATGACCGATACGGAGCGCGTCTCGACCGAGGCGTGGCGCATGATCCTCATGGGCGAGCACCCGGACCTCCTTCGGGAGCGAAAAGTGTTCCGCCACATCCCATCGGATCCGCGTTGCAAGATGTGTCTCGCACCGTGGGGCGGTCTGGGCGGCCCGATCATGCGCCTTTTCGGATTCGGCCGGTATCCACCGAACCCGCAGCTATGCAACAGCTGCTTCCGTCAGTCCGAGAAGCATCCTGGCGGCGCGGAAATCGAGATCACGGCTCTCTTCGCAGACATCCGCGGCTCGACCGGCCTTGCCGAGACGATGTCGCCGGCTGAGTACTTTACGGCCGTCAACGAGTACGTGCGTGTCGCGAGCCACGCCATCCGCGAGCCGAACGGGCTCGTCGACAGGCTGCTGGGCGACGGGATCATGGCCCTCTTCATCCCCGGCTTCGTCGGAGGGGCTGACGCGTCGGTCGCCGTCGACGCGGCCCGGTCAATCCTGCGGGCCGTGAACTTGCCGGTGGGCGTCGGTATTCACACCGGCACGGCGTGGGTGGGCTTCGTTGGAGGCGTCGATGAGGTCCGGGACTTCACCGCGCTCGGCGATGCCGTGAACGTGGCGAGCCGCCTGGGGTCCGAGGCCGGCGCCCGTGAGCTGCTGATGAGCGCGGCGACGGTGGCCGCGGCTCAGGTCCCGACCAACGATCTGGACGCACGCCAACTCGGGCTGCGTGGACGAACCGAGCCGTTGGACGTCTGGGCGGAGCGCATCGCGCCCGTCACCTCGTCAACCCGTTGACGATCCCACTGACGCTCGCGCTCGGCGTCAGGACGGGTTGGTCGTCAAGAATCCTTCGCAGTGGGCCGTAAGCGCCAGCAGATGGCGGCGGGGAATGAACGGCGGGGGCGCCGGACGCCTAGTGGAGCCGTCCCTCGGACCCCGCGGGGATCACCATCGCGGCGACGAACGGGAACAGCACGACCGCCGCGAAGGCGAGCGCATAGCCGTCTGCCCCCCCGCCCGCGGCGCCGATCACCAGCGCCAGCGGAGCAGGCACGAGGGCCCCGAT
>JALZDF010000014.1 GCA_030862645.1 Chloroflexota bacterium
GCCACGGCGGCAACCGCCGTGGCCGAGGAGGAGCAGCCGCAGGCGGCCGGGGCCCCGGTGGAGAAGCCGAGGCGGGCAGCCTCGAGGGCCAAAGCCGCCGAGGCATCCCCGGTGGTCGACGAGACCCCGGTGGTCGACGAGACCCCGATGGTCGACGAGACCCCGATGGTCGACGAGACCCCAGTGGTGGCGGAGACCGCGGGTGCCGACGCCACGCCGGCACCCGAGGGAGACGTCTCGGCGACGACGCCCGAGCCGGTGGCCGCGGATGTCGGCGAGGCCGGCCCGGCTGATGCCGACGGCCCCGCCGACACGGCCGGCGACACGGCGGGCGACGAGCTGCCGGCGAAGGAGTCCTGACGATGTTGATGCCAAAGCGGGTCAAGCACCGCAAGGTCCAGCGCGGTCGCCGCGCTGGCCTGGCCAAGGGCGGCACGACGGTCAGCTTCGGCGACTTCGGCCTCATGGCGGAGGAGGTTTGCTGGCTGACCAGCCGCCAGATCGAGGCCGCGCGGCGCGCCATGACCCATCACATCAAGCGCGGCGGCCGTGTCTGGATCCGGGTCTTCCCCGACAAGCCGGTCACCAAGAAGCCGGCGGAAGTCCGGATGGGATCCGGCAAGGGCGCGCCCGACCACTGGGTCGCGGTCGTGAAGCCCGGCCGCGTCATGTTCGAGATGTCTGGCGTGCCGGAGCCGATCGCTCGCGAGGCGATGCGACTCGCGGGGCACAAGCTGCCGATCAGCACCAAGTTCGTGATCAAGGAGGGCCAGGAGCATGGACATCAGTGAGGTGCGGGCCCTCTCCGACAAGGATCTGGAGGGGGCGCTGCGTGACGCGAAGCAGGAGCTCTGGAAGATCCGCTTCGACCTCGCCACGCGACAGGAGAGCAACTACAGCAGGCTGCCGGCGACCCGCAAGCGGATCGCTCGCATCCTCACCGTGATGACAGAGCGTCAGCACGTCGCCGAGGCGGCGGCTGCCGCAGAGAAGGCCAGCTGATGCAGGGCAAGCGAAAGACCAAGGTCGGACGCGTCGTGTCCGACAAGATGGACAAGACCGTCGTGGTCAGCGTTGAGCGCCTACGGAGGCACCCGATCTACAAGCGGGTCGTGCGTCTCTCGAGCAAGTTCAAGGCCCACGACGCGGAGAACACCGCCCGGGTCGGCGACACGGTGCGCATCGAGGAGAGCCGTCCGCTCTCCGCCGAGAAGCGCTGGACCGTCGTGGAGGTCGTGGCGCGCGGATCCCACGAAGAGCTGATCGACGGGACGGAGTCCGCGTGATCCAGAAGTACAGCCGGCTGCGCGTGGCCGATAACTCCGGGGCGCGAGTCGTGGAGTGCATTTCGGTCATCGGCCGCTCGACGAGCGACACCGCCGAGGTCGGCGACGTCATCGTGGCCGCTGTCAAGCAGGCGCTGCCGAACGCCGCCGTCAAGAAGGGCGAGGTCGTGCGTGCCGTCGTAGTTCGCACCACCAAGGAGTTCGGGCGCCCCGACGGCAGCCACATCCGGTTCGACGAGAACGCGGCGGTCCTGATCAACGCGCAGGGCAGCCCGCGTGGCACGCGCATCTTCGGCCCGGTGGCCCGTGAGCTTCGCGAGCGCAACTACATGAAGATCATCTCGCTCGCGCCGGAGGTGCTGTAGATGAACGTTCGAAGGGGTGACACCGTCCTCGTCCTCGCCGGCAAGGACCGCGGCAAGCGTGGGACCGTCGAGCGGGTCGAGCGCACGAAGCGTGGCTTCGGGGTGGTGATCCCCGGCATCAACATGGCGAAGCGCCATCAGCGAGCGCGGTCGCGCACGGCGCAGGCCGGCATCATCGACCTACCGGTGCCGCTCCACGTCAGCAACGTGCAGGTGATCTGCCCGCGCTGCGACCGACCGACCCGCGTCGGCCACGGCACCAGCGAGGGCGAGCACGCCCAGCGCACGCGCGTCTGCAAGCGCTGTGGCGAGCAGATCGAGGTGACCACCAAGTGAGCCCGGAGACCAAGAAGACGCCCCGCAGTCGCGCCGCCGCATCGGCGACGAAGGCCGCCAGCGCCAGGACCCCGACAGGCGAGAAGGCACCGAAAAAGAACGGCACCTTCCGCAAGCCGGAGTACGCCGGGCTGCGCCAGCGCTATCACGACGAGATCGTACCGGCCATGCAGCGTGAGTTCAGCTACGCCAACCCGATGCAGATCCCGCGCGTCGACAAGATCGTGGTGAACATCGGCCTCGGCGAGGCGATCGCCAACGCCAAGGCGCTCGACGCTGCGGTCGGCGACCTCACCACCATCACCGGCCAGAAGCCGATCGTGACGCGCGCCAAGCGTTCGATCGCCCAGTTCAGGCTGCGCACCGGGATGCCGATCGGAGCCAAGGTGACCCTGCGCGGCCAGCGGATGTACGACTTTCTCGAGCGCACCATGGCGCTCGCGCTGCCGCGCATCCGTGACTTCCGCGGCATCCCGACCCGCTCGTTCGACGGACGCGGCAATTTCAGCCTCGGCCTGCGCGAGCAGCTCGTGTATCCCGAAATCGATTACGACAAGATCGACCGGCTGCGCGGGCTGGAGATCAGCATCGTGACGACGGCGAAGACCGATGAGGAGGGGCGCAAGCTCCTCGAGCTCCTCGGGATGCCGTTCCAGGCCCAGTAAGGAGCACTCGTGGCAAAGAAGTCGAGCATCGCACGTTCGAAGCGCCCCGCGCGCTTCGAGGTCCGCGAGCACAACCGCTGCCAGGTCTGTGGCCGGCCGCGTGGTTACATGCGCCGCTTCGCCATGTGCCGAATCTGCTTCCGGGAGCGTGCCCTGCTGGGCCAGCTGCCGGGCGTGACCAAGTCGAGCTGGTAGAGCTCGCGTGACCATGGCCGCCCTGACGGCGGCCGCCATCAGCGGCAGGCGCCACCCACCGATGGGCAGGGAGCGAACCGCCGCCGAGGAGACGAACACCAACCCATGAACGTGACCGATCCGATCGCCGACATGCTGACGCGCATTCGCAACGCCAGCGCGGCCCGGCACAAGGATTTGAGCCTGCCCTCGTCACGGGTGAAGCGCGAGATCGCGCGGATCCTGGCCGAGGAGGGCTTCATCGACGCGTACGAGACACAGAACGAGGGCATACAGGAGATGCTCACCCTGCGGCTCAAGTACGTGGAAGGCCGCACGCCGGTCGTCACCGGCCTCAAGCGCATCAGCAAGCCGGGCCTGCGCGTCTACGCGCGGAAGACCGAGATCCCGCGCGTTCTCGGCGGGCTCGGCCTGGCCATCCTCTCGACCTCCCACGGGATCATGACCGGCACCGAGGCCCGGAAACAGAATCTCGGTGGCGAGGTCCTCGCCTACGTCTGGTAAAGGAGCGAACCAAGCATGTCCCGTATCGGACGAATGCCGATTCCGCTCCCCGACGGAGTGGAGGTCACCCAGGAGGGTCGGCGCCTTCGCGTGAAGGGTCCGCTGGGCCAGCTCGAGCGCGAGCTGCACCCGGAGATGATCCTCGAGCGCGAGGACGGCACGCTCCGCATCGTGCGTCCCACGGACGAGCCGCGCCATCGCGCGCTGCACGGCCTGACCCGCACGCTCGTCAACAACATGGTCACCGGCGTGACGACCGGGTTCACCAAGAACCTGGAGATCAGCGGCGTGGGCTACCGCGCCCAGCTGCAGGGGACGAAGCTGGTCCTTGCGCTCGGCTACTCACATCCGGTGGAGGTCGATCCGCCGGTCGGCATCGAGTTCCGGGTCGAGACGCCGACGCGCCTGGGCGTGTTCGGCGCCGACAAGGAGCTGGTCGGTCAGACCGCGGCGCACATCCGCTCACAGCGAAAGCCGGAACCCTACAAGGGCAAGGGGATCCGGTACGCCGGCGAGCAGATCCTCCGCAAGGCCGGCAAGGCCGGCAAGGTCGGAGGCTAGTCATGACGACTGACCTTTCCCGCGACGCCCTGCGCCGCAAGCGGCACCAGCGCATCCGGCTTCGCATCGTCGGTAGCCCTGAGCGCCCGCGCCTGTCGGTCTTCCGCAGCGCGAAATACATCTATGCCCAGGTGATCGACGACACCTCGGGGCGCACACTGGCGGCGGCATCCAGCCGTGAAGCCGACCTCGGCGGGTCGACTCCGATCGACACGGCGCGGGCGGTGGGCATGGCTCTCGCCGACCGGGCGAAGGCGGCCGGGGTGACCTCGGTCGTGCTCGACCGCGGCGGTTACCAGTACCACGGGCGGGTCCGCTCGCTCGCCGAGGGCGCCCGCGAGGGCGGCCTCAACCTGTAGCGAGGAGATCTGCATATGGCACGCATCGATGCGTCCAAGCTCAACCTGGAGGAGAAGGTCGTCCAGATCAACCGGGTCGCCAAGGTCGTCCAGGGTGGGCGTCGCTTCAGCTTCAGCGCGGTGGTGGTCGTCGGTGACGGCAACGGTACCGTCGGCGCCGGGCTCGGCAAGGCCGGCGAGGTGCCCGAGGCGATCCGCAAGGGCGTCGAGGACGCGAAGAAGCACCTGATCAAGGTGCCGCTGGTCGGATCCACCATCCCGCACGAGGTGCGCCGTCACTTCGGCGCCGCCAAGGTGATGCTCAAGCCGGCCAGCGCCGGCACGGGCGTCATCGCCGGCGGCTCGGTGCGCTCGGTCGTCGAGGCCGCAGGCATCCGCGACCTGCTCAGCAAGGTGCAGGACTCGACCAACCCGATCAACGTCGTGCGCGCCACGATCGAGTGCCTCGCGGCGCTGCGCTCCGCGGACGACATTGCCGCGCTGCGCGGCCGCACGGCCGAGCAGCTGCTCGGCAAGCGCGGCGCGGAGCGAGCGCGGACGCCGCACGAGATTCCCGAGCGGCGCGAGCCGATGAACACGTTCGGAGGTGGCCGTGGCCGCTAAGCGAACCGCCGCCGCAAAGGCGGGCCCGATGCTGACCGTCACCTGGACCCGCTCGACGATCGGCCACAAGGCGGCCGCGCACGGGACCATCCGGGCGCTCGGCCTGCATCGGCTCAACCAGACAGTCCAGGTCGCGGACACCCCGGTCATCCGGGGCATGCTGCGACGCGTCGCCTTCCTCATCGAGGTCCAGGAGCCGGCCGGCACGAGGAACGGCACAGTGGAAGAGGAGACGAAGTGAAGCTCCACGATCTGCACCCGGCCGCCGGGTCGCGCACGCCGTCGCGCCGCGTCGGCCGCGGCCATGGGTCCGGGCGGGGCAAGACCGCGGGGCGCGGCACGAAGGGCCAGAAGGCGCGAGCCGGCGGGAACATCCCGGCCTGGTTCGAGGGCGGCCAGACGCCACTCCACGTGCGAACCCCGAAGCTGCACGGCTTCCGCAATCGCGGCCGCGTGGCCTACGCGCCCCTCAACCTCGGCAAGCTGACCGACGTCGAGAAAGGCACCCTCGTGACGCCCGACGTCCTCGAACACGATGGCCTGATCCGTGACACCAGGCTGCCGGTCAAGATCCTCGGCGTGGGTGAGGCGCCGAAGGGGATCACCATCCACGCCCACGCCTTCAGCCGGACGGCACTCGACAAGCTGTCGGCCGCCGGCTGCACGGTGCAGCGCCTGACCTGGCCGGACAATGCGCCGGTCGACGCGGCGGCAGAGGCGAAGGCGGAAGCCGACGCCGCAGCGCGGACCAAGGGGCGCAAGGCTCGTGGTCGTCGTGCGGCGGCCGCCCGCCGGGGTGGCGACGAGGCCGCAGGCGAGCCGGCCGGAACCGACGACGCCGACGAGCAGGCCGCCGCGGAGACTGAGGCGACCGCATCGGCGGACTCTGACGAGAGCGAAACGGAGTCCCAGGGTTGATAGAGACGGTCGTCGCCGCCTTCCGGGCGCCGGACATCCGGCGCAAGCTGCTCTTCACGCTGGGGATCCTGCTGATCTTCCGTGCGCTGACGAACGTTCCAGTCCCGAACGTGAACACGGCGGCCCTGACCGACCTGTTCACGAACAACCCGTTGCTCGGGATCTTGAACATCTTCTCCGGGGGCGGCCTGGCGGCCGCGTCGATCATCGGTCTTGGCGTCAACCCGTACATCAACGCCAGCATCATCATGCAGCTGATGCGCGGCGTGGTCCCGTCGCTCGAGGAACTGAGCCGGGAGGGCGAGTACGGGCGCAACAAGCTCAACCAGTACACCCGCCTGCTGACCGTGCCGCTGGCCCTGGCGCAGGGCTACGGCATCAGCGTCCTGCTCAGCGCCAATGGCGTCATTCCGGCCAACCCGCTGTTCAGCATCGAGACCCTCAGCCTGCTCCTGAGCTTCACCGCCGGCACCGTGCTGCTCATGTGGCTCGGCGAGCTCATCAGTGAGAAGGGCCTTGGCAACGGCATCAGCTTCATCATCTTCGCCGGCATCGTGGGCAGCATCCCGCAGCAGATCGGCCCGATCGTGAGCGGGCCTGACGCATTCGCGCGCCTCATCCCGTTCATCATCGTGGCGATCGTGGTCGTGGCGGCCGTGGTCTTCATCAACGAGGGCCAGCGGCGCATTCCGGTGCAGTACGCCAGCCGCGTGCGCGGGCGCCGGATGTACCAGGGCCAGACGCAATATCTGCCGCTGAAGGTGACGATGGCGGGTGTCATCCCGATCATCTTCGCCGTCAGCATCCTGCTCTTCCCGGCCCAGATCGCCGCCTACTTCACGACGAGCGAGATCGCGTGGGTGCGGGACGCCGCAACCTTCATCAGCACCAACCTCAACGGGCAGAACAACATCCCGTTGTACGGGACGCTCTACTTCCTGCTGGTCGTGTTCTTCACGTACTTCTACACCGCCTTCCAGTTCCGCCCTGACCAGACCGCCGACTACCTGCGCAAGAATGGCGGCTTCATTCCGGGCATCCGGCCCGGAAAGCCGACCGAGGAGTTTCTCGGGCGCGTGACGAACCGGATCACGCTCGGCGGGGCCACCTTCCTGGGCTTCATCGCCGTGCTGCCCTACATCGTGTCGGCCTTCATTCCCGGCACCAGCAACCTGCAGCTCGGCGGAACGAGCATCCTCATCATGGTCAGCGTCGTGGTCGAAACGATGAAGCAGCTCGAGGCGCAGATGATGATGCGTCACTACGAGGGCTTCATCAGGTGACCGATGCGCCCGTCGGGAGCCAGGGCGCCGAGCGCCTGATCCTGCTGCTGGTGGGGGCGGTCGGGGCCGGCAAGGGAACCCAGGCCTCGATCCTGTCACGCGAGCTGGGGCTCGTCCACCTCGCCTCGGGCAACCTGTTCCGCGCGGCGCTGGCGGCCGGGACCGAGCTCGGCGAGGCGGCCCGCGAGTACATGCAGAGCGGCGAGCTTGTTCCCGACGAGCTGACGATCGCGATGTTCATGGAGGAGCTGGCGCGGCCCGCCGCCGACGCGGGCGCCATCCTCGACGGTTTCCCGCGCACCGTCGGACAGGCCAAGGCGCTCGACGACACGCTCGCCGCCAACGGCGAGCGGATCCGGCGCGTGCTCTACATCGAGGTCCCCACCGAGGTGCTCGTGCGGCGCGTGGCAGGCCGCTGGATCTGCCCGCAGTGCGGCACGACCTATCATGAGGACACCGACCCTCCTCGCGTGCCCGGACGCTGCGACCGCGAAGGTGCGGCCCTCACCCAGCGCGATGACGATCGGCCCGAGGTGGTCCGCGCCCGGCTCGACAAGCAGGTGCCGCCCATGCTGGCCGTGGTCGAGCATTACGAGCGCGCCGGCATTGTCGATCGGCTCGACGGCACGCTCTCGATCGAGGACGTGACCGAGGCGATCCTGGCGAGCATCGGCGCGCGGGCGGCCAACTGATGCGCGCGATGCGCAGCACCGGCGCGGTCAGCCTGAAGCGCTCGTCCGAGATCGACCGCATGCGCGGCGCCGGCCGGATCCTGGCCGGCATCCTGGAGGTGCTGCACGCGAAGCTGCGCGCCGGCATCACCACCGGCGACCTCGACGCGATCGCCGAGCGCATGATCCGCGACGCCGGCGCCATCCCCTCGTTCAAGGGCTACGGCAGCAACCCGCCGTTCCCCGGCTCCATCTGCGCCAGCGTGAACGACGAGGTGGTCCACGGGATCCCGTCACGGCGACGCCTGCTGACCGACGGCGACGTGGTCAGCATCGACATCGGCTGCATCCTGGATGGCTGGCATGCCGACTGTGCGCGAACCTGGACGATCGGCCCGGTCCCGCCGGAGGTCAGCGACCTGGTGGACGCCACGCGGCGGGGGATGGAGGCGGGCATCGCGGCTGCCCTGCCCGGGAACCGGCTGGGCGACATCGGGCACGCCATCGAGACAGTCGCCCACGAGCGCGGCTATGGCATCGTGCGTCCGTTCGTCGGGCATGGCATCGGCCAATCGATGCACGAGGACCCGCAGGTGCCGAACTACGGCCGCCCTGGCACCGGCCTGCGCATCGAGTCCGGCATGTGCTTCGCCATCGAGCCGATGTTCAACCTCGGCGGCGACGATGTGTTCATCGCCGACGACAACTGGACGGTGCGGACCGTCGACGGCGGCCTGTCTGCCCATTTCGAGAACACCATCGCCATCACCCCCAACGGTCCCGAGGTGCTGACCGCCCGCCCATGACCGCCTTGTACGACCCGACCGGCTTGCTGTATACTTTCCGTTCCGTGGGCCGCCCTGTGCGGCGGCCTTTCCGTGTGTCGAACCCATTCCATTGATTTCAGGCTGAGACGAGGGTGCGTGCCGCTTGCCAAAGAAGGATGCCATCGAGGTCGAAGGGGAAGTGATCCTTCCCCTCCCGAACGCGATGTTCAAGGTGCGCCTGGAGAACGGGCACGAGGTGCTCGCCCACATCTCCGGCAAGCTCCGCCAGAACTTCATCCGCATCCTTCCCGGCGACACCGTCCGCGTCGAACTGTCTCCCTATGACCTCACCCGGGGTCGCATCACGTACAGGATGAGATGAAAGTTTCCGCATCCGTGAAGCCTCGCTGCGAGCGCTGCAAGGTCATCAAGCGCTCGGGCGTGGTGATGGTCATCTGCGTCATACCCAAGCACAAGCAGCGGCAGGGCTAGGAGGAACGTGGCACGTATCGCCGGCGTCGACATTCCCCGCGAGAAGCGGGTGATCGTCAGCCTCACCTACATCCACGGCATCGGCCCGACCTCGGCCACCAGGGTCATCGGGGCGGCGAACGTGTCGCCCGACACGCGGGTGCGTGATCTGACCGAAGAGGAGGTCAACCGCCTGCGCGAGGTAGTCGACCGCCAGTTCAAGGTCGAGGGCGACCTCCGGCGCGAGGTCAGCATGAACGTCAAGCGCCTGATGGAGATCGGCTCGTATCGGGGGCTCCGGCATCGGCGCAACCTGCCGGTCCGCGGGCAGCGAACCAAGACCAATGCCCGGCAGCGCCGCGGTGTGAAGAAGACCGTCGGCATCCGCCGCAAGAAGTAACGGGAGTTCCATGGCAGAGCGTAAGCGCACGCAGCGTAAGAAGCGCGAGCGAAAGAACGTGCCGATCGGGCACGCGCACATCCAGTCGACGTTCAACAACACGATCGTGACGATCACCGACACCACGGGCAACGTCGTCAGCTGGGGCAGCGCGGGCCTGGCCGGCTTCAAGGGCTCCCGCAAGAGCACGCCGTACGCCGCTGCGCAGACGGCCGAGCTTGCCGCGCGACGCGCCATGGAGAACGGCATGCGCCAGATCGAGGTTTTCGTCAAGGGTCCCGGTGGCGGCCGTGAGCAGGCGATCCGCTCGCTGCAGACGGCCGGCCTTGAGGTCACCGCCATCACCGACGTGACGCCCATCCCGCACAACGGTTGCCGTCCGCCGAAGCGGCGCCGGGTCTGAGAGGGGATCGAGCGAGATGGCACGATATAACGACGCGGTCTGCCGCATCTGTCGACGGGAGGGGCTCAAGCTCTTCCTCAAGGGCAGCCGCTGCTACAGCCGCAAGTGCGCCTTCGAGCGCCGCAGCACGCCGCCCGGCATGAACACCATGCGCCGACGCAAGGTGAGCGAGTACGGCCTGCAGTTGCGCGAGAAGCAGAAGGTCCGCAAGAGCTACTCGGTCCTCGAGCGCCAGTTCCGCAACTACTTCGAGAAGGCGGAGCAGCGCAAGGGGATGACCGGCGAGAACCTGCTGCGCATGCTCGAGATGCGCCTCGACAACGTCGTCTACCGGATGGGATTCGCGTCGAGCCGTGCACAGGCGCGCCAGCTCGTCAGCCACGGGCACTTCGCGGTCAACGGCCGCCCGACGAACGTGCCGAGCTTCGGGGTCAAGATCAACGACCGCGTCGAGGTCCGCGACAGCCGCCGCAGCCGCGAGTACTTCAAGGTCGCTCCCGAGACGATGAAGGCGGCCCAGATCCCCGAATGGGTGAGCGTCGACCCGACAAAGCTGTCGGGCACGGTCCTCGCCGAACCGGCGCGCGAGCAGATGCCGCTCGAGTTCAACGAGCAGCTCGTCGTCGAGTACTACTCGCGCTAGGAGTCAGATTCCTTCCATGATCGAACTTGAAACCCCCCAGCAGCCGCAGGCTCCCGATCCGCACATCGAAGAGGTGCACGCGGACGGAAACCTGAGCCGCTTCGAGGTGACCCCGCTCCAGGAGGGGTACGGCATGACGCTCGGCAATGGCCTGCGTCGCGTCCTGCTCAGCTCGCTGGAAGGGGCCGCCGTCACCAGCGTCCAGATCCACGGCGTCTTCCACGAGTTCAGCACCATCGAGAACGTCAAGGAAGACGTCACCCAGATCGTGTTGAACGTCAAGAAGCTGCGCCTCCGCTCGTTCGCGCGGCACGCGATCACGCTCAAGCTCGTGAAGCGCGGCGCCGGTCCGGTGACGGCCGCCGACATCACCGAGTCGGCCGACGTCGAGATCGTAAACCCGGACCTCGTCCTCCTCACCCTCGACTCCGATTCGGGGTCGATCGAGATGGACCTGACCGTGGAGCCCGGCATGGGCTACCGGCCGGCCGAGCACACGGAGGAGATGCCGATCGGGGTCGTTCCGGTCGATGCCATCTTCTCCCCGGTTCGCCGCGTGAACTACCAGGTGGAAAAGACCCGCGTCGGCCAGATGACGAACTACGACAAGCTAACGCTCGAGATCGAGACCGATGGCACCACGACCGCCCAGGCGGCGCTGAGCCAGGCGGCCGACATCCTGGTCCGCGAGTTCAGCCGCTTCACCGACGTCGGCCGGCCGGCGCTGGCGGGTGGCGAGGCCGGGGGCCCGACCCCGCCGAGCGCGAACCTGCTCGACGCGCCGATCGAAGAGCTCGATTTGCCGATGCGGGCCTACAACAGCCTGAAGCGCAACAGCATCACGAAGATCGGGCAGGTCCTGTCGCTCAGCGACGACGAGTTCCTGCGCATGCGCAACTTCGGCCAGAAGAGCCTGGACGAGCTCAAGGAGCGCCTGGCGCTCCGTGGCTTCATCGCCCCCGAGGCAACCTCGATGAGCACCGACGAGTCGGATCTGCCGGCCTCCGCCGAGCTCGACGAGGCCGCCGCGGCCGAGCTGGACCGGGAGTCCTGAACCGATGCCGCACCGCGTTGCCGGACGCAAGCTCAGCCGCCCTCACGCCCATCGGCTCTCGATGCTCGGCAACCTGGCGGTCTCGATCCTGCGCTACGAGAAGGTGAAGACCACCGAGGCAAAGGCCAAGGAGGTCCGTGGGCTCGTGGACGGCATGATCACGCTCGCCAAGCGTGGGGACCTCCATGCGCGCCGGCAGCTGGTCAGCAAGATGCCGCACGAGCCGCTCATCGTGGAGAAGCTCATGACCGAGCTGGCGGGCAAGTACGCCGATCGCTCGTCGGGGTACACGCGCATCGTCAAGCTGGGGCAGCGTCCGGGGGACGCCGCCTCGATGGTTCAGATCGAGCTCGTCTGAGGACGGGCACACCAGAACACCGACACGGACCGATGGCCGTCGACGCGCAGCGATGCGCACGGGCGGTGATCGAGTACGACGGGACGGCCTTCGCCGGCTCGCAGGTCCAGCCAAATGCTCGGACCGTGCAGGGGGAGCTGGAGACGGCCCTTAACAGGCTGATCGGCGAGGTGGTACGAGTCCATCTCGCCGGGCGAACCGATGCCGGGGTGCATGCCACCGGCCAGGTCGCGGCATTCTGCTACCGGCGATCTCCTCGCCGGGGTGGCGGGCTGCCGGAGCTGCAGCAGCGGCTCAACGCCGCGCTGCCGCCGGACATGGCCGTGCGCTCCCTCCGAACGGTGGGGCCGGGCTTCGATCCTCGACGGGAGGCGCGCTGGCGCGTCTACCGCTACCGGATCCTGATGAACGGAGCCAGGCACCCCCTCGAACGGCACCGGACGCTCGAGATCGACGAGAACCTCGACGTCGTCGCCATGCAGGCGGCGGCGCAGCGACTGCTCGGCGAGCGCGACTTCGCGGCGCTGGGCGCCGACGCACGCGGCCGCACGGTTCGGCACCTGGCCGAGTTGCGGGTCATGCGTTACGGCAACAGGCTCGAGATTCTCGTGACGGCGAACGCCTTCCTGCGACGGATGGTGCGCAGCATCGTCGCCCTCCTGCTGGAGGTCGGGCGCGGCAGGCTCGCGGCGGAGGCAGTCGACCGGGTGCTCGACGCGCCAGCGCGGGCGCTCCACGGACGGGCGGCCCCGCCGCGCGGGCTCACCCTCGAGCGCGTCATCTACGCATCAGCCACGAAACCGAAGAACGAACGAATCGCACCGCCGAAGGCGGCAGTGCGAGTGGACCAAGGCAAGACCGGAGAGCAGGGAACGTGAAGACCTACGCCGTCAAGGCGAGCGAGATCGAGCGCAGCTGGTGGGTCGTGGACGCGACCGATCAGACCCTCGGCCGGCTGGCGACGCGCATCGCCACCCTGCTGGAGGGCAAGCACAAGCCGATCTACTCGCCGCACCTTGACACGGGCGACCACGTCGTCGTCCTCAACGCCGGCAAGATCAGGGTGACCGGGGACAAGCTGCGGCAGAAGAGCTACTTCCGCCACTCCAACTACCCCGGCGGCCTCCGCGAGGAAACCCTCGGGACGCTGCTCGAGCGCAAGCCCGAGCTCGTGATCGAGCGCGCGGTGAAGGGAATGCTGCCGCAGAACCGGCTCGGCCGGGCTATGTTCAAGAAGCTGAAGGTGTACAGCGGCGCCGACCATCCGCACCAGGCTCAGCAGCCCACCGCTGTCGAGCTGTAGAAGAGAGGACGATCCGTGAGCACCAACTACGTCTACGGGACCGGACGGCGCAAGACGGCGGTCGCGCGCGTCCGCCTGCTGCCCGGTGACGGCAGCATCGTCGTCAACGGCAAGCCCGCCGCCGAGTACTTCGGTGGCGCCTCGCCGGAGGGCGCGATCCTGCTGCCGTTCCGCGTGACCGAGACCGAGGGCCGGTACTCCGCCAGCGTTCTGGTCGCAGGCGGCGGCGTGTCCGGCCAGGCCGGCGCCATCCGGCACGGCATCGCGCGGGCGCTCCTCAGCGCCCATCCGAATGCCCGGGCCGCCCTGCGCAGCGCCGGACTGCTGACGCGCGATCCGCGCGCCAAGGAGCGCAAGAAGTTCGGCCTCAAGCGGGCCCGCAAGGCGCCCCAGTACACGAAGCGCTAGGCACGGGTTTCAGCCACAGACCGATGAGCTCCGGCGGGATCGCCGGGGCTCTTTGGTATCATCGAGGCCCCCCGCAAGCACGAAATGAAGGCAACCTGCCCATCGTGATCGACGCGATCAACAACTACCTCCGTGGAAGCTTGACGTCGATCATCGACATCGGCCTCGTGGCGTTCGTCATCTACTGGCTCTTCATCCTGATCCGGGGCACTCGGGCGGTGCGAATCGTGATCGGCCTGTCGATCCTGTACCTCGTGTACCTGGCCGCCATCCTGTTCGGCTTCGACCTCCTGCGGCGCCTCATGGAAACCGCCGCCGTGGTTGGCCTCTTCGCGGTCGTGGTCGTCTTCCAGCCCGAGCTGCGTCGGGCGCTCGAGCAGATCGGGCGCATCGGGTCGGTCAACCGCTTCTTCGTGAGCACCGAGGTGGCCGGCGCCGAGCGCGTGGCGCGCGAGATCAGCCGCGCCGCACGGATCCTGGCTGGGTCGCGCCACGGCGCGCTCATCGCGCTCGAGCGGGAGACCGGGCTCCAGGACCTGGCGTCGGAGTCGGGCGTGCCCGTGCACGCGGACCTCCGGGCCGAGCTGCTGGTCACCATCTTCTACCGCGGCACGGCGCTGCACGATGGGGCGGTCGTCATCTCCGGCGAGAAGATCACCTCGGCCGGCGTTCTGCTGCCGCTGAGCCAGAACGTGCTCGATTCGGAGCGCTATGGGACGCGGCATCGGGCCGCGATCGGCATCAGCGAGCAGACCGATGCGGTGGTGGTGGTCGTGAGCGAGGAGACCGGCTCGATCAGCCTGGTGGTGCGCGGCCGCATCGAGCGGAACCTGACCGAGGAGCAGCTCCGGCGTCGCCTCTTCAACCTCATCCGGCCGCAGGCGCCCCGGACGGCGGTCCCGTTTCTCCGCCGCTCCGTCGAGGGACGCTGGCAGGTCGGCCAGCGCGACGAGGTCGACGAGCCAATCGATCCGGAGGCCCGCGTGGTGACAACGGCACCCGATGGCCGAGCAGCGAGGCGTTGAGATGCGCTTCCTGCTGCGGAACTGGCACCTGAAGCTGTCGGCGATCCTGCTCGCCACAGTGCTCTACACCGGCCTGGTCTTCTCAGGATCGTTCTCGGAGTCGACGATCCAGGTCCGCGTTGAGCAGGTCAATGCGCCTCCCGGCACCTTCGTGCTGAGCGGCGAGCTCGGCTTCGTCGAGGTCCGCTATCAGACGGCAAATGACCTGGCGGCCTCGGTCGTCGCCGAGGCCTTCTCCGCACGGGTGGACCTTGCCGAGTACGACATGAGCCGCGCCCCGCAGCCCCAGGTGCTTGACGTCGAGGTCAGCGCCCTCACCGAGGACATCCAGATCCTGTCCCGCTCGCCGGCCACCGTGCGGGTCGAGATCGACAGAATCGAGGAGCGGACGGTCCCGGTCGCGGTGGAGACGGGCGAGGTGCCGAGCGAGCTCGAGATCGGTGACTCCGTGCTCAGCCAGGAGGAGGTCGAGGTTCGCGGGCCCGCATCGATCGTGAGCCGTGTCGACCGGGTCGTCGCCTTCGTCTCCATCAGCGCCTCCGGCATCGACGTCAATGAGCCGGTCAACCTCGTCGCGGTCGACGTGGAGGGCCAGCCGATTGACGCCGGGCGGGTCGAGATGGAACCCGAGACCATCTCGGTGCAGATCGACGTCGAGGAGACCCAGACCACCCAAACGGTACCGGTGCGCCCGGTGATCGAGGGCACCCCGGCCCCCGGGTTCGCGCTCGAGTCGCTCACCGTCGAGCCCGCCACGGTGACGCTCCGCGGCCCGCCGGGCGTCCTCTCCGAGATCGATGAGGTGCTGACGCAACCGCTCAGCATCGACGGCGTGTCGGCCGACCAATCCTTCGGCGCGGAGCTGGTGATTCCGGAGGACATCCGCCTTGCCGATGCGGATGCGGAGCCGATCGCGACCGTCACCGCCGCCATCGTGCCATCGGTCTCCAGCCGCACCTTCGTGGTTGGCATCGTCTGCCAGGGAGCCGGCAACAATGCCTGCCTGCCAGCGCTGGATCAGCTGACCCTGACGCTGAGCGGGCCGGGCGACACGCTGTCGGGGCTCGGGGCCGGCGACTTCACGCCGACGGTGGACGTCAGCGGTCTGGCGCCCGGCACGTACGACCTGGAGCCCTCGATCGGCGGCCTGCCGGAGGGCGTCGAGCTGCTCGGCATCATCCCGGGCACGGTGGCGGTCACCATCCAGGCACCGGCGCCGCCCCCGACGCCGACACCGACTCCCGCGCCGTAGATGGGGAGCCGATTCGGGACCGACGGCATCCGCGGCGCAGTTGGCACGGACATCACCGTTGACCTGGCACTCGCCCTCGGCCGCGCGGCAGGGCACCGGTACGGAGCCGCATCGGATGCGGTCCTCCTCGGCCGCGACACGCGGCGTTCGGGAGAGATGCTGAGCTCCGCCCTGGCCGCCGGACTTACCGCCTCGGGTGCCGACGTGGTCGATCTCGGCGTGGTGACCACGCCCTGTCTCGTCCACGCCTCTGGCCAGGCCGGAGCCGCGGCGATCATGGTTTCGGCATCCCACAACCCGGCTCCCGACAACGGTCTGAAGGTGGTGCTGGCCGGCCGCAAGATCGACGACGAGGCCGAGGCGGAGCTCGAGCGCCTCATCGACGATCCGTCCGACATCCCGGACCTCGGGAACGACGGGTTGGGCCGTGCGCGCCCGGATCGCGGATCGATCGCCGCCTACCGGCGCTTCCTTGCCGAGGTGGCCGGTGACGCGTTCTCCGGGCTGCGACTCGGCATCGATTGCGCCAACGGCTCGGCCAGCGCCATCGCTCCGGAGCTGTTCCGCTCGCTCGGTGCGGAGGTCACCGTCCTCTTCGACGCGCCGGACGGCACGAACATCAATGATGGGTGCGGATCGACCCACCCCGAGCGGCTCGCCCAGACGGTGCTGGCGGCCGGCCTCGACGTCGGGCTCGCATTCGACGGCGACGCCGATCGGCTCATCGCCGTCGACGAGCGTGGACGGCTGGTGGACGGCGACGCGGTGATGGGTATCTGCGCTCTGGCGCGTCTCAGGGACGGCACGCTCCGCAACAACCTCTTGGTGGTGACCGTCATGAGCAACGGCGGCCTCGAGCGGGTCGTGCGCAGGGCGGGAGGCAGGATGGTCCGGACACCGGTGGGAGATCGGCACGTGTTCGCGGCGATGGAGCGCGACGACGCGGTGCTCGGGGGAGAGCAGTCGGGGCACATCATCTTTCGCGATCGCGCCACCACGGGGGACGGGCTGCTGACCGGTATCGAGCTCGTGCGAGCCGTGCGTGCCGCCGGAACGCCGCTCTCCGAGATGGTGGACCGAATTCCGAGGCTTCCGCAGGTGGTGGTAAACTCAGCCGCCAGCCGCAGGGACGGTTGGCAGGATGACCCGGAATTCTCGGCCGCCGTCGAGAAGGCCACCGCGGTCCTGGAGGATCGTGGACGGATCCTCGTTCGCCCATCCGGCACGGAGCCCAAGATCAGGATCATGGTCGAGGGCGACGACGCCGATGAGATCGAACGCATCGCCCGCGAGCTCGCGATGCTCGCCGAGGCACGACTGAACTGAGGAGAGCAAATGTGCGGCATCGTCGGGTACGTCGGGCCGCGTGACGCCGCCCCCATCCTGCTCGAGGGACTGCGCCGCCTCGAATATCGAGGCTACGACTCGGCGGGCATCGCCGTCCTCACCGATGACGGTCAGGTTTTCATCGAGAAGAAGGCCGGCAAGCTCACCAATCTCACCGATCATCTCAATGGCGACGCCCCCGCCGGGCAGCCCGGCATCGGTCACACCCGCTGGGCCACCCACGGCCGCCCGAACGACACGAATGCCCACCCGCACAGCGATTGCACCGGCAAGCTGGCGCTCATCCACAACGGAATCATCGAGAATTACGCCGAGATCAAGGCCCGTCTGACCGCCGGGGGCCATCGGTTCACCTCCGAGACAGATACCGAGGTGTTGGCCCACCTGATCGAGACGAAGTACACCGGGGACCTGGTCGCCGCAGTTCGGCAGGCGCTCAATGAGGTGCGCGGCGCGTACGCTATCGGCGTCATGCACACCGACCATCCCAACCGGATCGTGGGCGCTCGCATGAACGTGCCGCTCATCGTGGGGCTCGGCGACGGTGAAGGCTTCCTGGCCAGCGACGTGCCGGCCATCCTGGAGCACACGAAGAACGTGGTGATCCTGCACGAGGGCGACGTGGCCGACGTCACGCCCGAGGGCACGCGCATCTCGTCGCTGGACGGCACCGAGGTGCAGCGCGACGTGACCGAGATCCACTGGAGCATCGACGCCGCGGAGAAGGGCGGCTTCGCGCATTTCACCCTCAAGGAGATCTACGAGCAGCCGCACGCCATCCAGGAGTGCCTGCGCGGACGAGTCGACGCAGCCGGCAACGTGACGCTCGACGAGCTGGCGCCGATCGCGGATCGGCTCGCCGACATTGATCGCGTCTACATCGTCGGCTGCGGCACGGCCAGCTACGCCGCTCACGTCGCCGCCTACCTGATCCAGGATTGGGTCGGGCTGCCGGCCACCATGCAGGTCGGCTCAGAGATGCGCTACAGCCCTCCGCCGATCGACGAGCGGACGCTCGTCATCGGCGTGAGCCAGTCTGGTGAGACGGCGGATACCCTCGCGCCGATCAAGCTCGCCGAGGAGCGCGGCGCGGCGGTGATCGTGGTCACCAACGTGGTGGGCAGCGCCATCACGCGCGAAGCCGATGCTGTCTGCTACCTCCAGGCTGGTCCGGAGGTCGCGGTGGCCAGCACGAAGGCGTTCGTGACCCAGGTCCTGGTGCTGCAGATGATCGCGCTGCACCTGGCCGGGTTGCGCGGCACCCTCAGCGCGAATCGGCGGCGCACCTACGGCCAGGCGCTGCGCAGCCTGCCGCGGCAGGCCGCCGAGACGCTCAAGCTGGCCGCGCAGATCAAGAAGCTGGCGCGCCGGTACGCGCACGTGCGCGACTTCATCTTCATCGGTCGCGGCGTCGGCTTCCCGATCGCGATGGAGGGCGCGCTGAAGCTCAAGGAGCTCAGCTACGTGCACGCCGAGGGCTACGCCGCCGGCGAGCTCAAGCATGGGCCGATTGCGCTGCTCGACCCGGAGACGCCACTGGTGGCCATCGCCACGCGTGGGGCGATCTATGAGAAGGTGGCAAGCAACGTGGCCGAGGCCCGGGCCCGATCGGCGCCCGTCATCGCAATCGCCACCGAAGGCGACGACCAGATCGATCGCTATGCCCAGGATGTTCTCTACGTGCCGGACGTGCCCGAGCCGATCAGCCCGGTCATCGCCGTCCTCCCGCTCCAACTGCTGGCCTACGAGGTGGCGGTGGCGCGCGGCACCGACGTCGATCAGCCGCGCAACCTGGCCAAGTCGGTCACCGTCGAATAGCCGCGGCGCCCGCATGAGCCGCCACGAGATCGGGATCGACCTGATCGACATCGACCGCATTCACGCCGTGCTCGGACGCTTTCCGGACCGCTTTCGGCTGCGCGTGCTGACGGAGTCCGAGCAGCAATACGTGGGGCGGAGGGTCGAGCGGATCGCCGGTCGCTGGGCGGCCAAGGAGGCGATCAGCAAGGTCCTGGGCCTCGGAGTGCGTGGCGTGGGCTGGCGCGAGATCGAGATCCTCCCCAATCGTGCCGGTGCTCCACAAGTGACGCTGCACGGGCGCGCCGCCCGGCGGGCCGAGGCGATGAACCTCGATGAGGTGAGCGTGTCCATCTCGCACGAGCGGCGCATGGCGGTCGCCGTGGCCGTCGCGCATCGGCGGCACGGGTGAGCGGGACGGCGTGGTGAGCGCCACGAGCGCTCGGCCGTTGACTCGGCGCTGGGTGGCCGCCCATCTCCCCCCCCGACCGGAGACGGCCCACAAGGGCGACTTCGGGCGGCTGCTCGTGGTGGCCGGCTCGACCGAGTATCCCGGAGCGGCCCTACTTGCCGGGCTGGGGGCGATGCGCGCCGGCGTCGGCGTGGTGCGCGTCGCGGTCGCCGAGTCCGTGGCGGACCGTCTGGCCGGCACCATTCCCGAGCTGACGTGGAT
The DNA here is from genome assembly GCA_030862645.1 of Chloroflexota bacterium. Lineage (GTDB taxonomy): Bacteria > Chloroflexota > Limnocylindria > QHBO01 > QHBO01 > JACDBZ01. The sequence continues at coordinate 19,648 of JALZDF010000014.1, forward strand.
GGCGCTCGACGAGGAGGCGCCGGGGCTGATCGCGCCGAGCGGCTGGCGGCACGTCACCACCGAGGCGGCCGCCTACGACGCGGTCGTGCTTGGACCGGGGCTGGGCCAGCAGCCGGCGACGCAGCGGCGCGCACGGAATCTGGTATCCGCCCTTCGCGTTCCGGCGGTCGTGGACGCCGACGGCCTCAATGCGCTGGCCGGAGGTAGTACCTGGTGGACGGGGCTGCGAGCGCCGCTGGTGCTGACCCCCCACCCGGGCGAGTTCGCGCGGCTGATGCGGGGCGAGCCGGTACCCGCCGATGACGAGACGCGCGCTCGAGCGGCCGCCGAGGCAGCCGACCGCTGGGGGCACGTGGTGGTCCTGAAGGGGGCAAACACCGTCGTGGCCGCGCCGGACGGGCAGCTGCTGCGCTCCGGCGTGTCGTCGGCCGCGCTGGCGACGGCCGGCACCGGTGACGTCCTGGCCGGCGTCATCGGTGCCTTCCTGGCGGGCGGGCTCGAGCCGTTCGTCGCCGCGGCCTGCGGAGTGGCGGTGCACGGAGCCGCCGGCGTGCTGGCGGCCGACGGCATCGGGAGCACCGGCGCCATGGCGCGTGACGTTGCCGGCCTGCTGCCGCAGGCAATCCGCCAGGCTCGCGGGGGAGGGCCATGACGCTGCCGGGGAGCGCGCATCGCGCCTGGGTCGAGATCGACCATGAAGCGCTCAGGACGAACCTCGCGGTGATCAGGCGGACCGCGACCGAGGCCGAGGTGATCGCCGTGATCAAGGCCAACGCGTATGGCCACGGGGCCGTGGCCGTGGCCCGCACGCTGGTGGGAGCCGGCGTCGAGCGCCTGGCGGTCGCGACCGTCGACGAGGCGATCGAACTGCGCGAAGCCGGTGTGGACGCCCAGATCCTGCTCCTGTGGGGGATCGGGCCCGGCGAGGCCGCCACCGTGGCCGCGCGTCGCCTCGAGCCGATCGTGTACGACGACCTGGCCGTCGACCTGCTGGAGGCCGCCGGCAGTCGTGAGGGCGTACGGATCGGCGTGCACCTGAAGGTCGACTCCGGGCTCGGTCGGCAGGGAGCTGCCCCCGACGACGCCGTCGGGCTGGCGACCCGCATCGCGCGGAGCCCGCACCTTGGTCTCGCCGGCACGATGAGCCACCTGGCCGTCCCCGGCGAGGACGACGCGTACACGGAGGTGCAGGTGCTTCGCTTCGCTCGCGTGCTCGACGCCATGCGGTCGGCAGGCATCGACCCCGGCCTGGTGCACGTGAGCGCGACCGGAGGCCTGCTGGCCGGCGCGGTTGCCTTCGCCGATGCTGTCCGCCCCGGCCTCGCGCTCTACGGCCTGCAGCCGGCATGGGCGGCCGATCACGACGCTGGACTCGTCCCGGTGCTGAGCCTGCGGGCGCGCCCTCTCCGAATCTTCGACCTGGCGGCGGGGGACGCGATCGGGTATGGATTGCGCTACCGCGCCGCCCGGCACACCCGGATCGCAACGCTCGGCATCGGGTACGGCGACGGCTGGCCGCGGGCACATGCCAACAACGGCTGGGTGCTCGTCCACGGGCGCCGCGCGCCCATCGTGGGAGCCGTCAGCATGGACGGCCTGACCGTCGATTTGGGTGAGATCGATGGTGTAACCTACGGCGACGAGTTCGTCCTGATCGGGGAGCAGGAAGGCGAGCGGATCACTGCCGACGAGGTGGCCGCGGAACGACGAACTATCAACTACGAAGTGACGACCGCACTGCGCGAGCGTCTCCCGCGGCTCCATCGGGGAGTCGACTGACCGCCGCGCCGACCTGAGAACGAAGGCACGCATGGCAGGACCGACCGAGATCGACGTCTGGCAGGGGGAGATCGCTGAGCTCGAGGTCGACGCGTTGGTCGTGCCTGCCAACGAGTCGCTGTTCATGACCGCCGGGCCTGCCGCATCGGTCAAGCGTCACGGCGGCGAAGAAATCGAGCGCGACGCCGTCGACCAGGGCCCTCGACAACCGGGAACCGCGATCGCGACGCGGGCCGGATCCCTGGCCGCCGCGTACGTCATCCACGCCATCGGAGTCGGCCATGACCGTATCGCCGATCGAGATCGCCTGGCCGCCGCCATCCGGGCCGCACTCGACTTAGCCGAGCCGTTGCAGCTGCGACGCATCGCGCTGTCGCTCATCGGCGTCGAGCACGGCGCCTTCACCGCGCCTGAGGCCGCGGAGGTGCTGATAGCGCAGCTCCGCAATCGTGCCGCGGACGAGACGCTGCCCGAGTCGATCGTGGTCGCCACCGCGAATCCCGCCGAGACGGCCGCCGTGACCGACGCGCTGGCAGCGGACCGCGCGCACGTGACGTGAGCGGAGAGCCCGCGCGACGGATCGCGAGAGAGCTGGGTCGCCGGGGACTCGCCGCACCCGCCCGGCTCCTGCTGGACGCCCATCGCCCGCTCTCCCCCCTGCTGGCCGATGCCGGCGCGGCGGTCGACCCACTGCTCCGCATGGTGGGCGGCAGCTCCCTTGGTGACATCGGCGCGCTGCTCCAGGACCCGGCCGGGCTGGATCGCCTGATCGGCGAGATCGAGGAGCTCGAGGAGCGCCATGCCGAGCCCGGCTGAGCTCCTTGGCCGCGTCGTCCGATTCGTCGGCGACATCCTGGGTGCCTCGTCACTGCGCTTCGACGTGGGCCCGACCCTGGTGACGTTGGGGGTTATCCTGGTCCTCCTGCAGCTGGTGGCTCGCCCGATCAGCCGCTGGGTGACGGCGGACGCCGCGGGGCTGGCGGGCGTCGGTCGTGCCATGGCGCTGGCGGCGGAGTCGGGGACCGACGCAGTGGTTTCGCTCGGCGGCGCCGGAATCACGCGTGCCACCGATGCGCTCGGCAGGCTGCAGACCCTGGCCGCCCTCCCGCTGCTCGGCCACGTGGCGCGCGCGGCGGCCCGCAGCGGCGTGCCGCTCCGGGTCCTCACCAACGACGCCCTGGCCGGCGTGGTTGCGACCGCCACCGTCGACGCCGCGCACGCCGCCACTGCCACGCAGGAGCGGCAGGGACGGTCGCGGGTGGTGATGGTCGGGGAGGGACGTCCAGCGATCGCTGGACTGGCGCTGACGACGCGGGCACGGCCGGCGGCGGCATTCGCGGTGGGGAGCCTTCGCGAGGAGGCACTCTTGCATCTCGACGGACTGCGCGGCGGCGCCGGGTCGCTGGCTGCCGCCAGCGCCGAGGCGGCACAGGCTCCCTCCCTGCTGATCGGCGGCGGCGTGGCGCTCATCGGTCCGCAGCCGTTCCAGGCCGGCGCGGACCTGCGCTCCAGCATCGACGAGCGGACCATGGTGACGGCCGCCAACCGGCTCATCGGCCTGGTGATCGTGCTCATCGTGATCGGATCGCTCCTCGCGCTGGCCGGTGCGCCCGAGGTGATCGACTTCCTCGCCGGGAACGGACGCGGGTGAGGCGCCCGGCACTCACGGCGCTGGTCGTCGTGGTCGGCCTGCTGCTGCTCGCCGACCTGCTCGTCGTCAACAGCGCACTGGGCGAGCTGGCAGGAATCGTGGTCGACGCGGCGATCCTGGTCGCCGCCGGCGTGGCACTGGCGGGCGTCGGCTCCCTCGGCGCTCGGCGCGTCGCCGACCTCTGGCGCCGGCGCGGAGATCCGGTCGGCGCGATCCTGGTGCTGGCCGGCATGGGAGCCATGTTGATCGCCGGCCTGCGTCCGGGGTCCACCGGGACCGCCGATCCGGCGGTGCAGTGGCTGGTGGTTGCGCTGTTGGTACCGATCGGCGCGACCCTGTTCGGCCTGCTCTTCGTGAGCACCCTGACCGCCGCGCGCCGTTCCGTGGCATCCCGCAGCCGGGAAGGAACGCTGCTGGTGGCCGCGGCGCTGGTCACCACCATCCTGCTGGTGCCCGTGTCGGGCGCCGGCGGCGCGTGGCTGGCAGCGGCCGCCGGATGGTCCCTGGCGGTGCCGATCGGTGCCGTGCTGCGCGGGCTGCTGATCGGGGTGGCCCTGCTGACCGCCGTCTATGCCGCCCGCGTCCTGCTCGGCATGGGCACCGCCGATGAGTGAGCGCGCGGCATGGATCGGCCGGCTGACACCCGTCGCCGTCGTCGTGCTCCTGGCCGCCGCGTGGCTGCTGCCGGCGGGGGGCGACCTCAGCTTCGCTTCGCCGGACCGAGCGGCGGACGAGCGCCTGACCGCCACGCTCGACGCGCTTCCCGACGAGCCGCTGGTCCTGGTGGGGTTCGATCCCGACGTGGGCACCTACGCCGAAGTGCGGCCCACGGTGCGCGCGCTGCTGGCCGACCTGCTGGCGCGGGATGCCCGCCTCGCCTTCGTCAGCCTGACCGTTGAGGGACGCGCTCTTGGGTCCGCCGAGCTCATGCGGCTTGAACGGAACGACGCGAATCCGACCCGGCTGGTCGACCTCGGCTTCATCGCCGGGGCCGAGGCCGGCCTGGTCGATCTCGCGCGCGGACCGCGTCTCCCTGACGACGCCGACGGAGCGGTCGCGCGCCGCGTGCGGGAGGAGGGGATGGCGGCCTTCGATGCGGTCGCCATCGTCGGCGGCAACGACCTCGGCCCGCGCAGCTGGATCGAGCAGGTGGCGCCGCGCCTCGAGGGCGAACCCCCGTTCGTGGCGGTCACGCCGACGGTGCTGCTGCCCGAGGTCCAGCCGTACCTTGCAGGCGGACAGCTGGCGGCCTCGCTGAGCACTCCGCGCGACGGCGCCGCGTACCGGGCGACCCTCGAGCTCGACAACCTGTCGCGCTTCCTCGACACCGGCGACCCACGGCCGCTCCCGATCGTGCTCGGCATGCTCGTCGCGCTGGCGGTCCTCCTTCAGGCGCTCGGGGCCCGCGTCGTCGGCGCGCTGCGCGCGGCCCGCGCGCGCGAGACCGGATGAGCGGCTTCTTCGGCACCGCCACAGGCGACGTGGTGGCGACCTGGGTCGCCGCCGTTGCGACGCTCGTCGTGCTCGGCTCGCTGCTCGGCGAGCGACGGGTCTTCGGCTGGTCCCAGCATCTCCTGGCCGGGCTGGCGACCGGCTTCCTCGCCGTCATCGCGCTGACCGAGGTGCTCGGCCCCCGTCTGCTGCAGCCGATCGTGGCGGACCCGGCCGCGCGGCCCGAGCTGTGGCTCGGGCTGGCGCTGACGGCCACTGCCGCCGGCGCGCCGTGGCTGCCCAGGCAGCTCTCCGTCATCCCGACCTCCATCGCAATCGGCGCCCTGGCGGCCTTCGCTCTGGGCGGGGCCGTGGTCGGCACCCTGCTGCCGCAGCTGGATGCCTCGATCGTTCGGCCCGGTGGATCGGCGGCGGCCACCGTGGCCGGCGCGCTGGCGGCCCTGGTCACCGGTCTGGTGCTCATCGGCTTCCTGCACGGCATGCCCCGCGGGCGCCTCCTGACCGTGGCGGCCGGCGTCGGGAGATGGCTGCTCATCGGCGGCATCGGCGGCTGGCTCGGCTTCCTCATCCTCTCGCGCCTCGTGCTGCTGGTCGACCGCATCGGCTTCCTTCTCGGCGATTGGCTCGGAGTGGTGCGATGAGCCCGGCAGCCGTGCGGGCCGACATGGCGCTGCTGCTCGACATCGGGTCGGCCTGGGCCAAGGCGGGCGTGATCGGTCGGGTGCGCGGCCGATGGCGCCTCGTGTCGCACGCGGCGCAGCCGACTGCCTGGGGCGCCGTCACGCTCCGGCGCGCGCTGGTGGACCAGCTGGCGGCGTCGGCCGATTCACGCCTGATCGACGGTCTCGACGACCTTCTCGCCCGCGCCAACCGGATCGAGTGCCATACCGCGCGGCGGCCCGCCAGGATCGCCATCGTGGCCGTCTCGCGCGAGCTGTCGGGAAGCGCCGCGCGTCGCGCCGCGGAGGCCGCCGGGTGGCACGTGGTCGAGATGATGACCCTCGACGACGGCCGCACGCTCGCCGATCGGCTGGGGACCCTGCAGGCCACGGAGGTCGATGCCTGGCTGATCGCTGGCGGGTTCGACGACGCGCGCAGCCCACGCGCGCTCGAGGCGGCCGCAGTGGCAGCGTCGGCACGACGGGCCGGGGGTGGGCCGGTGGTCTGGGCGGGTTCATCGGCGCTTGCCGAGGAGGTCATCGGCCTCTTCGAGCCCGATGCGGTCTCCGTCGCCGTCAACCCGCGGCCGGACGCTCGCCACGAGGCGCCAGCGGCACTGCGCGACCGGCTGGCGGAGCTGCTGCGCGACACCGTGTCGTCCCAGGACGAGACGCACCTTGCCTCGGTCGCCTTTCCGCGCGCGGTGGCCGCGCTGGCGGCCGCCACCGGGCTGCGCATCCTCGGCGTCGACGTTGGAGCGCGCTCGGCCACGCGGGCGCTCGCCGAGGTGGACGGGTCGGTCTCCAGCCGCGTCCACGCGCGTGGCGGGCTGGCCGGCACCGTGCTGACGCCGGGCGCGGCGGCACGCGTCGCGCGTATTGCCGGCGACGCCGGCGACGAGGCGGCGGTGGCGGATCTGCTCCAGACGCTCCGCGCCCGACCTTCGACCCTGCCGCAGACGCCGGAGGAGCTCTCCGCCACCCAGGCGGCGGCACGCGTGCAACTGGCCGGCATCCTGGAGGAAAGCGTCGAGGGACCGCTCGACCTCCTCATCGGCGCGGGCCGGACCATCGCCGCCGCGCCGAACCCGGGCCAAGCGGCGCGCATGCTGCTCGATGGGGTCCGCCCCCTCGGCATCACCCAGTTGGCGATCGATGCCGCCGCCGTGCTCGGGCCACTCGGGTCGCTGCCGGACGATGAGATCCGCGAAGGGCTCTCGCTGTTGGGCGTGGACCTCCTCGCTCCGCTCGGCACGGCCGTGGTCTGCCGCGGCGGCGAACCGGGACGCGTGGCGATGCGGGTCACCGTCCATCGTTCCGGCTGGCCGGTTCACGCGCCGATCGAGGTCCGCACGGGTCAGCTGCAGGTCGTCCCACTCACGCGCGGCCAAGAGGCTGAGATCACGATCGAGCCGCTCGCCGGCGTCTCGCTCGGCGCTCCGCGGCGTTCGCCACGCATCCAGGCGAACGTGACCGGCGGAGCGGTCGGGCTCATCCTCGACGCGCGGGGCGTTCCCATCGCGCTTCCCAAACGCGGCGACGACCGTCGCGTGGTGCTGGCCGGCTGGCGCGACACCCTGTCGCGTGACGCGCAGCACGGCTCGGAGCGCGTGGCGTGAGCGTCGTGCATCGCGTCCGTCTGCCGGTCGGCGCGACCCCGATGGTCGAGGTCGGGCACGGCGTCGAGCCGGCCGAGGTGCTCGCCACCCGCCGTGCGCCGCGCGGCGGGATCAGCCTGCCGGTTGCCCTGCCCCTGCGCCGCTCGGCGGCCGATGCAGCGGGGTTCCTCGTCGTCCGGCCCGGCTCGCTCCTCGACGCCGGCGCCGTCCTGGCCGAGGACGACCGCGGCCGGCAGGTACGCGTGCCCGAGGCCTGTCTGCTGCTCGGGTACGACCTGGATGACGGATCCGCCATGCTCGCCCCCCTGAGCGGCAGCGAGCCGGTCCTCGGCCACGTGCGCGGCGAGGTGATCAGCCTCGATCCGGATGCGATCGAGCTGCGCGTCCCGGGGGCGCTGGTGACCGGCGTGGGCGGCAGCGGGAACGCGGTCCACGGCGAGCTGCGTGTCGCGGTCCACGAGCCGGCGGACGAGCTTAGGGCCAGCGCCATCGACGTCGGCGCCACGGGACGCATCATCGTCGGGGGCTCGCGTGCGTCAGCCGAGACTCTGACCCGGGCACGAGCCATGGGTGTGGCGGGCATCGTACTCGGCGGCGTGCTGGACAAGGAGCTGCGCGACTTCGAGGCCACCCAGCAGCGACGTCGTGAGATCGGGGGGGTGCGCGGTGACTTCGCGGTCCTGCTCCTGGAAGGCTTCGGCAAGGTCGGCTTCGACCCCGGCCTGTTCGCCTGGTTCCGCGCGCACGAAGGACGGATGGCGAGCCTGTTCGGCGAGGCCGCCCGGCTCTACGTGTACGAGGCCGGCCCGCCGCCGGCGAGACGCGTGCTGCCCCGTCCCGGCGAGCGCGTGATCGCCCACCGACGCCCCCACGCGGGGCAGGGCGGGGAGCTGGTCCGCGTCCTCGATCGGCTGCATGCCTTCGCCTCGGGGGTCGTCGGACGCGCGGCCCTGGTACGCTTCGAGGACGGCCATACGGCCATCGTGCCGCTGGCCAACCTCGACGCCACCGAGCACCTGCCGGGCGACTGAGCTGCGCTTTCCTATACTTGGCGGCATGGAGCGATCGACGGCGCCCGCCGCGCCGCCCGGGTCGCGCGTGAGCGTCGGACCGGAAGAGACACACGAGATCGGGCGCCGCATCGGAGCCGCCTCGATGCCCGGAACCGTGCTGGCGCTGACAGGTGAGCTGGGCGCCGGCAAGACCCAGCTCGCCAAGGGAGTGGCCGCCGGGCTGGGGGTCAAGAGCGTGGTCAACAGCCCCACCTTCGTGCTCATGAACGAGCACGTCGGACGGCTGCGCCTCTACCACGTCGACGCCTATCGGCTGGGCGATCCGGAGGAGGCGTCCGCGGCCGGGCTGCTGGACGAGCGTCAGGCCGACGGCGTGGCGGTCATCGAGTGGGCGGATCGGCTCGACGGCTGGCTGCCGATCGAGCGGCTCGAGATCCAGCTGGAGGCGCCACGGGATGCGCCGATGCACCGCGTGCTGCGCTGGAACGCCATCGGCGCCGCCCACGCGAAGCTGGCCGCCGAGGTGCTGGCCGAGCCGTGATCATCGCGATCGACGGCGCCTCGACCGACCTGTCGATCGCGGTGGCCGAGCCGAACGGCACGTTCCTCGCCGAGGAAGGATGGAGCAGCGCCCAGCGCCAGTCCGCCGAGCTGCTGCCACGGCTGATCGGGCTGTTGGAGCGCGAGGGACGGTCGCTCCACGACGCATCGGCGATCGTCATCGGCACCGGGCCGGGCTCGTTCACCGGCTTGCGGGTGGCGATGGCGCTCGCCAAGGGCCTGGCCGTCGGCCTTGGATTGCCGATCGTCGGCGTGCCGAGCCTCGCCGCGTGGCTCGACGCCGAACCGGTCGCAGGCGCCGCCCTGGCGCGCGCCGGCGCTCGGGAGGCGTATCTGCTGGCGCGTGGCGAACTTGAGCCCGGCATCGTCGACCGTGATGCCCTGGGCGGCGAGGCCACGGTGGTCGCGCCCGCCGAGCTGGCGGCTTCCTTCGGCTTGCGGGACGCCCGCCCCCCGCGCGCGGCGGCAGCCATGGCGCGCGCGGCGTCCAGGCGCCTGGCGTCGGAGCCCAGGGGCGATGATCCCTCCACGCTGGAGCCGATCTACCTGCGCGCGCCGCGCGGGGCCGCCGCCGAGAGTGGGGAGGGCGTCAAATGGCTCTGACGGCGCGGGTGATGGTCGAGCCGATGCGCCTCGACGACGTGGAGGGCGTCCACGACATCGAACGACGCAGCTTCCGGACGCCCTGGCCGGCATACGCGTTCGAGCAGGAGCTGAAGGGCAACCGCCTGGCGCACTACATGGTGGCCCGAGCCGGCGATCTGGTGGTGGGCTTCGCGGGCATCTGGATGATGGTCGACGAGGCCCATGTGACCACCTTCGCCGTCCATCCCGACTGGAGGCGCCAGGCCATCGGCCGCCAGCTGCTGCTGAACCTTGCCGAGCTCTCGATCGCGATCGGCGCACGCCGCATGACGCTGGAGGTCCGGGAGTCGAACGTGGAGGCGCAGGCCCTGTACCGCGCCTTCGGCTTCGAGGTCGCCGGGCGACGTCGCGCCTACTACACCGATGATGGCGAGGACGCGCTCGTGATGACCACCCCGGAGCTCGCCGAGCCGACCATGGGAGCCATCATCACGGCTGAGCGCGAGCGCCTGGCCGGATGAGCCTTCCCCGCATCCTCGCCATCGAATCGTCGTGTGACGAGACCGGCGTGGCGATCGTGGTCGGCGGCCGCCGCATCGAGGCCAACCAGGTCGCCAGCCAGGTCGCGCTGCACGCGGCCACGGGCGGCATCGTCCCGGAAGTCGCCGCGCGCCAGCAGCTGCGCTGGATCGTCCCCACGCTCGCGGCCGCCTTCGAGCAGGCCGGAGCCGGCTGGGAGGAGATCGACGCGGTGGCCGTCACCTACGGGCCGGGGCTGATCGGCTCGCTGCTTGTCGGCGTCAACGTCGCGAAGGCGCTGGCGGTCAGCCACGACCTGCCGCTGGTCGGCGTCAATCACATCGAGGGCCATATCTACGCCAACTGGTTGACCGATGTCGACGCGACGTCGCCGCTGCCCACCGAGCCGCCCTTCCCCCTGCTCTGCCTCGTCGTCAGCGGCGGGCACACGCAGCTGGTCCTGATGCACGACCACGGCCGCTACACGCTGCTGGGTCAGACCGTGGATGACGCCGCCGGCGAGGCGTTCGACAAGGTGGGGCGTTTGCTGGGGCTGCCGTACCCGGGCGGACCGGCCATCAGCGCGGCGGCGGTGGGCGCGGCGCCCGCCACGCGCTTTCCGCGGGCCCGCACCTCGGGCCCGTACGACTTCAGCTTCTCGGGCCTCAAGACCGCGGTGCTACGCGAGGTCGAGGGATACCGGGCGCGCGACGAGCCGATCCCGGTCGACGGCATCGCGGCTGCGTTCGAAGAGGCGGTGGTCGACGCCCTGGCCACCAAGACCGTCGCTGCCGCCCGCGATCACGGGGTCGCGGCTGTGGCCCTCGGCGGCGGCGTTGCGGCGAATGCCGCGCTCCGCCGGGCACTGGGCGAACGGCTGCGGGCCGACGGGCTCGGGCTGATGGTGCCGCCGCCGGCTTGGTGCACCGACAATGGCGCCATGATCGGCGCCGCGGCCGGCTTCCGGTACGCGGCCGGCGACCGTGCCGACGCCGCGCTCGAGGCAGTCCCGAACCTCGCCCTGCCCTGGCTGGCGGCGTGAGCGACCCGCTGGCGCCGGAGCGGCTGACGCCGCCGACGCCCGGGCAGCTGCGGCGGCTCATGGGCGCCGAGCGCCTACGGCCGCGCAAGAGCCTGTCCCAGAACTTCCTGACCGATCCCGAGGCGCTCGACGCGATCGTGGCAGCCGCCGAGCTGCAGCCGGGGGACAGCGTCGTCGAGATCGGCCCAGGCCTCGGGGTCCTCACCCGCCGGCTGCTGGCGGCTGGCGCATCGGTCCTGGCGGTCGAGCTTGACCCGCGCCTGGCCGAGTACCTGCGCCGCGAGCTGTACGGAGTCGAGCGATTCGAGCTCATCGAGGCGGATGCGCTGTCGCTCCACCCGCGCGAATTCTTCCCGGATGGGCTGATCAAGGTCGTCGCCAACATCCCGTATCACATCACCAGTCCACTGTTGCATACCTTCCTCGAGGGGCAACGTCCGCCGGAGCTGACCGTGCTGCTCGTCCAACTGGAGGTCGCCGAGCGAGTGGCGGCGCCGCCCGGGAAGATGAGCTACCTGTCGGTCTTCGTTCAGAACGTGTCCACCGCCGAGGTCGTGGCTCGCGTCCCGGCGGCCGCCTTCGAGCCGCCTCCGGCGGTCGACTCGGCCGTGCTGCGGCTGCGCCGCCGAGAGCGTCCCGCCGTGCCGGTCGGACCGTCACGAGACCCGTTCTATCGCGTCGTCCAGGCCGGGTTCCGCCAGCGGCGCAAGCAGGTCCACAACGGCCTCTCGCGCGAGTTGCCGGTGGACGGTGCGGAGGTGGTGGCGGCACTGAGCTCCTGCGAGGTTGATGGCGAGCGGCGCCCGCAGACCCTGACGGTCGACGAGTGGGCCTGCCTGACCGCCCGGCTGGGTCCGCTTCTATGAGGGTCGCCATGCGCCTCGATGCGCCGGCGAAGCTGAACCTCAGGCTGTCGGTGGTCGGGCGTCGGGCTGATGGGCATCACCTGCTCGACGGCATCTTCGTCCTGCTCGAGCTCGCCGACCGGCTGCTGCTGATGCCGGGCTGCAGCGGCCTGAGGATCGACGGTGACGGGGCCGGCGACCTTCCGCTCGACGACACGAACCTGGCCTCCCGGGGCCTGCGAGCAGGGCTCGGCGGCGATCCGGAGCTCGCCTGCCTGGCCGTCGAAAAGCACATTCCCGTCGCTGCCGGGCTCGGTGGCGGCTCGTCCGACGCCGCCGCTGCCTGGCGCCTGGGGCGAGCATGGCGGGACCTCGCTGACGCCGCCGCCGCGGGTGACCTCGAGTCGCTCGCCGCGATCGGCGCCGACGTGCCGTTTTTCGCGGCACAATTAGCGGCGGCGCATGTGACCGGCATCGGCGAGCGGGTCGAGGCGATCGCCCCCGAGCGTTTGCACGTGGTCCTGGCGCACCCGCCCTACGGGATGTCGACGGCTGACGTCTTCGCCGAGCTGCATGCCACCGAGTGGGGGAGCGCCGAGAACGACCTGCTCGGCCCGGCGCGCCGCCTGCGCCCGGAGCTGGACGACCTCTTCGCGGCCATGACGAAGGCCGGCGGGGAGCCGCGCCTGACCGGGTCCGGACCGACCGTCTTCTCCCTGACCGCTGACGCCGAGCACGCCGAGGCGGTCGCCGTGCACCTGCGAGCATCAGGCATTCGCTCGACCGTGACGCGAACCCGGGACGCAGCCGCTAGCATCGAGCGCATCACCGATGAGGAATAGCTCCGTGCGCGAGGCAATCAGCACCGACCGTGCGCCGGCGGCCGCCGGCCCCTACAGCCAAGCGATCCGTGCCGGCGATCTCGTTTTCACCGCCGGCCAGCTCGGACTTGACCCCGCCACCGGCGAGTTGACGGCCGGCGACGTCGGCGGCCAGGCCGAGCATGCGCTGGCGAACCTGGCGGCCATCCTCGAAGCGGCCGAGAGCGGTCTCGATCGGCTCGTGAAGGTGACCGTATACCTCGCCGACATCGGCGATTGGCCGGCCGTCAACGAGGTGTACGCGCGGGTCATCCCCGAGCCCTTCCCGGCCCGTAGCGCCTTTGCCGTGAAGGACCTGCCGAAGGGCGCCCTTGTCGAGATCGAGGCGATCGCCACCGCGGGGGCCGGTTGACGCTCCGATTGGGCCGCCTCTACCATCGGCCAACGTGTCTGCACAGCTGACCGCCTCCGCGGCCGTGGTCCTGGCCGCCGGCCAGGGAACCCGCATGCGTTCCCGCATCCCGAAGGTGCTACATCCGCTCGCCGGCCGCTCCATGATCGACCACGTGCTCGACGCACTGGCCGATGCCGGCATACCCAGGCCCGTCGTCGTCACCGGCCATGGCGGGGAGGCGGTCGAGGCTGCCCTGGCCGGTCGTGCGGACACCGCGCGGCAGGCGCCGCAACGTGGTACCGCCGACGCGGTGCGGATTGGCCTGGCGGCTGTGCCGAGCGGCGTGGACACCGTGCTCGTCACCATGGGTGACGCGCCGCTGCAGCCGGCCTCCCTCTTCCGCGCCATCCTCGGCGAGCGGGCGGTCGCCGATCCGGCAGTCGTCCTGGTGTCGGCCGTCCTGCCCGACGCCACCGGCTACGGACGGGTGGTGCGTGGCGCCGACGGAGGAGCGACCGCCATCGTCGAGGAGCTCGACGCCGACGAGGCGACCCGCGCCATCGTCGAGATCAACGTGGGGACCTATGCCTTCGACGCGGCCTGGCTGCGGACGGCGCTGACGCGTGTGGCGCCGTCGTCATCCGGCGAGCTGTACCTGACGGATCTCGTCACGCTGGCGGTGACCGACGGCCGGGCCGTACGCGTCGTGCCGGCCGAGGATGCGGCCGACACGATCGGCATCAACGACCGCGCCGCGCTGGCCCTCGCCGAGGAGCGCATGCGCCGACGCATCGTGGATGGGCACCTCCGCAACGGGGTGACCATCGTGGACCCGGCCACGACACGCATCGACGCGGCGGTCGAGATCGGCCAGGATGCACGCATCGAACCGTGGACGATCCTGGAGGGGGCCACCGCCGTCGCGGCCGACGCCGTGATCGGTCCGAACGCGCACCTGCGGGACAGCCGCATCGGCTCGCGGACGCGCGTCTGGGCCAGCGTGGTCGAGGAATCGACCGTCGCCGAGGACGTCCAGATCGGCCCGTTCGCCCACCTGAGGCCCGGCTCCGAGGTCGGCGCGCGCTGCCGCATCGGAAACTTTGCCGAGATCAAGAAGAGCCGCCTCGGCGCTGGCACGCAACAGCACCACTTCAGCTATCTCGGCGACGCCGAGGTCGGCGAGAACGTGAACGTCGGCGCCGGGTCGGTGACCGCCAACTTCGACGGCTCTGCCAAGCACCAGACCGTCATCGGCGACGGCGCCAGCATCGGCGTCGACACGATGATGGTGGCGCCTGTCACGATCGGCGAGGGGGCCACCACCGGGGCCGGGTCGGTCGTCACGCGCGACGTGGCCCCCGGTCGCAAGGTGGTCGGCGTCCCGGCCAGGCCCATCGAGCTCAGGCGACACTCGTCTCGCACGTCCGACGGCGGCGATGACGACCCAGGTGCCGGGAAGGCGCCCGTCCCGTCAGGGGCGCATCGGAACCCGTAGGGAGGCAGATCCAGCTCCGCCCATGCCAGAAGGCAGCAGTACCACCGGCAACCCGGTCCCATGATCGAGCTCCTGGTTGTCGTCACACTGATCCTCGTCGGCGGGTTCTTCGCCGCCAGCGAGATCGCCCTCATCACCGTCAAGCGTTTCCGGCTGAGCCAGCTGGCCGATGATGGTAACGGCGCCGCCCGCACCGCCCAGCGGCTGGTGGAGGATCCGGGGCGATTCCTCGCAACGATCCAGATTGCGATCACCTTCCTCGGCTTCCTGGCCGGTGCGACCGGCGCGAGCGCCTTCTCGAGGCACCTGGCCGGCTGGATCAACGACATCCCCTGGGGACCGATCCAGGACGCGGCCGGCACGATCGCCTTCGTCTTCGTGACCCTCGTCATCGCGCTCACCTCCATCATCGTCGGCGAACTCGTGCCAAAGACGATGGCGCTCAACTTTCCCGAGCGCCTCGCGCTCGTGGTGGCGGCCCCCATCGGCCTCCTCCAGGCGCTGCTGTGGCCGATCGTATGGCTCGTCTCGCGCACAAGCGCCGTCCTCGTCCGCCTGCTGGGCGGGAAGGAGAAGCCGCAGGGCGGGTACCTCTCGACCGAGGAGCTCAAGATGCTCGTCGAGACCGGCTCCGAGCAGGGGGAGATCGAGGAGGAGGAGAAGGAGATGATCCACGGGGTCATCGAGCTCGGGGACAAGAGCGTCCACGAAGTCATGGTCCCGCGCATCGGCATCCGTGCCGTCAACGTCGACGACCCGATCGACGAGGTGCTCGAGATGATCATCGCCGCCGGCCATTCGCGACTGCCGGTCTTCGACGAGAGCCTCGACAACATCGTCGGCATCCTCTACGCCAAGGACCTGCTGCCCTACCTCAAGGGCAACGGGCGCGCGATGGGGGATATCGACATGCGCCGCCTCGTGCGGCCGCCCGTCTACGTCCCCGAGTCGAAGCCGGTCGATGACCTCCTCCACGAGATGCAGGTCGCCAAGCGGCACATCGCGATCGTGGTGGACGAGTACGGCGGCACGGCCGGCCTCGTCACCATGGAGGACGTCGTCGAGGAGATCGTCGGCGAGATTCAGGACGAGTACGACACGGAGGAGCCCATGGTGGAGGAGGCCTCCTCCGACGGCGAGCTCGCCTACCGCCTCGACGGCCGGGTCAGCATGGACGACCTGCGCGACCTGTTCGACCTGTCCGACGACGACGAGCCCGACGAGGATGCGTACGACACGGTCGGCGGCTTCGTCGTCCACCGTGTGGGCCGGATTCCGCTGCCGGGCGCCGAGATCCCGTTCCGCGACGGCGTCGTGCTTCGCGTCGAAGCCGCCGAGCCGCGCCGGGTGGCTCGGGTGGTCGCGGCCCGTGCGCGACCCGCCGAGGAAGTGTCGGACCACGGCGCCAATGGTCGGCCGAACGGCGGATGATTCGCCGGGCGGGCGCGCCGAGCCGCGACCACCGGGGGCCCCGTGAGCAGCACGTGCGCCCCGGGACCACCCGGGCGGCCGTCCGTCGGGAGCTAAGGGGCGATCACCGCGCGGACGAGGACTGCGAGCTCGCGCTTGCCCTCGGGTAGGCAGGGGAGCTGGGCCAGCCGATCCAGCGAGCGGTCGCGGTAGCGCCTCGCCTCGCCCAGCGCGTGCTGCCGCGCCCCGCAACGCTCGAGGATGGCGAGCACCTCGCCGACCTCGTCGTCCGACATCGGGGCCGCTACCGTAGGTACCGGAACGGGGCCTCCGTCGGGGCCCGGGGTCGTGACCCGGTAGATTTCGACCAGCCGATTGCGATCGGGGCCGGTTGCGTGCTCGACAGCCCACACGATCGGAAGCGTCTTCTTGCGCTTGCGCACGTCGCCGGCCTCGGATTTGCCCGTCTCTGTCGAGCTCGAGAAGGTGCCCTTTACGTCATCGGCCATCTGGAAGGCCATTCCGAGGTCGTAGCCGAACGCTCGATACGCCTCGCCGATGTCGTCATCGCCGGTCGCCAGGATGGCCCCGGCCTGGACCGATGCCGCAAGCAGGGCCGCCGTCTTCTTGCCGATCATCTCCATGTAGCCCTCGACGGTCACGTCGGTCCGGCGCTCGAAGCTGATGTCGAGGTACTGGCCCTCGCAGAGCGCGAGGCATGTCTCGTCGTAGACCCGCATCATCGAGAGGACCCGGGCTTCGCTGAAGCCGTCGTCGAGCAGCCGATAGAGCGCCAGCCGCGAGAGCGCGAACAGCGCGTCGCCGGCGTTGATGGCGAGCGGCACGCCCCAGATTGCCCACAGGGTGGGCCGGTGGCGGCGCTCGACGTCGGCGTCCTCGATGTCGTCATGGACCAGGCTGAAGTTGTGACCGAGCTCGACCGCCGCCGCGCCGGGCATGGCGGCGTGGTAATCGCCGGTCAAGGACTGGTAGGCAAGCGCGCCGAGCAGCGGACGGAGGCGCTTGCCACGCGCGGCGGATCCGCCGTCGAGCCCCAGGTGGTAGGCAAGCATCTCGTACAGCGAGCGGGCGTGGCCCTGTCGCTCATTCAGGACGGCCGACATCTCGGCCTCGATATCGCCCAGGATCTGGCTAAACTCGGTCCTGATGTCCACGGCGGAAGGGTACCCGACCTCCTCGAGAAGCCGAGTCATGGCGCCCGGACCGGGATCGGGATGAAGACCATCGGGATCATGATACGCCAACGTAGCATGTTCCGCGCCAACCGCCCATGAGCCCGCGACCGCGCGTCTACAAGACCGAGGCCATCGTGCTGCGCTCGATGAACATCGGCGAGGCGGATCGGGTCCTCACCGTGCTCACGCCGCGGCTCGGCAAGCTGCGGGTCATCGCCAAGGGCGTGCGTCGCACCCGCTCGCGCATCGGTGGCGCATTGGAGCCGTTCAGCGACGTGCAGCTGGTGCTGGCGGTGGGGCGCACCTGGGACGTGGTGACATCGTCGTCGCTCGAGGATCCGCACCTCGGCCTGCGCAACGACCTGCACTCGACCGCGGCCGCCTGGTACGTCGTCGAGCTGGCCGATCGGTTCTGTGAGGGGGCCGCGGACTCACACGAGGCATTTCGGCTGCTTGCCCAGGCGCTCTCTGCGTTCGACGCCGGCTCCGAGGTGTCACGCGAAGTCGTCGCTCGCTGGTTCGAGCTCGCGCTCCTCGATTCGATGGGCTTTCGTCCCGAGCTGTCGCGCTGCCTGGACTGCGGCGCCGCAATCGAGCCGGACGGCAACGCCTTTTCGCCAGTCGGCGGTGGCATCCTGTGTCCGCCGTGCTCGCACGCTGCCCACGGAGCCCGCTCCATCTCGCCGGACGCGCTCAAGGTCCTCCGTCACCTGCAGCGCTCGGCGCTGGTGGGGGTCATCCGCCTGCGGCTCACGCCCGGCGTCCACCGCGAGGTGGAGCGGCTGATGCACGCCACCGTTTCGGCGGTCCTCGAGCGCGAGCTGCGCTCTCGCGACTTCCTCGACGAAGTCGCCGCCCGGGAAGCAGCGGTCCGCTGACGGGCGTCGGACGGGACATGGACCCGACCGCCATCGTCCTGGGACCGGCTCGCACTGGACCTCGTTGGCCGTGATGCGGGGGACCACCTCCGGTAGACTCGTCGTCCCCACCCGCAACATCTGTCGCAGCAGGAGCCGCCGACCAGCCGTGCCAGCGCCGAACTTCGACGTCATCGCCAGCCTCGCAAAGCGCCGCGGCTTCGTGTTCCCGTCAAGCGAGATCTATGGCGGAATGGCCGGCTTCTGGGACTGGGGCCCGCTCGGGGTCGAGCTCAGGAACAACGTGAAGGCCGCCTGGTGGCGGCATATGGTGCAGCTGCGCGACGACGTCGTCGGGATCGACGCCGCGATCATCATGAACCCGCGTGTCTGGGAGGCGAGCGGCCACGTCGCCGGCTTCAGTGACCCAATGGTGGACTGCCGCAACTGCAAACTCCGTTTCCGCGAGGACGATCTCAGGGGCAAGCCGGCCGAGATCGCGTGCCCCAACTGCGGCCAGCGCGGCACCCTGACCGAGGCGCGCAAGTTCAACCTCATGTTCGCCACCCACGTCGGGCCGGTCGAGGAGTCCTCGTCGGTCGCGTACCTTCGCCCGGAGACGGCCCAGGCCATGTTCGTCCAGTTCGACAACGTGGCGACCAGCCTGCGCCGGAAGCTGCCCTTCGGGATCGCGCAGATGGGCCGATCGTTCCGCAACGAGATCACCCCTGGCAACTTCATCTTCCGCCTGCGCGAGTTCGAGCAGATGGAGATGGAGTTCTTCGTCCATCCGCGAGACGAGGACGAGTGGTTCACCCACTGGGTCGACGCCCGTCACCGCTGGTGGACCGACGTGCTCGGCATCTCGGCCGATCGGCTGCGCCTGCGTCCGCACGAAGCCGATGAGCTGAGCCACTACTCGAAGCAGACCACCGACATCGAGTACCGGTTCCCGATCGGCTGGTCCGAGCTCGAGGGGGTCGCCGACAGGACGGATTTCGACCTCCGCGCCCACGCGGCCGGCAGCGGTAAGAAGCTCGAGGTGTTCGACGAGGCGTCCGGCGAGCACGTCGTGCCCTACGTCATCGAGCCCGCCATGGGGGTCGAGCGCGCCGTCCTGACCATCCTGACCGATGGATACACCGAGGAGCAGCTGGCCAGGGAGAAGCGCGTCGTGCTGGGCATCCGGCCCGACCTCGCTCCGGTCAAGGTCGCGGTCCTGCCGCTGTTGCGAAACCGTCCCGAACTCGTCGAGCGCGCACGGCGGCTGACGACCGATCTCAAGCAGTTCGTTCCCGCGATGTACGACGACACGGCCTCGATCGGCAAGCTGTATCGCCGCCAGGACGAGATCGGAACGCCGTTCTGCGTGACCATCGACGTGGAGTCGCTCGATGACGGCGCCGCCACCATCCGGGAGCGCGACACCATGACCCAGGAGCGGGTCACGCTGGACCTGGTGCCGCAGCGGGTGGCCGACCTTGTGGCCGGCCGCGTGGCCTGGGAAGGCGTCCCCCGAGAGCCGGCTCCGCAGTGACGGGGAAACGCGGCACGCCGCTCGACGAGGTCCGCAGCGCCCTGGCCCGCGAGGATCACGAGGCGGTCCTGCGGCTGACCGCGGAGCGGTTGGCCGAACGCCCCGGTGACGACGCCGCCCACGAGTACCGCGCCCGGGCACTCCTGGCGCTGGGTCGCCTCGGCGAGGCCGAGCAGCATGCCCAGGACGCCGTTCGCCTCGATCCGGACGAGATCCGCTATCGCGAGCTGCTGGCGCGCGTGCTATCGGAGCAGGGCGCTCACCGCGACGCGGCGGCCGAGTTCGGGCGCCTTGCACGGAACGATCCGCGGCAGACGAGCTGGACACTGGCGGAGGCGCAGGAGCGACTCGGCGCCGCGCAGCCGGCGATGGGCGTCGAGGCGGCGCGGCGCGCGGTGCGGCTCGATCCCAGGAACGGGCGCGCTCAGCTCGCCCTCAGCCAGGCCCTGGCACGCACCGGTGACGCACGGGGTGCCTTCCAGGCGGCAGGCGCTGCGACCCGCCTGCTCGGGGGACTGGCCGAGGCCCGCGAGGCGCTGGCCGATGCCCGCTGGCTCGGCAACGATGACGCGGCCGCCTTCGACGAGTTCCGGTCGCTCGCCAACGAGCTGCGCGGCGCGGAACGCGATCGGATCATCACCAAGGCCCGGACGCTCTATCGCCAGCATGCGGGCCTGAGCGGTCGGCTCATCGCCGGCATCCGTCCGCTTTTCGCCCTTGCCTTCCGGAGCGGCTGGATCTCGGTCGGCTGATGAAGGTCGGGCTCCTGCGCGAACGGCTCGGCGCGGCGCTCGATGCGGCCATGCGCCGTCGCGACGCCGATGCGGTGGCCCTCACGGCCGACCGCACCAAGGCCATGGCGGTCGCCCTGGCGGGTCTGACCGATGACGCCGAGGTGGAGGTCGCCGAGCTCGACCTTCCGACGCGGTCCGCTGCCACCGTGCTGGGGTTCCATCCCGAGCACGTGCGCCGACTCATCCGGACCGGCCGCCTCCGAGCGCGGCGCGTCGGCGGCGACTATCGAGTGCTCGTCGACGACCTCTGGCCGCTGCTCGAGGTCCGGTACCGGGAGCCGGGCCGCCGGCGTCTGCGTCCACGCCGATGAGCGCCGTGCGGCTGCGCACCGCGCAGACCGAGGAGATCGCTCCCGAGCGGCTCGACGAGCTCACGGCGCTGTGCGAGGCGGCGTTCGGTGAATCCTTCGCCGGCGCCTGGGAGCGCGTCGGCCCTGGCCTGCACGTGGTGGCCGAACTTGCCGGGCGTGCCGCCGCGCATGCCATGATCGTCGACCGCAAGCTCTACCTCGGCCATGAGATGGACCTCGCCTTGGACGTCGGCTACGTCGAGCACGTGGCCACCCTCCCGTCGGCCCAGGGCGCCGGGCACGGCGCCACCGTGATGCGGGAGGTGGCGCGCATCATCCGCGACGAGTACCAGCTCGGTGCGCTGGCGACAGGGAGCAACGCCTTTTACCAACGCCTGGGATGGGAGACGTGGGCCGGCCCCACCTTCGTTCGGACCGCGGACGGGGAGCTGCTTCGAAGCGCTGCGGAGGACGGCCACGTCATGGTTCTGCGCACGCCGCGGACGCCGGCGGGCACGCCGCTCGACGTGCCGATCGCCGTGGACTGGCGCGCGGACCAGCCCTGGTGAGTTGCGCCCGACGGGCACGCCGGTTGCACGGGCTTGCTCGGTGAGCATCAAAGCGTTTCTCTTCCGCGGCGACGGCAGCGACGAGCCCTTCGAGCCGCGGGACGGCCAGTACGAGGTTGCCAAGGACGAGTTGCTCTGGATCGACGCGTGGTCGCTCGAGTCCGACGAGCTTGCAGCCCTCCGCCATGGCCTGCGGATGAGCGATGCGGCGGCTGGCGCGCTGGAGACGGACCCGTCCAGCGTCGAAGCGACGGTGCACGAAGACGCGGTCGAGGTCGTGGTGCGGCCGCTGGTCGAAGGGCTCGACGGGGACCCGACCGCGCTTCGCCTCCTCGTCGGCCGGAGCTGGATCATCACCCATCACGCTGAGGAGATGCCCTTCCTGGAGGATCGGCGCGAGACGATCCGCGACGATCGGCCGGTGGGCCATCTGACGGCGATCGAATTTCTGGTCTCCATGCTCGACTGGCAGATCGACACGTTCTTCACGGCTGCCGAGGAGCTGGAGGCGCAGGTCGACCAACTGGACGATGCGGCCCTCGGCGACGAGACCGACCGCGACCTGCTGCAGCACCTCGTGCAGATGCGGCGCCGCATCGCGCGCGTGCGTCGCATCTTCGCCCCGCACCGTGAGATCTTCGCGGAGCTGTCGCGCCCCGCCTTTCTGCCGGACCTCGGCGACGCCGAGGCGGAGGCATTGGCTGCGGTGTCCAGGCGCCTGGAGCGCGCCGGCGAGGCGATCACTCAAACGCGCGAGATGCTCATCGGCACCTTCGAGGTCCATATGAC
Organism: Chloroflexota bacterium; assembly: GCA_030862645.1. Lineage (GTDB taxonomy): Bacteria > Chloroflexota > Limnocylindria > QHBO01 > QHBO01 > JACDBZ01. Next base: position 41,525 of record JALZDF010000014.1, read on the forward strand.
CCGCACCGCACAACGGACCAACGACATCATGCGCGTCCTGACGCTGGCATCGGTCATCCTGCTGCCGTCGGTCGTGCTCGCCGGCGTGATGGGCATGAACTTCAGAGTCGGCCTCTTCGACCAGCCCAACCTGTTCTGGGCCGTCATCGCCGTCATGGTGGTCATGGCGCTCGGCACCATCAGCGTCGCTCGCTGGCGCGGCTGGCTCTGACGGCTACAATTCGAGGCTCCCCACGAGGGCATGACACGAGGAGCCGATTCGCCGTATGGCCACGACCGCTCGCAAGCCTCGCCGTTCCAGCGCCAAGGCGTCCGCCGAAGAGAACGGCAAGCTGATCTACACCTTCAGCGAGGGGAACGCGTCGATGCGTTCCACGCTAGGCGGCAAAGGTGCCGGCCTCGCCGAGATGACGAACGCAGGGCTGCCCGTGCCGCCCGGATTCACCATCACGACACAGGCCTGCAACGCCTACTACCAGGCCGGTAAGGAGTTTCCCACCGGGCTATGGGACGGCGTCGTGGCCCACATGAAGGACCTCGAGCAGCAGACTGGGAAGGGCTTCGGCGCCCCCGAGAACCCGCTGCTCGTGAGCGTCCGCAGCGGCGCCGCCTTCAGCATGCCGGGCATGATGGACACGGTCCTCAACCTGGGGCTCAACCCGGACACGGTGCAGGGCCTCATTCGGCTGACCGGTAACGAGCGCTTCGCGTGGGACGCCTGGCGCCGCTTCGTCGCCATGTTCGGCCGCATCGTCCTCGACCTCGAGGCGGAGGACTTCGACGAGCCCTTCGAAGAGCTCAAGGCGGAGGCCGGCGCCAAGCTCGACACGGACCTGACCGCCGAGCAGCTGCGCAACATCGGCGGCCGGTTCGCGGAGATCGTCAGGGAGAAGACCGGGGAGGGGTTCCCCACCGATCCGTACCGGCAGCTGGAGCTGGCCGTGCGGGCCGTCTTCGACTCCTGGTTCGGCAAGCGAGCCCACGACTACCGCGAGTTCAACAGGATCCCGCACGACCTCGGCACCGCAGTCAACGTGGTAACCATGGTGTTCGGCAACATGGGCGACGACTCCGGCACCGGCGTCGCCTTCACGCGCGACCCCAACACCGGCGAGAAGGCCCTGTACGGTGAGTACCTGACGAACGCGCAGGGCGAGGACGTCGTCGCCGGCGTTCGCACGCCGGCAAAGATCAGCCAGATGCGCGACGAGCTGCCGGAGGTGTACGCGCAGTTCGAGGAAATCGCTCAGCGCCTCGAGGGTCACTACCGGGAGATGCAGGACCTCGAGTTCACGATCGAGCGCGGCACGCTCTACATGCTCCAGACGCGATCCGGCAAGCGCACCGCGCCGGCGGCGGTGAAGATTGCCGTCGACATGGTCAACGAGGGCGTGCTGACCAAGGAGGAGGCGCTCCAGCGCGTCGATCCCGCGCAGATCGTTCAGCTCCTCCTGCCGCGCTTCGACGAGGCGGCCAAGGAGAAGGTGAGCGACCGGCTTCTCGGCAATGGGCTGAACGCCTCGCCCGGCGCCGCCGTGGGCCAGGCCATCTTCGACCCCGATCGCGCGGTAGCGGCCAAGGAGGCCGGCAACCCGGTCATCCTGGTGCGGATCGAGACCTCCCCTGACGACGTCCACGGCATGCTCGCTGCGAAGGGCGTCCTCACCGCTCGGGGTGGCGCAACCTCGCATGCCGCCGTCGTGGCCCGCTCGATGGGCCTGCCATGCGTGGCGGGTGCCGAGACCCTGAAGATCAACTACGCCGGGCGAGAGATGCGGACCGGGTCGGTGACCGTGGCGGAGGGGGACCTGATCAGCATCGACGGGACCACCGGTGAGATATTCGCCGGTGAGCTGCCCACCATCGAGGCCCGCTTCGAGGATGAGCATGATCTCGCCACGCTCCTGTCCTGGGCCGATGAGACCCGCCGGCTGCAGGTGTGGGCCAACGCCGACTACCCGCGCGACGCCGAGCGGGCCCGCGCCTTCGGCGCGCAGGGCATCGGGCTGTGCCGCACCGAGCACATGTTCTTCGAAGAGGATCGGCTGCCGACCGTCCGTCGCATGATCCTCAATGCCCATGCGGCCACGGCCGCCAAGCACAAGGCCGATGCCGACCGCGGCGACGAGGAGCGTGAGGCGGTCGCCACCTTCGACGCGGCGCTGGCCGAGCTCGAGAAGCTCCAGACCGATGACTTCGCCGGGCTCTTCCGCGCCATGGACGGGCTGCCGGTCGTGATCCGCCTCATCGACCCACCGCTCCACGAGTTCCTCCCGAGCCATGAGGAGCTCATCGCCGAGGTCACGCGGCTGCGCACGACGCTCGAGCTCGCCGGCGGTGCCAACGGCGTCGGTGCAGGACTCGTCCAGCAGGGGCTGGTCAAGCTGTTCGGCAAGAAGGACGCGTCGCGCGCCATGCGCAAACTCAACCTCTCCGAGCCTGAGCAGGGGACCACGCCATCGGCACCGTTCGATCGGTCCCGGCTCGAGAAGGAGCTCGCGGAGAAGGAGGAGCTGCTCCATGCCGTCGAGGCCATGCGCGAGCAGAACCCGATGCTTGGCCTGCGCGGCGTGCGCCTTGGCCTGATGGTGCCGGACATCGTGAAGATGCAGGGCCGGGCGATCCTGGCCGGGGCGGCACGCGTGGCTGCCGAGGGCCTCACTCCGCTGCCGGAGATCATGATTCCGCTCGTCGGGCATGTGAACGAGCTGCGCGAGACACGCAAGATCCTGGAAGCCGAGGTGGCGCGCATCGTCGAGACCAGCGGCCAGCAGGTCGACTACAAGTTCGGCACGATGATCGAAGTGCCGCGCGGCGCGTTGACCGCCGATGAGATCGCCGAGCATGCCGAGTTCTTCAGTTTCGGGACCAACGACCTGACACAGATGGGCTTCGGCTACTCACGTGACGACGCGGAGGGAAAGTTCCTCATGCAGTACGTCGACCGCAAGGTGCTGCCCGAGAACCCGTTCCAGGTGCTGGACGCCGCCGGCATCGGCCAGCTCGTGCGGATCGGCGTCGAGAAGGGCCGATCGACCAAGAAGGACCTCAAGATCGGCATCTGCGGCGAGCACGGCGGCGACCCCCAGAGTATCGCCTTCTGCCACGAGGTTGGGCTGAACTACGTGTCGTGTTCGCCCTTCCGGGTGCCGATCGCTCGGCTGGCCGCGGCTCAGGCGGCGATCGCTACGACGGAGACTCGCGACAAGTAGGCCGCGTTCGGGGCGGCTGATCGACCGGCTCTAGGGGAGCGGAAGCAGCCCGGATTCGTCGTCGTCATCCGGCGAGGCGCAGCCGGGATCCTCTAGATAGTCGCGGAGCCCGTCGCCGTCATTGTCGATGCCGTCGGAGCACTCCGACGCGGGCTCAGGCTCCGGCGCGGGAGTCGGCGCAGGCGTGGGATCCGGCGTCGGCGGGAGCGTCGGCTCGAGCGTTGGAACCGGCGTCGGCGCGAGCGTGGGCTCGACCGTCGGCGCAGGCGTGGGATCCGGCGTCGCCGAAGGGTCGGCCGGGGGCGCTATCGACGGTTGCGGAGCGAGCCCGGTTCCCTCGGTGGGCGTGGGAGTGGTGGTTCCGGGGGCTCGCGGCGTCCACGGTGACGGCGCGCTCGGCGGCCAGAAGGCTCCGTCCACCGAAGCTGCGGAGCCATCCACACCACCGGTCACCGGCTGTCCATCCGGAGGCAGCTGACCAATCGAGGCCACCTCCCCAATCGGCGCAGGTGGCGCTGAACTACCCCCGCCTAAACCGACAGTGGTGTCCGCATGGCCGCCCTCCGCCGGCAGGAGATTGATGACGGTTCCGAGGATGGGGACGCCCGCCAGCACCTCACCATCACCACGACCTTCGTGGAGCAGCGCGGGTATGCCCGCCGACGGTGAGCCGCCGCCAACCATGGCGGTGATTGCGACGCCGATGAGCGCCGCCGTGGCCGCCGAGCCGACGGATACGGCAGTGCGTCGAACCTCGAGCTCGGTGACCTTGGAGAGGTCAGGAAGGTTCGGCCGAAGGGCTGACAGGATGCGGTTCAAAGGCACG
>JALZDF010000015.1 GCA_030862645.1 Chloroflexota bacterium
CCCTTCGGGACTTGCCCGATCTCTTCCTCGGTGGCGGGATTGACGACAGCGGCGGTCTCGCCGCTCGTCGCATCGGCCCAGTCGCCGTCGATGAACATCTGGCGGCGTGGAGCGGTCAGGGTCATGGCTGGTTCGGACCTCACGATGCTGCAAGGGCGACATGCTCGGGGCGCATCCCGCACCGATACGGGCCGATTCTAGCCGCTCCGGCGTCGGATTCGACAACTGCCATACGAAATCGCGTCGGAATCCGCGATATGGCGCGTCGACGCGCGGTACCGACGCTACTCGCGGACCGCGCGGAATCCTCCGTCGGCGGCCCGCGCCATGACGAAGAGCAGGTCGGCGAGGCGGTTCAGGTACGGCAGGACCTGGGAGTCGGGCAGTCCGCCATCGTCGGCCAGGGCCACGGCACGCCGCTCGGCCCGGCGTACGGTCGTGCGGGCCAGGTCGATCGCGGCTCCGGTGCTCGACTCGCCCGGCAGGACGAACTCCCTGGGCTGCTCGACCCGCTCCTCCAGCTCATCGATCTCGCCCTCGAGCGCCGCCACCATCGCCTCGGTCACCCTCGACACGCCGTCGGCCAGGCGCTCCCTGCGGTCGGGATGCGTCGCCAGCTCCGCGCCGACAACGAACAGCTCACGCTGGATGCGCAGGATCAGTTCGCCGAGCCGCACCTCGGTCCGATCGGTGGCGGCGCCCAGCGATGCGCGCGCCAACCCGAGCGCCGAGACTGCCTCGTCAGTGGTCCCGTAGGCATCGGTACGCAGGTCGGCCTTGCTCACGCGGTCGCCGCCGAACAGGAGACCGGTGGTGCCGGTGTCGCCCTTACGGGTGTAGATCCTCACGTCCGAGCGCTGCCTCCCAAGTTTGGGCACCGTGTGGCACCTGCTGTGCATGGTACGTGGTGGTGAGCGCGACGCAGCACCACGACATCGCCGGCAAGCGCGTCCTCGTCGTCAACGATACTCAGGAGATCCTCGAGCTCTTCGACGACATCCTCTCGGGCCTCGGGCTCGACGTGGTCCGGATGACCTACGCTCCCCGTGAGCTGGACCGGGTGCGTGAGGTGAAGGCTGACCTTGTGATTCTGGACCTCATCTTCGGTGAGCGCGAGGTCCTCGGCTGGCAGCTGCTCCAGAAGATCCGCATGGACCGATCGCTCGAGACGCTGCCGGTGGTGGTCTGCAGCGCCGCGCTGGACCGTATCAACGAGCTCCAGGGCTACCTTACCGAACAGAACGTCGTGGTGATCGTCAAGCCGTTCAACGTCGCGCAGCTGGAGGAGGCGGTCCTCCGCGCGCTGCGCGCGGGGGATCGCAAGGGCTCGCCGACCGCTCGGGAGCTCACCGACGGCGACTAGAAGAGGCCGGGGGGCGGCTCCCAGCGCTCTGCAAGCAGCGTGACCTTGACCGGTGGCCCGACGATCTCCTCCGCCTTCGTCTTCACCGTTTGGATCAGCTCGCCGGCCCACGGGCAGAATGGGGTCGTCAGCACCATCTTGATCTCGGTCGGGGTGCCATCTGTCCCCAGCTCGACGGCCTTGATGAGGTCGAGATCCACGATGCTCATCCCGATCTCCGGATCCTGGATGTCGTAGAGCGCGGTCATCACCTCGTCCACCTTGCCGAGGTTCGAATCGATTGTCATGGACCAAGGATACGCCTCTGCGCGAGGGAGCACCCGAGGGCCACCCGGCGACGTCCCGCGACGCCGCCGGCCGCGCGCGCCCTCAAGCGCGAGACCCAGCTAGCGGAGACGCTCGCTGACCCAGGCGGCCATCGGGCTTTCCGGCCACTCTGACGCAGTGCGCTTCCTGGCCCGCGCACCGGCGGATCGCATCAGCTCCGCACAGGCCCGGGCCGCGACGGCGAGATCGGCGAGATCCGCCCGGGTCGCGGTGCCGTCCAGGCCATCCGGCAGGCGCGGCGGATCGACGTCGAGCAGGCTGGTCAGACCGAAGCCCGGGTAGGGCACGTCTTCAGCCACTGCCCACAGGCGGAGTGCAAGGTCCCGTCCCTGCTCCACGCGCGCGAGCGCCTCCCACCGGCTGCCGCGGCGAAGGTACTTGTCCGCGTTTGAGAGCGCCTCCCAGCCGAGGACCTCCCATGCCCGGACGTCCTCCGCGGTTGCGGTTGCCGCCGCCACCGCACGCGGCTCGGCCAGCCGGCCATCAGGGTCGTAGAGCACGACCGCACCCGCCACGCGGCCGGAGACGGCGCTGGCCGGCTGCACGACGAGATCGAGCTGACGGCCATCGGCATACTGGACGAACAGACGGCGGTGGGGCCGGATGCCCCACTCCGGAACGGTGTGCGCCAGCAGGTCGACGGTCGGCGCCAGGCGGCTGAGCTGGGCCGGAAGCTCGCCGGCGACGCGCTGCCAGTCCTCGTCGACGACCGCCATGCCGAGGTCGAGGTCGCTCAGCTCGTCGCCGGCACCGCGGGCGATCGAACACTGCAGCTCCAGGGCGCGCACCCGCTCGTCGTCACGGCACAGACCGACGAGGGCGACGAGCAGCTCGGCGTGGCGCGGAAGCCGCGTGCGAAGAGCCTCCAGCCATGCGCTCATCCCCTACAGCAGGGCCTCGTCGAAGTCAGGATGCGGAGCGGGGACGAGCGGGCGGACGCGGCCATAGGCCTCGTAGATCGGGCGACCGTTCTCCATCGCGGCGCGCAGCGCGGCCAGCTCCTGGCCAACATCGGACTGGCTGGTGTGGCAACGGAGCGCCTCGACCTTCCGCCCGGCGACGTGGGTGATCTCGATCCGATGCGTCGCCGCCTGCTCCTCGGCCGAAAGGTCGTAGCGGTTCCCGCTGGGGTCAAAGATCGGGCTGATGACGTAGACCGCGTTCGGCGCGATCCCGGCGTCCGCCAGGCGCTCCACGGCCCAGCGCGTGGCATTGCCGACCACGATGTGATCAGGATGGCCGGTGACACCGTGCGGCCCGAACGTGATGACCGCCGCCGGCCGCCGGTCCGTCAGCCAGGCCGCGATGTCCTCGACGAGCTGGTCGAAGGGCTGGTCCGCGACGCCGCCGTCGGCATACCCGTCGAGCAGCGACACCTCGTCCAGGCCGATGGCGCGGGCCGCGCAGATCAGCTCTGCCTCGCGCTGATCGCCCTCCGTGCCTGAGTCTGCGTCCGCGGACCCAGCCTCGCCGCGGGTGACGACGAGCAGCCGCGTGGTGGCACCGGCGTCATGGGCGATGGCGAGGGCGCCGGCGCAGCCGAAGCTCTCGTCATCGGGATGGGCCAGGACGGCCGCCAGGCCGCCGGGCGCGATCGGATAGCTCACCGATTCTCCTCGGTCGGGTCGTCTTGCGCATCATCGTCGGAGAGCAGGGACCAGCCCTGTCGTTCGACGCTCGTCCTCATCGTACGCAGGACGGCCAGCTTGCCGCTCGCCACGTCCGCAATGAACCGCTGAGTGCCCGCTTCGTCCAGCGTGGAGCCCGGCGGCGCGCTGCCGCGCCCGACATTGAGCCAGGCGAGGTGATAGCGGTCCATGCGACCCCAGACCCGCTCCAGCAGCGTGTCGGATTCCATCAGCCACGCGCGGAAACGATCCCAGTCGGGCTCGGCCAGGAGGGCGTCACCGGCCTCGATGAGGGCATCCGTCGCCGCCAGGAAGGCCGCTCGCGACATGACGGCGGGACGAGCGTTCACGGAGGCCGAGTATATAGGCCGGGCTCGACCGGGCATCGTTCGTACCATTGCCGCTGCGCTCGGGCTGCGGCGACACTCAGCGCATGGAACGACGCCCGAGCGGGCCCGCTATTCGCGCGGTGCTCGGATCGCTGTCGATCGTGGCCCTGATGGCGCCCGTTTTCGTGCTGCCCGCGCTGCCTTCGATGGAGCTCGGGGGCGGCATCGCCTGGGTGGTCAGCGCCTCGGCTGCCGCCCTGCTCATCGCTTCCGCGGGTGCCACGATCGCGTCAGTCATCGTCGGCATGCGCCGTGGCTCGCTGGCCGCCCTCCTCCTTTCCGGCGGCTTCGCGGCACTGGCCGGCGGCTCGGTCGCGCTGGCGACCGGTTCTTCATCGATCTCGCTGCCGATCGCGGCCGCCGCGGTGCTCGTGTTGGCCGCCGCCGCTGCGGAGCGGCTCGGCGCGCTCGTCACCGGGCGGGACAAACGGATTGCGGTTGCCGGCATCGTGCTCCTGGGGGCAGAGGCCGCCGTCGTGGCGGAGCTCCTGCCGGCCGCCGGGGGTCTCGTAGTGGCGTATCGAACGCCCATGCTGGCGGCGGCCGCGGCGCTCGCGATCGTCGCCTCTGCAGTGGCCGCCGGCCGCGACTTGACTCCGGCGGCGGTCGCCCTCGCCCTCGGTGCGGCCGCGCTGGCAATCGGGCGGGATGCAGGGGTGGAGCTACTGTTCGCGCTCGCCGCCTTCACGGGTGCGTCGCTCCTGGTTCTGCGCGCCTTCGTCGAACACGGCCGGCCGGCCGTCGAGGCCGACGACCAGGCCCTGCCCGCGCTGGCGATGCAGCTCTCGGAGGGGGTCCTCCGCTTCGACGGACACCTCCGGCTGAGATCGTGGAATCCGGCCGCCCGGGCACTGCTCGGCCTGGACGAGGCATCCGCGGGCGTGCAGCTGGAGGACCTGCTGGGCGTGTCGTTGGCGCAGCTGCCGGCCGGATCCGAGACGGTGCTGCGGCGCACGCCAATCGGCGGGCTCGAGCTGTCGATCCACCGGGAGAGCAGCGCCATCACGGTGGTGGTCTACGACCCCGGAGTCTCGGCCGACGCCGAGCGGCTGGGCCGAGAGCTGCGGGGCACTATCGAGGAGCTCCTCCAGGCGCGCCGCACCGTGGAGCTCCAGCGCTCCGAGCTTGAACGCGCGACCACGACGGACCCGCTCACCGGCGTCGCCAGCCGCGGCGCGATCATCGATCGGCTGCGCGTCGAAGTGGCCCAGGCGCGTCGGTACCAGCATTCGGTGGCCGTGGTGCTGCTCGACGTCGACCGCTTCGGAGAGCTCAATGCCGCGCATGGCATCGATGCCGGCGACATGGTGCTGCGTGAGGTGGCACTCCGTGCCCGGCTCCGTGTGCGAGCGTCGGATGCCATCGGGCGTTCGGGAAGCGACGGGCTGCTGGCCATCCTGCCGCACACGGACGAGGGAGGCGCCGCCATTTTCGCGGATGCCCTCCGCCGTCGCATCGGCGAGCGAGCGATCGCCCTGGACGGCGTTGAGGTGAGAGCCACCCTCAGCGGCGGCGTTGCCGTCATGCGCAGCGGTGACGATCTCGACGCGGATTCTCTGCTTGCCCGCGCCGAGGAGGCGCTCGAGAGCGCCCGGGTGGCGGGCGGTGACCGCATCGCGCTCGACCGGCTGCATGGCCTGGCCCGCCTCGAGCCGAAGGAACCAGCCGCCACCCAGGACGCAGCCTCGGACGAGGGCGCGCAGCGTTGACCGCTGTATGACGCATGAATCGCGTCGCCGCTGGGGAATCCGGAGAGACATATAGCATTCGGAGCACGAACAGGGCCGCTTGACCGGAGAATTGGGGTTCCCAGTTATCCACCGATGTCATACACTGTGTGGGTAACGTTCTGTGGATAACCCACTACCCTCGCCAGTCGCCGGCTGGCACCGTGAGGCAGCACATGCCGTCGACCGCCACCGACCTGTCCGCGAGGCTCATCTTCCCGACGAAGGAGATCGTCGAGGAGTACTACCTCCCGATCATCTACACCGCATGCCGGACCTGTTACTCGGAGCTCGTGCCCGACCGGATCTGGGACAAGGCGGTGAGTCGGGAGGTCGCCGACGAGAAGCAGCAGAGCCTCGTCCGCAAGGTGATGGAGTCGGGGCACGGATCGACCATCGAGCACGTGAACTTCACCTTCGCCATCAGCGGCGTGACGCGCACGCTCAGCCACCAGCTCGTCCGGCATCGCGCCGGCACGGCGTTCGATCAACAGTCGCAGCGCTACGTCAGCTTCAAGAAACGCGACAACTACACGGTCCCCGACAGCATCGCCAACGGCGACCTGCCCGATGATCTCGCCGGCCGCTTCCAACGGGCCGTCGACGAGAACCTCGATCTGTACGGCCAGCTCCTTCAGGCCGAGGTGCCGGCCGAGGACGCCCGCTTCATCTTCCCGAACGCCATGCAGACGAACCTGATCATGACGGTCAACCTGCGCCAGCTCATCCACATGAGTGGGCTGCGGCTGTGCACCATGGCGCAATGGGAGATCCGTCAGCTCTTCAAGCAGATCCGCCACGAGGTCTTCCGCGTCAGCCCCTTCTTCGGCAGCTTCCTGGTCCCGAAGTGCGTGCCGCTCGGCTACTGCGACGAGATGGGCAACCGCGACGAGCACTGCCGCATCAAGCCGCACCGCGACACGGTGATGGCCGTGTGGGAGGCCTACCGCGGCGGCTCCCTGACCGAGTCCGACGGCCCGGTTGTACCGGAGACGAGCCCGTTCCGGCCGAAGCCGCGGCGGGTGCCACTGCCGGTGGCCGATGGGGACGTCCGTCCGGCGGTCGCGGAGCCGATGGGCGCCGCGGTCGGACAGGCCGGAGGCTCGGACCGGGTCTGACCCGCGGTACCCTCCCAGCGTGATCTCGCGCACGGCCGCGGCCAGATGACGCACCCTCCTCGTCGCCAGGGAGACCGTCGCGTGCGCGTCGAGCGAACGCGGCCGCAAACCTTCACGATCAAGCCGCCCCGGCGCCTTCGGCGGGCGCCCTCCCCGGCGCTCTCGCTTCTCCTCCTGTTCGCTGTCCTTATCGCCGCCGGAACCACCCTCCTGTCCCTGCCGATGGCCACGAACGAAGGCGCACCGACTCGATTCGTCGACGCGCTGTTCACGGCCACGAGCGCCGCCTGCGTCACCGGGCTGACCGTCGTCGACACCGCGACGCACTGGAGCCCGTTCGGGCAGGTCGTGATCCTGGTTCTCATCCAGTCGGGCGGCTTCGGGATCATGGCAGGGTCGACGCTCCTCCTCCGGCTCTTCCTCGGCCGTCGGTCGACGTTGCGCGATCGCCTCCTCGTGCAGGAGTCGCTCGGCGGCATGCAGCTCGGCAGCGTGACGGGGCTCCTCGGTCGGATCGCGATCTTCACCATCGTGGCCGAACTCATCGGAGCCATCGTCCTGTCGATCGCTTTCACCTCGGGGCCGGAGGCGGGACCGCCGGGCGATCCTCTCGGCATCTGGTGGGGCGTCTTCCATTCCATCAGCGCCTTCAACAACGCCGGCTTCGACCTGACGGGCGGGTTCCGCAGTCTCTCGCCCTTCGTCGACGATTGGATCGTGCTCCTCACCGTCGCCGTCCTGCTCACCCTCGGCGGGCTCGGCTTCGCGGTCGTCGGCGACGCGATCGCGAAGCGACGCTGGGCGCGGATGGCGCTCGAGACGAAGCTCGTCATCGTTGCGACCGTGGCGCTGCTCGTCGGTGGGACGCTCCTCATCGGTTTCACCGAGTGGTCGAATCCGGCCACGCTGGGCGCGCTCCCCACGGAGCAGCGCCTGCTGAACGCGCTCTTCGAATCGGCGACGCTCCGCACCGCCGGTTTCACGGCCCTCGACACAGGTGCGTTCGTTGAGGCGACGCTGTTCGTCGTCATGGCGCTCATGTTCATTGGTGGCGCATCCGGCTCAACCGCCGGCGGCATCAAGGTCACGACGTTCAGCGTGCTCCTGATCGCAATCGTGTCGACCGTCCGGGGGCAGCCCTCGGCGATCGCGTTCGGACGGCGCATCCAGCATGCGATCGTATACCGCGCCCTCGCGGTCGCCCTTCTGGCGATTGCCTTCGTCTTTCTCATCGGTCTTGGGCTCACGCTGACCACGGAGGCGACCTTCGTCCAGACGCTGTTCGAGGCAGTCTCAGCGTTCGGCACCGTCGGCGCCACGACGGGGATCACGCCGGAACTCAGCGATCCGGGCCGGCTGATCGCGACATTCGCCATGTTCGTCGGCCGACTCGGGCCACTCACGCTCGTCCTCGCGCTCGCGGCACGGGCACAGCCCGTCCCGTTCCGGCCCGCGGTGGAGTCGGTGCGCATCGGCTAGGCTAGGCTGCCATGGCGAGAGAGCAGGTCGTCGTCATCGGACTGGGTCGGTTCGGCTCGGCGGTCGCGCATGAGCTCGAGCGCCTCGGCCACGAGGTGCTCGCCATCGATCGCAACGAACAGCGCGTGAATGAGATCGCGCCCGACGTGACGCACGCCCTCCAGCTCGATGCCGCCGACGAGGACGCCCTGCGCGGAGCCGGCGCCGCTGAATTCAGCACCGCCATCGTCGCGATCAGCAGCGACGCCGAGCCGTCCATCTTCGCCACGATGGTCCTGAAGCGACTCGGCGTGCGAAACGTGATCGCCAAGGCCGGGGACTTGCTCCACGGCGAGATCCTCGCCCGCGTGGGTGCCGATCGGGTCGTCTTCCCCGAGCGCGAGACCGGCCTCCGCCTGGCCCATTCATTCAACGTCCCGAATGTGATCGACTACCTCGACGTAGCGCCGAGCTTCGGCATCGAGAAGGTGCGCCCTGCCAAGTCGTTCATCGGCCGATCACTCGGCGAGATCGACCTCAAGGGCCGGATGGGAGTGACGCCGATCGCATTGCGCCGCGGCAAGCAGGTCCTCGTCAACCCGACGCGGGACGAGCGGATCGCCGAGGGGGACGAGCTGATCATCATCGGACAGGACAAGGACCTCGACCAGCTGCGCGGCTAGTTGTCGACCGATATCCCGTCGCCGAGGGTGAAGCGGCGCAGCTCATCAGCGCAGGCTTCGGCGAGACGGCGCGCCTCATTGACCAGGAACGCGCTCATCTTGGTGGAGTCGATGATGAGCAGGGTATGGCCGCGGTCGTTGCGGTCGAGCACGATCCGGTCGTCGCCGTGGAAGCTGATCGCCCAATTGGCCTGGAGCTGAACGAGCTCGGCCAGCACGACCTTCTCGCTGAAGTACCAGTCAAGGAACTCGGCGTTCAGCGCCGCCACCACGTCGCGCAGCTGGAGTGTCTCGTTGCGCCGCAGCCGCGACACGAAGTGGACCAGCCGCAGCGCCGCAAACGGGTCGCCGCTACGGGCCAGCTGCGGCGGGGCGAGCTGCGGGTCCGGCATCCCGTCGGGCGCCTCGCCGGTCAGCGGCGTGCTCACCGCCCGCGCATCGGTCAACTCGGGGCTCGCTCGCCGGTCTCGATCGGCACGCCGACCAGCGAGCCGTATTCGGTCCACGACCCGTCGTAATTGCGGACCCGGTCGTAACCGAGCAGCTCGTGCAGGGCGAACCAGGTGTGGCTTGAGCGCTCGCCGATGCGGCAGTACGCCACGATCTCGTCCTCCCCGGTGACGCCCTGCGCGGCGTACAGCTCGCGCAGCTGCTCGATCGGCTTGAAGGTTCCGTCCTCGGCCACCGCGGTGGACCACGGCACGTTGACCGCGCCCGGGATGTGTCCACGGCGCTGGGCGGCCTCCTGTGGAAGGTGGGCCGGCGCGGCGAGCTCGCCGCGGTACTCCTCCGGCGAGCGCACGTCGACGAGGCCGCGGTCGGACGAGCCGATGCCGTCGATGACCTGCTGCCGATAGGCGCGCAGCTCCTCGCGGGTCTCGGCGGGCAGGGTGATCGAGCCGGCCGGGTGAGCCGGCGCCTCGGTGGTCAGCGGCAGCCCGTCCGCCTCCACCTTGGCGCGGCCGCCATCGAGCAGCCGAACGTTGTCGAGGCCCTGGTAGCGCAGCTGCCAGTACGCCCAGGCGGCGAACCAGTTGTGGTTGTCCCCGTACAGGACGATGGTGGTGTCGTCGTCCACGCCGGCGGCGCGGAGCAGGGACTGGAGATCGTCGCGGCTGACGAGGTCGCGCCGGACCGCGTCGGTCAGCTGACGTTTCCAATTGATCCCGGTTGCGCCGGGAAGGTGGCCCGTTTCGTACGCGTCGGTGTCGACATCGACCTCGAGGAACCGGACCTTGGCGTCGTCGAGATGCTCCCGCGCCCAGGAAACGGACACGAGGGCGGTGGGGGCCGCATCGGCTACGGACATCGGGTGGTCGTAGGCTCCTTCGAGCCGTGATCGACGGGCGCGCGGACTCTTGCCGCGCGGGCGGATGGGGCATGCGCCGGCTGATCGAGGCGCTCGACGTGGAGTATCGCGCCCGAGCCCGATCCGATCAACCGATACGCAGGCCCTCCGGGCAGGCAGGTTCGGGCTGGAGCAGGTACACCTCGCCGTCGTCACCCATGGCTCCGAGCACCAGGACCTCGCTCTTGAACCCGGCGATCCGGCGCGGCGGGAAGTTGAGGACGGCGACGACCTGTCGGCCGACGAGCGTCGTAGGCTCCGGATAGGTCACCGTCAGCTGGGCGGAGCTGACTCGTTCGCCAAGCTCGGGCCCGAAATCGAGGCGCAGCCGGTACGACGGGTTGCGGGCCTCGGGGAAGGGGCGCGCCTCCATGATGCGGCCGACCCGCATCTCGACGCGGGCGAAGTCGTCGAATTGGATCATCCGCGCACGATAGCGACCGCCTGCGATCCGGGTCCCGGTTCGGTGACGGCGGGCAACGGCCCGACGTAGGACTTTCGGCCCGTTGGTGACAGGGCGCCGCCCGCGTACGGTTCGGCTACGGCCCGCCTGTGCTCGCGCGGCCGATTCCGAGCAGGAGGCAACGTGACGTTCTGGAACTGGCGCCGCGGCCCCGGCGTCGCGGCGACCCACGGCAACGCGGCGCTTGCCGTCGCTCCGGAGCTGGCCGCCATCGAGCTCTATACCGCCCAGTCTCGCATCGTCGGTTGGCTCGCGCCCGGTGGCCAGCGGGTGACCGATCTCCTCAGGACCCAGGACGAGCTTCGCCTCTGGCGCCCCAGCCCCGGCGCGCTCGATGAGATCATGCCTCCCTCCCCCGATGCCGTCGTCGGCGATAACGGCGAGTGGGAGTCGCTGCCGACCGCACAGGTCATCCTCGCCATGCCGCCCGAGTGGCGCGCGAGCCGGCAGCTGCGCCTCCATCGTCGGCTTCGCCGCGCGGCCGTCACCGCCGGGCCATTCAACGTAACCGGCAACGTGCACCTGCATCCTGGCGTAGAGGTCGGGCTTCACCTGGCTCGCACCCACTCGTTCCTGCCGCTCACCGACGCCTACATCCTCCACAACGACGAGCCGCCCTTCGAGCACGTCGTGAGCGTCGTTATCGTCAACACCGCCCACATCGCGCAGATCGTCCCGCTCGTCACCCTCGCCTGAGGCCGCGCTTCCCCCGCCCCGCCGCCATAATTCCGGCGATGGCCACGCTGCGCAGCTCAATGGACTCGGCATCGACAGCCTTTCGCGACAACGCCGCTGCCATGGCCCGGCTGGTGGAGGAGCTGCGCGCCCGTCAGGCGGCGCTGGCAGTCCGAGGCGCGGCCGGCGACGATCGGTCCGTCGCGCGCCATCGCGAGCGGGGCAAGCTGCCGGTCCGCGAACGAATCGATCGATTGATCGACCCCGGCTCGGCGTTTCTGGAGTTCTCCGCGCTGGCGGCCAACGGCCTGTACGGGGACGAGGCGCCGGGGGCCGGCATCGTGACCGGCATCGGTCGGGTCGAGGGTTCAGAATGCGTCATCGTCGCCAACGACGCGACCGTCAAGGGTGGCACCTACTACCCGATCACCGTCAAGAAGCATCTGCGTGCGCAGGAGATCGCGCTCGAGAACCGGCTGGCGTGCCTCTACCTCGTCGACTCCGGCGGTGCCTTCCTGCCGCTGCAGGACGAGGTCTTTCCGGACCGGGAGCACTTCGGGCGCATCTTCTACAACCAGGCGCAGCTCAGCGCGCGCGGCATCCCACAGGTCGCCCTCGTCATGGGCTCCTGCACGGCCGGCGGCGCCTACGTGCCGGCCATGAGCGACGAGACGGTCATCGTCAGAGGCACCGGGACGATCTTCCTCGGGGGTCCACCGCTGGTGAAGGCGGCCACCGGCGAAGAGGTGAGCGCCGAGGACCTAGGCGGCGCCGAGGTGCACACCGTCGAGTCCGGCGTGGCCGACCACTACGCGCTCGACGACGAGCATGCGCTGGCCATCGGCCGCCAGATCATTCGCAATCTGAACCGCCGCAAGCCCCCGCCGCCCTGGGAGCCGGCCCAAGCGGCCGATCCCGCCATCGCCGCCGACGAGCTCTACGGCGTCATCCCGGCCGATGCGCGGCAGAGCTACGACGTGCGCGAGGTGATCGCCCGCCTGGTCGACGGGAGCGATTTCCACGAGTTCAAGGAGCGCTACGGGACGACGCTGGTCACCGGCTTCGGGCGCCTCCACGGTTACCCGGTCGGGATCATCGCCAACAACGGGATCCTGTTCAGCGAGTCGGCACTGAAGGGCGCGCACTTCGTCGAGCTGGCCAGCCAGCGGCGAGTCCCGCTCGTCTTCCTTCAGAACATCACCGGCTTCATGGTGGGCCGCGAGTACGAGGCGGGAGGCATTGCGCGCGACGGGGCCAAGCTGGTGACCGCGGTGAGCACCACGAACGTGCCGAAGTTCACGGTCATCATCGGCGGTAGCTTCGGAGCCGGGAACTACGGCATGGCCGGGCGTGCGTACGGACCCCGCCAGCTGTGGATGTGGCCGAACGCCCGGATCAGCGTGATGGGCGGCGCCCAGGCCGCGCGGGTGCTGTCGACCGTTCGCGGCGGCATTGAGACCGATGCGGACCGAGACGCCTTCGAGGCCCCGATCCTCGAGAAGTACGAGCGCGAGGGGTCTCCCTACCACTCGACGGCGCGGCTGTGGGACGACGGCGTCATCGATCCGCTCGACACCCGGCGCGTGCTGGCCATGGGCATCAGCGCGGCGCTGAATGCACCGATCCCCGAGCCGGGCTTCGCGCTCTACCGTATGTGACGGCATCGACGCGCCGCGTGGCCTCCCGCCGGAAGGAGGCGGCCGTACACACCTGGAGTGAGCGGCCCGGGGCAAGAACGCGAGATTCTGGCGGACGTCCCCACCCTTCGCCGAGTGGCGTGCTGGCAACCCTGGGTGTATCCCGGTCCTCATTGCCCGTCACGAACGGTCTGGCACCGCGAGGGGCAGTTCGGCGCGCTCGACGTCGAACCGCATCCCGAGCAGCTCGACCGTCCGCGGCGCATCGATGTCGGCCGCCAGCGTGACCACCGCGGGCACCGGCATCTCGCCGCGCGGGGCCAGGCGAACGACGTGTGTGCCGAGGTCGGCGACGGCCAGGTCCGCGACGGCCCAGAAATCCAGCCCGAGCTGCTCGTGCAGCAGGGCGGCCGTGGATGGCGGGTCGTTCGTGGCCAGGTCGAGGCGCGCCAGTGCCACCGGCGAACCGATCGGATGGCGGAAGGCCTCGCGTTGGGCCAGGGCGGCGTGACTCCATTCCGCGCCGACGTAGGCGTGCCGGATCAGGAACGGCACGGAACTCGGTCCCAGGGGCGCCTGCGGGAATGCTGCCCACCATTCCACCGCTTCGCCGTCGGGACGCGTGCGACTCCCGTGCGTGACGGGGCCGAACGCGTCCTCCGGTAGCGCCCCGACGGTGAGCTCGACCTCGTCGTCCCGCAGGGCCCACGTCGCCAGCCCACCGCCAGCGGCATCCAGCGTGGCAACCGTGGCCGCCCCGACCGGCGTGCGCAGCGCCATCTCACGATCTTCCACCCCGATCAGCTCGAGGTAGCTGCCGTCCGCCAGCCAGGCGATGCGGTTGAACGTCCCCAGCCCGGCATGGCGCCCGCCGCCTGCGGCGGTCAGCCCGATGGCGGACTCGAGCTCGCTGGCCGCCTCGTCCGGATCGGCGCATGCGATGACCAGGTGGTCGATGCCCCGGATCATGCGGACGATGCTAGCAGCATCCGGTAGGCTCACCGGACCGATGACACAGACCGATCGACCGGCGCCCGGCTCGCACGACCGCGGTACCCCGTCGGGCTCCCTCGAGACCAGCGCCGCCAATCTGTTCGACGCCATGCTCGCGGCCCGCGACGCGGAGGAACGCGGCGAGCGCGCACCGCTCGACGCGTTCTACCGAACCCTGATGAGCGGGACGCTGCTGCTGCCGGTGCCGCCTGAGCATGGCGAGGAGGCGAAGGAAGCGCTGGCATCCGCCGTCAACGACGACGAGCAGGTCGAGATCAGCGTGATGCTCGCGCGCGAGGGCGAACACGGAGCACCGGTGAGCGTGGTATTCGGGTCGATCGGCGCCCTGGCGGCGTGGGCACCGGCGCACACCGCCAACCTGCCGCTGCCGGCTCGCATCGCGATCGCCAACCTGGCCTCGGCCGGCATGCCCGCGATCATGGATCCGGCTGGCCCTGTTCCGTATCGCTTCGACGCGGAGGAGCTCGCGGCGCTGGCGGCAGGTCGCCTGCCCGGCACCGACGAGCCTCTGTTCGAGGCGACCGCGCGCTCGTCGATCCGGATTCGCCTTCCCGGACGGGACACGCGAGAGATCGAGCGGTCGCTGGTGACGGCGCTGCGCGACACGGACGTCGAGGCGGCCTACCTCGTGGACAGTGACGGACCGGATGGGCGGCCACGCCTGATGCTCGGACTTGTCGGTAGGCCCGGTGCGTCCGCAACGGTGGACGTTCCCGACGAGACCGAGGTGGTCTGGCTCGAGGAGCCGCTGCTGGGCCAGGTCCGTGCCGTGGCCGAACCCTTCCACCGCAGCGGACGTGGCCGATGAGCGGGCTGCGGATTGCCCGCGAGGGCACGTTCGTGCGGGTCATCCTCGATCGGCCGGAGGTTCGCAATGCGTTCAACGCCGCGCTCATCGGAGAGCTGCGCGCCACGTTCGACGAGCTATCACGCGAGCCACCCGAAGCCCTGCGCGGCATCGTCCTGTCTGGCGACGGCCCCGTCTTCTGCGCCGGCGCCGACGTGGATTGGATGCGGGCTTCGATCGGCCTCTCCGTGACCGAGAACGAGCGAGACGCGGCCGCCATGCAGGCCATGTTCCTTGCGATCGACGGCTGTCCGGTGCCCGTCATCGTCCGCGTGCAGGGGGCGGCCCTGGGTGGTGCGATGGGCCTCTGTGCGGTCGGCGACATCGTCGTCGCCACGCGGCACGCGACATTCGGATTCACGGAGACGCAGCTCGGCCTCATCCCGGCCGTCATCAGCACCTTCGTCCTGCCGAAGATCGGCGAGTCGCAGGCTCGCGCGCTCTTCGCCAGCGGCATGCGGTTCGAGGCCGATCGTGCCCGGGCCATCGGCCTCGTCCACGAGGTGCTCGACAACGTCGCTGCACTGGACGCCCGCGTGGCGGCACTGCTCGACGAGCTGCGATCGGCCGGCCCGACGGCGGCGCGCGCCGCGAAGGCGCTGATCCGCGAGCTGCGCTCGCTCGATCCGGACGAGGCGCGGCGGCACACCGTGCGACATATCGCGCAGCAACGTGCTTCACCCGAGGGACAGGAAGGGCTGACTGCCTTCCTCGACAAGCGGTCTCCGCGGTGGCGCGACGCCTGACGCACCTCCTCTGCGACAATTGCGACAGTGAGCACGGACGACCTGACCCCGCGCGCCGTCGCCGAGGAGCTCGGCGTCACGGTCCGGACGATCCAGCGCTGGATCGCGGACGGCCGGCTGCCAGCGACCAGGGTCGGCTCGCGCGTTCGCGTGTCGCGTTCGTCGCTCGGCGGCGTCGCGGGCGGCTCGGTCCATCCGACGAGATCGATCCGCGCATTGCTGGTGGCCAATCGCGGTGAGATCGTCACGCGCATCGCGCGCACCGCGCGCGGTCTCGGGATGCGCGTCATCGGCGTCCATGCCATCGATGAGCGTCCCCCCGACGCGGTCGACGAGAGCCACGAGATCGGCTCGTACCTTGACGGCCGGGCGTTGCTGGAAGCCGCGCGAGCCAGCGGCGCCGATGCGGTCCATCCGGGCTACGGGTTCCTCGCGGAGAATCCGGTCTTCGCGCGCGCGGTCCTTGCCGCCGGGCTGACCTGGGTCGGACCACCGCCGGAGGCAATCGAGGCCATGGGCGACAAGGCGGCCGCCCGGCGGCAGGCCGCCGCGCTCGAGGTGCCGACGGTGCCCGGCTACGACGGTGCGGATCAGAACGACAACACCCTCGTCCGCGAGGCGGCGCGTGTCGGCTTCCCGCTCCTGGTCAAGCCGACCGCCGGCGGCGGCGGCAAGGGGATGCGGGTAGTGCGATCGGCGCGCGAGCTGCGCGAGGCGCTGGCGGCGGCGCGGCGCGAAGCGGATCGGTCCTTCGGGGACGACCGGCTGATCCTGGAGCGCTTGCTCGAAGGTTCGCGCCACGTCGAGGTACAGGTCCTCTTCGACGGCCAGGGCAACGGCGTGCATCTCGGCGAGCGCGACTGTAGCGCGCAACGGCGCAACCAGAAGATCGTGGAGGAAGCGCCCGCGCCGTCGGTCGGCGGCGAGCTCCGGGCGCGGATGGGCGATGCCGCCCTTCGGGTCGCCGCCTCGGCCGGCTACGTCGGGGCCGGCACGGTCGAGATGCTCCTCACCGACTCGGGCGCCTTCCACTTCCTCGAGATGAACACGCGGCTCCAGGTCGAGCATCCGGTCACCGAGGCGGTCACCGGGCGCGACCTCGTCGCCGACCAGCTGCGGATCGCTGCCGGCGCCAGGCTCGCCGAGATCGGGCTGCGCGAGCCACCTCACATCGGGGGCCACGCGATCGAGGCGCGCCTCTATGCGGAAGACCCCGAAGCGGGCTTTCTGCCGGCCACCGGGCGGCTGGCCGGGATCAGCTGGCCCACCGGTGTCCGGATCGACACGGGCGTGCGCGAGGGCGATCTGGTCGCTGATCGTTACGACCCGATGCTCGCCAAGCTGATCGCCCACGGCCGTACGCGTCACCAGGCGCTCGAGCGGCTTCGGGCCGCGCTGGAGGGGACCACCGTCCTCGGTGTGCGCACCAACCTGCGCTTCCTGCGCTGGCTCCTGGCGCAGGCACCCATGCGGGACGGTGAGATGCGCACCGACACGATCGCGGCGCTCGAACCCCCGGCCGGCCGTCCGCTGGACGACGAGCATTGGGCCGGCGCGGCCGCGGCGCTGGTGGGCCGCGACAGCGGGATCTGGGGCGCGGGCTGGCGGCTCAACGGCGATGCGATCGTGCGGCTCGTCTCCGAGGGTGTCGAGCGGGCCACGATCGTGAGCCGGCAGCCGACCGTGGTCGCCGCCCTCGACGGCGATCGCGTGCACATCGACGTCGACGGGCAGTCGCACGAGTTCGGGCTCGCTCCGCCTCCCACGGTCGATGAGGCTGTGCGCCACGCGTCGATCGCCGGCGGCGGCTCAGCGGTCCTGGCGGCGCCGATGCCGGGCCGGGTGATCGCCGTGCGCGCGAGCGAGGGCGAGGCCGTGCGCGCGCACCAGCCCGTCGTCGTCATCGAGGCGATGAAGATGGAGCACGCCGTGCTGGCCCCCGTCGACGGCACGGTCGTCCGCCTCGTGGTCGCGGAGGGTGCCCAGGTTCAGCGCGGCGATGTGCTCGCGGAGGTCGCCGCCTACCATGAGCGCGATGGCTGATCGCGACGTCCGGGTCTACGAAGTCGGGCCGCGGGACGGGCTGCAGAACGAGGCGACTCCGATCCCCACCGAGGCGAAGCTACGCTTCATCGAGCTGCTGGCCGATGCCGGCCTGCGCGAGATCGAGGCGACCAGCTTCGTGGCGCCGGCCGCAATCCCACAGCTGGCCGATGCGGACGAGCTGATGGCCTACCTCGAGCGGCGGCCGATGGTCCGCTATCCGGTGCTCGTCCCCAACGAGCGGGGCCTGGCCCGCGCCGAAGCGGCCGGCGCGGATGCCATCTGCGTCTTCACCGCCGCGTCCGAACCGTTCACGAAAGCCAACATCAACATGACGATCGCGGAGTCGATCGCGGCATTCCGTCCGATCGCCGAGACGGCCCGTCAGCGGGGCTGGTGGACGCGCGGCTACCTGAGCACCGCCTTCGGCTGCCCGTACCAGGGCGAGGTCAGCGAGGCGGCGGTGGTGGCCGTCGCGCAGCAGCTGCTCGAGCTCGGCGTCGACGAGCTTTCGATCGGCGACACGATCGGTGTCGCCGGGCCGACGGACGTGCGCCGAGTAGTGGGTGCGCTCGTCTCCGCCGGGTTCGTGGCCGAGCGCCTGGCCATGCACTTCCACGACACGCGCGGCACGGCCCTGGCGAACGTCACGGCGGCACTCGAGCTCGGCGTCCGCTGCTTCGACGCGTCGACCGGCGGGACCGGCGGCTGCCCGTACGCGCCCGGTGCCGCCGGTAACCTGGCCACCGAGGACCTGGTGTACCTGCTCGATCGGGAGGGCCTCTCGCACGGGGTCGATCTCGACGCGCTCCTGGTGGCGGCGCGGCACGTCAGCGAGACGCTCGGCCGGCCGCTGGCGACGAAGGTCGGTCAGGCAGGCGGTTGGCGCGTACCATAGGCGCCCGATGGACGCCGACGCCGCATCCCAGCAGGAGCCGCGCCCGTTGATCCTGGACGTCGACACCGGGATCGACGACATTATCGCCCTGCTCATCGCGGCCACCAGCTCCGAGCTCAACCTGCGTGGCGTGACCTGCGTCGCCGGCAACGTCGAGATCCACCACGTGGCGCGCAACACCGGCAAAATCCTGCGCATGGTGGGCCGCGGCGACGTCCCGGTCAGCATCGGCGCCGCGCGGCCGCTGCAGCGACGCCTGCGGACGGCGCCCGACACGCACGGTCCGACGGGCACCGGCTACGTCGAGCTGCGCGGCGAGGACCGGCAGCTGGGCACGACCGAGTACACCGCCATCCCGGCCAGCCGCTACCTCGGTGCGCACGTCAACCGTCATCCGGGCGAGATGTCCGTGGTGGCGCTCGGCCCGCTGACCAACCTCGCCTCGGCCACCCAGCAGGGAGTTGACCTGGCGGCCGGCGCCCGCGAGGTGATCTGGATGGGCGGCACGCTCGAAGAGCGCGGCAACACCACCGAGACCGGCGAGTGGAACGCCTGCGTCGATCCGGAGGCGGCCGAGGCCTGCCTGCGCGCCGGCGCGATCGATCGCATCTTCCCGCTCGACGCCACCCAGGACATCGTCTTCGGCATGGACGACCTGCGCGACCTTCCCGACACCCACCTTGCGGGGATCGTCCGCGACGCGGTGCGCTTCTACGTCGGCTTCCATCAACAGGCCGATGGGATCGACGGCGCCTACCTCCACGACCCGGTCGTGCTCATCGGCGCGCTGTTGCGTCCCGATCTCGTCACCGATTCGGTGACCGAGACGCTGGCATGTGACACCAGCTCGGATCCGGCCATGGCCGGCAGCCTCTATCGCTCGGAGGCCGATGGCCGGCCAGCGGTCTCGGTTGCCACCGCCATCGATGCCGAGGGCATGAAGGCGGAGCTCATCACGCGCCTCGCTCGCGCCGTCGGCGCGCCGTACAGCTGATCGCGAACGGCTCACACACGGAGGAGGATCAACCCATGCTCGTCCGCTGGATCGCCGCCCTCGTGGCGTTCCTCATCATCGCCGTCGTCGGCATCATCGGCATCGGAAACTTCGCGACCGGCATCGATCCGGACAGTTTCTTCGATGCGGAGGGCGCCAACTCGTTTGCGCTCATAGGCGCCATCGGTCTCGTCGTTGCCTTCCTTGCCTATGCCGCGGTCGAGTTCATCCAGACCCGCTCGCTCGCATCGATCTCCTCCCAGTTCGACACGCGTACCCTGGTCCTGATGCCCATCGCGATCGCGATCAACATCATCCTCGGCGCCACGGTGGCGAATGCGTTGAAGCTGCCGATCTACCTGGACAGCATTGGAACCATCCTGGTGGGTGCCCTTGCGGGACCGATCCCCGGCGCCCTGACCGGGGCGCTGGCGAACCTGCTGTGGACCTACGTCCTGCCGCCACCATTCCAGAACGGGCCGGCGGCCGCCTTCGCAATCGTCGCCGCGATCATTGGCGTCGTCGCCGGCCTGGTCGGTCGCGCCGGCTGGCTGCGTCCTCGACCGAACCGCGCGCTCGGTCAACTCGGTGTAGGGGCCGCGGTGACCGTCGCCATCGTGCTCGGAATGGCCTATCTCGCCTACCTGGGATGGACCTCGCCGGCATTCGGTGGCGAGGTCGACCTCGGCGTTGGCGGGTCGGATGCCGTGTTCACCGTCCTTGGCTGGCTCGTGCTCCTGCTCGTCGCCGCCACCGTCGTCGGGCTTCTTGCGCTCCTCTTCGTCCGCCGCGACCTGACGGCGGCATACGTCGTCGTGGCCGGGCTCGGGACCGGCATCATCGCCGCGCTCATCAGCGCGCCCATCAGCGCCAACGTGTTCGGCGGGGTGACGGGCGGGGGCACCGACTTCCTGGTCGCCGCCTTCCGCCAGGCAGGAGCCGACATCGGTGCAGCGACACTCGGACAGGGACTTATCAGTGACCCGGTCGACAAGATCACGACGTTCTTCGTCGTGTATCTCGTCCTCACCGCCATGGCTCGACGCACGAAGGCGCGCTTCCCGCAGGGCGAACGCCTGCTCGAGGCCGGCGAGCCGGCGACCGACGAGGGTGAATGGCGGGGAGCGCCCGCCTGACGGAGGCATCCACGGCGGGCAGGGGCATCCCCGACGGCCTCGGACGTCCGGGCCCGAGCGCCTACCACCGCCTCAATCCGCTCACGAAGGCGACGCTCGCCACCGTGACGGCGATTGGCGCCGTCGTCCTCGGCGGGCTGATCGGTCCCGCCCTGCTGGTCGCGGTCGCGGTGGTCGGGCCCGCCATCGCCGCCCGCGTGCTCGGCCGGCTGGCGCGCCTGTCGCTGCTGCTGGCGCTGCCGATCGCCCTGTCGGCGCTGCTCGTCAACGTCTTCTTCTTCCCCGGCGGCGAAACCGTGCTGCTCCGCGTGGGACCGATCACGGCCACAGCCGAGGGATTCGCCTTCGCGCTGGAGATCCTGGCCCGCATCATGGCCATCAGCGGCGCGGTCACCCTGTTCTACCTGACGACGCGACCCGGCGAGCTCGTGGTCGACCTCGAGCGGCGCGGCATCAGCCCACGGGTGGCGTTCGTGGCGAACGCGTCGGTCCAGACCGTGCCAGCCATGGTCGAACGGGCCGGCCAGATCACTGCCGCGCAGCGTGCACGTGGGCTGGACACCGAGGGCAGCATCTGGCGGCGCCTGAGGGGCATCGTGCCAATCGTGGGGCCCGTCATCCTCGGTTCGATCGCCGAGGTCGAGGAGCGCACCATGGCCCTCGAGGCGCGCGGCTTCACTCGGCCCGGACGCCGAACCCTGCTCTGGTCGCCGCCCGATTCCGGGGGGCAGGCCATGGTGCGCTGGGTCCTGCTGGCCGCGCTCCTTCTGCTTATCGTGGCTCGAGCCAGCGGGCAGCTGCGATGACGATCGCGCTTGCCGGCATCGGGTACCGCTACGCCGGCGCCAACGACGCCGCCCTGCTCGACATCGACCTGGAGCTGCGCGACGGCGAGGTTGTCGGCCTGGCGGGCGCGTCGGAGTCGGGCAAGACGACGCTCTGCCTGGTGCTGAGTGGGCTCGCTCCACGGACGGTCGGCGGCCAGATTCGTGGGCGGATCGCGCTCGATGGCGAGAACATCGACGCCTGGCCCATGCATCGGCTCAGCCAGCGGATCGGCATCGGCTTCCAGAATCCCTCGACCCAGCTGTCACAGGTGGCCGGCAGCGTCTTCGAGGAAGTCTCCTTTGGACCGATGAATTTGGGCATTCCACGCGACGAGGTCGTCGAGCGGACATGGTCGGCGCTCGACGCCCTGCGCATCGACGGGCTTGCCGAGCGCGACCCGCAGCGGCTGTCGGGCGGTCAGCAGCAGCTGGTCGCCATCGCCGGGCTGCTCGCCATGCGCCCCTCGCACCTCGTGCTCGACGAGCCGACCGCCCAGCTCGACCCGGCGGGCACCCGGATGGTGGCGGATGCCATCGCGACGCTGGCGGGGGAAGGCGCCAGCATCCTGGTGGCCGAGCAGAAGACCGATCTCCTCGCCGACGTCGCCACCGAGGTGGTCGTGCTGGCTCACGGCCGGATTGCCCTGCGCGGACCGGCGCGCAATGTGCTCGGCGACGAGCGCCTGGGGGAGCTGGGCGTGATGGAGCCCGCGCCGGTCAGGCTGCGGCGCGCGGCAACCGCCGCCGGCGTGCATGGTCCGCGGCTCGAGGCGGCGCTGCGGTGACGGAGCTCGTGACGGAGGCGCTCGTCCACGTCTACCGCGATGGCGCCGTCCGAGCACTGGACGGGATCAACCTGCGGATCGGCGCCGGGGAGCGGGTTGCGCTGATCGGCCAGAACGGGAGCGGCAAGACGACGCTCGTTCGGCACCTCAACGGGCTGTTGCGACCGACCGAGGGACGCGTGACGGTGGACGGCACCGACGCCGCCACGCTGACGGTGGCCCGGCTCGCCTCCCGGGTCGGCCTGGTCTTCCAGGACCCGGACCGGCAGATCTTCGCTGGCTCCGTGCGCGCCGAGGTCGAGTTCGGGCCGCGCAATCTCGGTCGGTCGGGCGCGGAACTGCGCGATGCGGTGGCCGCGTCGCTCGACGCCGTCGGGCTCGCCGGAGCGGAAAGCACCAACCCGTACGACCTGGGGCAGTCGCGTCGAAAGCTGCTGGCGCTCGCATCGGTCCTGGCCATGCGAACGCCCGTGCTGGTCCTGGACGAGCCGACGACCGGGCAGGACGCGCGCGGTACAACGCGGGTGCGCTCGGTAATCACCTCCATGTCGGGCGAAGGGCGCACGGTGATCGCGATCAGCCACGACATGCGGTTTGTGGCGGAGACCTTCGAGCGCGTGATCGTCATGCGTGCCGGGCGGATCGTGCTCGATGGATCGCCGGCCGAAGTTTTCGCCGCCGATGCTTGGGACGCCCTTCGCTCGACCTACCTCGAGCCGCCGCTGGCGGCGGTCGTCGGTGATCGGCTCGGGCTGCGTTCCACGCCGACCGAACCGGCGCTCATCGACGCGCTGCGGTAGCGTCGAGAGCCACCGATACTCCGCGACGCCGGTTGGATGGCAGGTGCGCTCGCTCGCCACCGATGTGTCGCCGTCGGGTCAGTAGAACCCGGGCGGGGGTGGAAGCGGTCGGCCCTCGGCGTCGAGGCGCTCGTCGGGGGGCAGGTTGTCGCGGTGCTCACGCTCCCCGATCGGGCCGGGAATCGGCAGGGCCATCACCGACGATGGGACCTCGTCGAGGCGATCGGCGATGCCCCGCAGGCCGAGACGGCGGATCGCCGGCGCGAACCGATCGGCGAAGTCCTGGCTCCGCAGCAGGCCGAAGCTCAAGGACGGGTGGGCGCGGTTGAGCAGCTCGATCCCTCGCGCCGCTTCCGCGGCATTGACCTGGTTCAGGCCGAGCTGGCCGTCGAGGATGTCGAGCGCCGCATTTGCCTCGCGCCGCGTGTGGCGGCTGAAATGCGGCGTACGGTTGACGAGCACGCGGGTGCGGTAGAGCTCGTCGCGGACGCGGCTGTCACGATCGAGGTGGCCCTGGGTCATGGAGCGAATACTACGCGCTGAGACGGGGTGGGAGGACCACGTCGCCGATGCACTGCGGCGCGCGACGCGGCCCATCCCGCTCGACGAACGCCTGCTGCCGCGAACCGCTGACGGCGAGGTGACCCGGCGCCGATACGATCGGGCGACCTTCCCGACGGCCCGTGCCGCCTCGACGCTGCTGGCCATGTACCCCGGGCAGGATGGCAGGCTGGTGATCCCGCTCACGGTGCGCCACGCCGACCTGCGAGCCCACGCAGGCGAAGTGTCGCTGCCCGGCGGCAGGGTCGACGCCGGCGACGCAAGCGCCGAGGCCGCCGCGCTGCGCGAGGCATGGGAGGAAATCGGGCTCGAGCCGAGGCTCGTCCGCATCGTCGGCGTGCTCGACGATGTCTGGATCCCGGTCAGCAACTTCGAGCTGCGGCCGTTCGTCGCCACCGTCGGCCGGCGTCCCTCGTTGGTGCCGCACGACGCGGAGGTGTCGGCCATCGTGGAGCTGCCGCTCGACGCGCTCTTCGACGACGACGTGCTCGGCACGGAGGAGTTCAGCAGCCGCGGCTTCAGGGTCCGGGCGGGGGCATACCGCTATGGCGGCGTGCGCGTGTGGGGCGCCACCGCCCTGACGCTCGGGATGCTGGCCCACGTGCTGCGGAACGCCTGACCTCGAGGAGCTCAGCGGCGGGTCTGGAGTGTCGTCTTCAGTGAGCCGAGCAGCTCGAGGATGGCGGCATGCTGGGACGGCGGCGCCGCCACCACGCTCGTCCGCGGGCCGCGAAGCTTCGGGTTCCACCATGGGCCGCCGATGACGTCGGTGACGATGGCGCCCGAACGCTCGGCGATCAGCCCGGCCGCCGCTACGTCCCACGGCGAGAGGCCGCCGTTCTGGACAAAGGCGTCGAAGCGTCCGTTGGCGACGTACACGAGCGCCAGCGCCGCGCTGCCCATGCGCCGGTGGATTCGGATGAGGGGCGCGATCCTGCGTTCGCGCGCGAGGCCACCGCGGCCGATCACCGCAAGGCTGACGACGTAGTCGGACAGGGCCGCCTTGCCCGAGGTCCGGATCGGCTTGCCATCCAGCGTGGCCGGCCCGTCGACCGTCGCGCTGTAGAGGTCGCCGCGCGCGGGATCGAAGATCACCCCGACGGTCGGGACGTCATCCACCACCAGGCCGATGCTGACGCAGTAGTAGGGGATTCCGTTCGCATAGTTGACGGTGCCGTCGAGAGGATCGATGACCCAGGTTCGGCCGTTGTGCACGCCGTCGTCTCGCAGGACGCCGGCGTGCTCGCCGGACTCCTCGGCCAGGATGGCGTCGCCGGCGTATCGTTCCTTGATGGCGTCGATCACCAGGCGTTCGGACGCGTAGTCGGCGTTCGTCACGACGTCGCGCTTGCTCTTGTAGTCGATCCGCTCGAGGCGCTCGTAGCTGTCGACCAGGATCTCGCCGGCGCGCCGGGCGAGGTCGGTCGCGAAGGCGAGCTCAGCGGTCCATCGGCTGCTCATCTGCCCCGATGCTAGCGCCTGCAAGCTCAGACGGCGCCGTCGTCCGCCTCGCCCTTCGGCCGTGGCGGCGCCTCCTCGCCGCCACCGTCGGCACGCTGGATGAAGCTGATCTTGCCCCGCGCCTCGAGGATGCCCCAGGCAACGTCCTGGACGCGAGCGATGCCGGCCAGCCGCATCTCCGACTCGATCTCGGAGCGGGTCAGCCGATTGCGCCGCAGGTTCGTCTCGAGCACCTCCCCGTCGCGGATGATGACTCGCGGCTCACCCTCGAGCAGGCGCTCCGCCCTGGGCCAGAGGTAGCTCAGCCAGCTCATGACCAGGGCCCAGAATGCGATGGTCGAGATCGCGATGACCGCGCCGGTCATGCTGAAGTCGTTCTGCGTTACTCCCTGCTGGATGAGATCGCCGATGACCACCAGCACGATCAGCTCGAACGGCGTCATCTGCCCAAGCTCACGCTTTCCCATCAAGCGCATGAGGGCATAGAGCGCCAGGAAGATGACTGTCGCGCGGAGGACGATGTCCATCAGGGAAGGACCCCGATGGAGATCGGAGTTTCCGCCAGGACGCGCTCGCCGTCGTACACCGTGATGACGCCCTCGTTGCCACCGACGATGTCCGGGTTGACCTGCAGATCCAGCTTCAGCAGGAACGGCGTCTGCGGCTCCAGCTCGGCGAATACGAAGCGGAATTCGCCGTCGATCGCCTCTTCCTCGGAGGCGGTCGGAATGATCGTGTTGACCGTCATGTCCTCCCACAGCCCCTGGTCGACGCCGATGACGAGCTCGCTGATCGCACGGTCCGCTTCGACGCCGACGCGCATCTCGAAGAACTCGCCGTTGCGGATCGACTCGGGACCGTGAACATTGAGCCGCGTGGCATTCGCCTCCGCGCGCCAGTCCCGTTCACGGCCGAAAACCCCGGCGAGGGCGAGGACGATCACCACCCCGAAGACGACCAGGGCGAGCGGGCTGGCATGACGTTGCCAGCTGGCCACCGGACGCGAGTGCTCATCGCCGATCCCATCGGGAGGCGCGGACGGCTCGTGATTCGTGCTCATCGATCGGTCGATAGGTAAGCAAGCCGCGCGCCAGCGTGAGCGATGTGCCGAGCTGCGAACCCCTGGAGGCGACGCTCGGCTAGGCTACGGCGCATGCCACAGATCCACCTTCGTGCCGAAGCGGGCGATTACGCGCCGCTCGTCCTCCTGCCAGGCGACCCGAACCGCGCGCGCCGCATCGCCGAGCGCTTCGACCCCGGATCGGCACGCCAGGTCAATGACCACCGCGGCCTGTTCGGGTTCACCGGCACGTATCGCGGCGCGCCGGTCAGCGTCCAGACCAGCGGGATGGGAACGCCGAGCCTCAGCATCGTCGTTGAAGAGCTGCTTCGCCTCGGCGCCAGGCGACTGATCCGGGTCGGCACCTGCGGCGGGATCGCGTCGGGGCTCAAGACCGGGGAGCTCGTCATCGCCACTGCAGCGTGCCCCACCGACGGCGCCACCAGCACCTACCTTCACGGAGAGGCCTTTGCGCCCGCCGCCGACTTCGCGCTCACCCGGGCCCTGGTGGATGCCGCGAACGCCTCGGGCGTGAATGCACGGACCGGCATCGTCGCCTCGGTCGACGTCTTCTACAACCCCGATGACGACTACGCGAAGCGCTGGCGCGAGCGCGGGGTGCTCGCCTTCGAGATGGAGGCGTCGGCACTCTTTTTCCTGGCCGCACGCGCGGGCGTCCAGGCCGCCTGCGCGCTCACCGTCAGCGACGTTCTGTCCGAGGAGGTCAGCACGGAGGAGAGCTATCTGCCGCTCGAGGAGCTCGATCGGTCCATCGACCGCATGATCGAGATCGCGCTCGAGGCTGGAATCGGCGGCTGAGCCGGCACCGGTCCTGCGGTAGACTCGTCCCAACCATGACCGATACGATCTCGCGTGGGGCAGCGAACCAGGCCGGGGCCGTCATCAACCCGAACGCGGCGGCCGAGGCGCAGGACTTCCTGCCACTCAAGGGCATCGATCACGTCGAGTTCTGGGTCGGCAACGCGAAGCAGGCGGCGCACTACTACCGAGCCCTGTGGGGCTTCACGCCGGTGGCTTATGCCGGGCTCGAGACCGGCGTGCGGGATCGGTCCAGCTTCGTCATGGTCCAGAACGACATCCGTTTCGTGTTCACCGCGCCGATCGGCCCCGACGGCGAGATCGCGGAGCATGTCGCGAAGCACGGCGACGGCGTGCACGACATCGCCTTCGCCGTTGACGATGTCACCTCCGCCTGGCGCGAGACCACCACCCGCGGGGCGCGAAGCGCGGTCGAGCCGACCGAGATCACGGGCAAGAAGGGAACGCTGCGGCGCAGCGCCATCCACACCTACGGCGAGGTGATCCACTCATTCGTGGATCGGTCGGACTATCACGGCGCCTTCGCCCCGGGCTACCACAGGATCACGCAGCCGGCGGCGGCGGCCACCGGCCAGATCCTGCTCGAGGTGGACCACTGCGTCGGCAACGTGGCGCTCGGCGACATGAACCGCTTCGTCGACTTCTACCGCGACGTGCTCGGCTTCGCCCAGCTGATCCACTACGACGACAAGGTGATCCACACCGAGTACTCGGCGCTGATGAGCAAGGTGATGACGAACGGGAACGGGCGGATCAAATTCCCGATCAACGAGCCGGCGTCGGGCAAGAAGAAGAGCCAGATCCAGGAGTTCCTCGACTACTACCTCGACGCGGGAACGCAGCACATCGCCCTGCGCACCGAGGACATCGTCGGCACGGTGCGCACGCTGCGCCAGCGAGGCGTCGAATTCCTGGGCATGCCGCACGCGTACTACGAGACGCTACCCGACCGCGTCGGCGACGTCGGCGTCTCGATGGAGACCCTCGAGGAGCTCGGCATCGAGGCGGACCGCGACGAGGAGGGCTACCTGCTCCAGATCTTCACCCGTCCGGTCCAGGATCGGCCGACTTTCTTTTTCGAGATCATCGAGCGCCACGGTTCGCGTGGGTTCGGGGTCGGCAACTTCAAAGCGCTCTTCGAGGCGATCGAGATCGAGCAGGGCCGGCGGGGAAACCTGTAACGGGGCGGTGGCATCGCCGCCACCTTCGGGCGCTTCCGGCATCTGATCATGCGTCGGCGGCATCGCCGTCCCAGCGCGCTGGGGGACCGTCGGCGGCGGACGCGGCGCAAGCGCCGGGCGCTGCGGGCCGCGACGACGCCGGCCTGACCGAGCGCAGAGGCCGGCATCGGGTAGCATCGGTCCCCCATGAGCACGAACAAGCTTCCGTCGCATGCCGACGACTTCCCCGCCTGGTACGTCGAGGTCGTGAAGCGCGCCGAGCTGGCCGAGCACGGGCCGGCGAAGGGCAGCATGATCATCAGGCCGCACGGATACGCCATCTGGGAGCACACCCAGCGCGCGCTCGATGATCGCTTCAAGGCGACCGGGCACGAGAACCTGTACTTCCCGCTGCTCATCCCGATGAGCCTCCTCGGCAAGGAGGCCGATCACGTGGAGGGCTTCGCGCCGCAGGTCGCGGTGGTGACGCAGGGCGGCGGCGAGGAGCTCGAGGAGCCGCTGGCCATCCGCCCCTCGTCGGAGTCCATCATCTGGAACACGTACAAGCGCTGGATCCAGAGCTACCGGGACCTGCCGCTGCTCTACAACCAGTGGTGCAACGTCATGCGCTGGGAGATGCGCACGCGTCTGTTCCTGCGCACGAGCGAGTTCCTCTGGCAGGAGGGCCACACGGCCCACGCGACCTCGAACGAGGCGATGGAGGAGGCCCTCCGCATGCTCGAGGTCTACCGCGAGGTGGCAGAGGACGTTCTCGCCATCCCGGTGCACAAGGGACGCAAGTCGCCGGGCGAACGCTTCCCGGGCGCCGTGGAAACCTATCCCATCGAGGGCCTGATGCGCGATGGCAAGGCGCTTCAGTGCGGGACGAGCCACTTCCTGGGCCAGAACTTCGGCAAGGCGTACGACGTGACCTTCCTGAACGCCGATGGCGTGCAGGAGCACGCCTGGGGTACCTCCTGGGGCTTCAGCAGCCGCATGGTCGGCGGCGCGATCATGGCCCATGGTGACGCCGCCGGCCTGAGGCTCCCACCGGCCGTGGCGCCCGTGCAGGTCGCAATCGTGCCGATCTACCGCTCCGACGAGGACCGCGCCTCGGTGCTCGCCCTCGCCGAGAAGCTGCGGGCCGACCTGGCCGGCGGTGGTGTCCGGGTGCGCCTCGACGACCGGGACCAGCACCGGCCAGGCTACAAGTTCGCCGAGTGGGAGCTCAAAGGCGTGCCGATCAGGATCGAGCTCGGTCCGCGGGACGTCGCGGCGGACCGCGCCATCATTGCCAGTCGCGTCGGCGGCGAGAAGGAGGAGTGCGCCACCGGCGACGTCGTCAGCAGCATGGCGGACCGGCTCGCATCGATCCAGCGTGAGCTCTTCGCCGATGCGCTCGCCTACCGCGAGGCGAACAGCCACCAGATCACCTCGTTCGAGGCATTTGCCTCCGGCGTGGGGGAGCAGGGTGGCTTCTGGACGGGTGCCTGGTGCGGAGAGGGAACTTGCGAGGCGGAGATCGCGACCAGGACCAAGGCGACCATCCGCTTCCTGCCGCTCGAGCAGACCGATCCGGGTGCCGACTGCGTACATTGCGGGCGCCCCGGGATCGACGTCGCCACCTGGGCACGGGCCTACTGACCGATGACCACCGCGCTCGAGCCGCACATCGTATCGATCTCCGAGATCCGCGGGGCGGCGCAGCGCATCCGCGGGATCGCGACCCGCACGCCGCTGCTGCGCTGGGACGACACGACCTGGCTGAAGCCGGAGTCTCTGCAGCCGGTCGGCGCCTTCAAGATGCGCGGTGCCTACAACAAGCTCGCCACGCTGACCGATGCCGAGCGTGCCCGCGGGGTCGTCACCTACTCATCCGGTAACCATGCGCAGGCGGTGGCCCGCGCCGCCCGGCTGCTCGGCGCGAAGGCGGTGATCTGCATGCCCCAGAACGCCCCGCGGGTGAAGGTCGACGGGGTGCTCAGCGACGGAGCGGAGATCATCACCACTGGCAACGACTCGGAGGAGCGCCACGGTCGGGCGCTGGAGCTCGTCGCGGAGCGCGGCCTGGTCATGGTCGAGCCGTACGACGATCCGGCGATCATCGCCGGCCAGGGGACGTGCGGGCTGGAGATCGTCGAGGACCTGCCCGGCGTGACGAGTGTGCTGGTCCCGGTCTCCGGCGGAGGGCTGTCCGCCGGCGTTGCGACGGCGGTGAAGGCGCTGGCCCCCGCCGCCCGGGTCATCGGCGTGGAGCCTGAGCTGGCGGCCGATGCCAAGGAGTCGCTCGAACGCGGCGAGCTCGTGCACTGGACCGCCGAGCAGACCGCTCGCACGATGGCGGACGGCCTGCGCACCAATTCGCTCGGGCCGCTCCCGTTCGAGCACCTGCGCCGCTTCATGGATGAAATCGTGACCGTCAGCGAGGACGACATGGCCGAGGCGATGCGCCAGCTTGCCCACCGCGCGCGCCTGGTCGTCGAGCCGTCCGGCGCCGCCTCGATGGGCGCCTACCTGGCCGGTCGCGCGCGGCGGCTCGAGGGGGACGACGCGCGGGTCGTGATCCTGAGTGGTGGCAACGTCGACCCGGAGCTGTTCCTGCGCATCCTGGCCGGATAGGCGGTCGCCGCCGCGGGGTGATCCGCCGCTCAGCGGCCCGCCGACACCGGGCAATCCTCAGCCGCCGGACAGCAGCTCCAGCGCGCGGTCGAGCTGCGGATCCTCGTCACTCGTCGGGTCCTCGGCCGGCGCCACCACCACGTCGGGCGCGATTCCCTCAGGGGCGGCCGAGTTGTGCTGGGGGGTGAACCATCGATCGGTGGTGATGCGCAGGCCGCCACCATTTGGCAGGTCGTTCCAGACCTGGACGGTGCTCTTGCCGAAGGTGGGCTGGCCCACGATGGTCGCACGGCCGGTCTCCTTGAGCGCCCCGGCCACGATCTCGGAGGCGGAGGCGGAACCCCCGTCGACCAGGACGACCACCGAGATCGCATCGCTCTGGGCCAGGCCGCCGGATTCGGACTCCCAACGCTGGACATCGTCGCCGGACTCGACCGTGAAGATCAGCTCACCGGCCGGGACGAACTGACTGGCGATGCCCTGGGCGGTGGTGATGAAGCCGCCCGGGTTGCCGCGCAGGTCGAACACAACGGAGGTGGCGCCGCTCTCGAGCAGCGTCCCCAGCTCCTCGCGGAAGAGCCCGGTGGCCCGATCCGTGAAGGTGGTGAGCCGGATGTAGCCGATGCCGTCCTCGAGCATCCTGGCCTCCACTTCCTGGAGGTCGATCACGGCACGCGTGATGGTGATTTCCAGCTCGTCGCCGCCGCGCCCGACTGTGAGCGTCACATCGGTCCCGGCCTCTCCGCGCACCTCGAAGACGAGCGAGCTGACCGACTCCCCGATCGTCGAGGCGCCGTCGATCTCGAGGACCCGATCACCCGCACGCAATCCCGCCGCCTCGGCCGGCGACCCGGACAGCGGCGCGACGATGACCATCGCGCAGGTCTCGGTCACCAACGTGCACGAGGCGAGGTCGTCGGGGTTGGCGAGATTCTCCATGCCGACCTCGGCGCCGATGCCACTGAACTCTCCCGACAGGTCGTCGAGCGCCGAACCGTACTGTTCGGGGGGCAGGTAGCCGGAGTACGGATCCTCGAGGCCGTACTCGACCATCCCGCGGACGGCGCCATCCACGAGGTCCTCGTCGCTGACCTCGTCGACGTACTCGCCCTTGATCTGCGCGTACGTCTCGCACAGCACGGCCCACGCCTCGGTCGGCTCGGCGCAGGTGACCGTCTCGAGCACTGGCGTCGGCTCCGGGGGGCCGGACTCCGATGGGACGGCGGCGGCCGATCCCGACGGATCAGCCTGGGCGGACTCCGAGCCTCCGCCGCCGACGGCCATGCCCGCCACGAAGGTGAGGGCGCCGAAGAGGAGGAGGACCGCGATCAGGGCGGCGGCGCTGGCCGCGGGCGATCGGCGGGTCGTGGGGCTGGCGGTCATCGGTCTGTCCTGTGGTACGGGAGCGCGGACGGGCATTCTCCCGCGATTCGGACCGATGCGCTCGATCGGCTACCCGCGCACGGCGCGGAATCCCAGGAAGATCGGGATCTCGGCGTTGGCGCGCGCATCGCCACGCGCCGCCTTACCGGGCCGGCGATCCGGGGGCAGGTCTGGCAGCTCGATCATCGCATCGACCGCGAAGCCGGCATCGGCGAAGGCGTTCACGTAGGAGCTGATGGGCCGATGGAATGACCTGGTCGGAAGCCCGCCGCCGAGCGACTTCATCGGCACCGCCATCTCGCCCAGGTAGCCGTCGACGCGCCGATAGGTCAGTTTGCGGCCCTCGTCGTAGCCCCAGCCGGAATGGCGCGGCTGCCGGAAGGCCGGGTGCGTCATGACGACCGCCACGCGCGACACGGGTCTGAGCGCCCAGTTCACGCCGCGCACGACGTCGTCCAGCGGATCCATGTCCTGGATCGAGAGCATGAAGACGGCGGCGTCGAATACCCCCTCCTCGAGCCCGGCCACGGCCGGAAGCCGACGCGCGTCGCCAACCAGGAATCGCGCGCCGCGCAATCTCCCGTGCCGGCGCTTCGCGGCGGCGATCAGCTTCGCCGATGCGTCCACCACCGTGACCCGGGCGCCCGACTCGACGAGCGCCGGCGCCACCACACCCTGGCCGCCGCCGACGTCGAGCACCTCCTCGCCCGGGCGCGGATCGAGGAGGTCGAGCGTTGCGGGGATTGCCAGCTCCCGATGGTAGGCGGAGCCGAGGTCGCCGACCCAGCCGTCATACCAGGTCGCCACACGCTCCCAGCTCGTCTCGCGCGGCGCCCCGGGTCGGCGTGCATTGCTTCGCGGCGTCACGCTTGGAGTATGGCGGCTCGTATCGGGAGGTGAGCGTGCGCGCCGGGCGGCCACGCCGGCCTGTTCAGCGAGTACGTCGTTTCTGACATATCGGCTGACCGTACGGAGAGGGCCGCACGGTGGGCCGTTGCACAACCCCCTTCCGCCATGGCTCAGCGCCAGCCGAGCGCCGGCGCGACTTGCCGCAGGATGCTCTCGATGGCGTGCGCGTTGTAGTCGACGCCGAGCTGGTTGGGCACGGTCAGCAGCAGCGTGTCAGCCGCCGCGACCGCGCTGTCCTCCGCGAGCTCTCTGACGAGGACCTCGGGCTCCGCCGCATACGAGCGACCGAAGATGGCCTTCGTGTTCTCGTCGATGTAGCCGATCTGGTCGCGCTTCTGCTGGCCGTGGCCGAAGTACGTCCGGTCGCGGTCGTCGACGATGGCGAAGATGCTACGGCTCACCGAGACGCGGGGCTCACGCTCGTGGCCTGCCGCTTTCCACGCCGCACGATAGGCATCGATCTGCCGGCGCTGCTGGACGTGCAGCGGTTCGCCGCTCTCGTCGAACACGAGCGTCGAGCTCTGCAGGTTCATCCCACGCTCGGCCGCCCAAACCGCCGTCGCGGTCGAGGCGGCACCCCACCAGATCCGCTCACGCAGACCGGCGGAGTGAGGCTCGACCCGCAGCAGCCCCGGCGGGTTTGGAAACATCGGCCGCGGGTTCGGCTCGGCGAAGCCCTCTCCCTGCAGCAGCTCGAGGAACACCTCGGCGTGTCGGCGGGCCATGTCCGCATCGGTCTCGCCCTCCTTCGGCTGGTAGCCGAAGTGGCGGAAGCCGTCGATGACCTGCTCCGGCGACCCTCGGCTGATCCCGAGCTGCAGGCGCCCTCCGGCGATGATGTCGGCCGCGCCGGCGTCCTCCGCCATATAGAAGGGGTTCTCGTAGCGCATGTCGATCACTGCGGTGCCGGTCTCGATCCGGCTGGTCCGCGCGCCGACGGCGGCGAGCAACGGGAACGGCGATCCGAGCTGCCGGGCGAAATGATGGACGCGGAAATACGCGCCGTCGGCACCGAGCTCCTCGGCGGCCACGGCCAGCTCGATCGACTGGAGCAGCGCATCCGATGCGGTGCGCACCTGCGAGTACGGTGAGTCGGACCAATGGCCGAATGAGAGAAACCCGATGCGCTTCACGCGACGCCGATCTCCAGGCGGGATGGATCAGAATTCTAGAGGGCTCCGCCACGGACTCATCTGACGGAGTCGGACCGTCCGAGCCCGTCGCCGAGCGCTCCGAGCAAGGCCACCGCGTTAACGCCGAGGGCGTCCACGGCGTAGCCGCCCTCCTGGAGCGCCACGACCGGCAGTCCCAGCGACCCGATGGCTGCACCGATGCGCCCGTAGTCATCGGTCCTGAGGGCCAGGTTGCAGATCGGATCGGCGTAATAGGTGTCGAAGCCGAGTGAGAGGATGAGTGGCGCATCGGCGTCGAAGTCGCGGATGGCGTCCAGCGCGTCCCCCAGGGCGGCGAGGTAGACGTCGCCGTCCGCTCCGGGGGGCATGGGCAGGTTGAGCGTCGTGCCGAGACCGTCACCGGCGCCACGTTCGGTTGCGTAGCCGCTGAAGTACGGATAGATGCCGCCCGGGTCTCCGTGGAGGCTCACATACAGCACGTCCGGCCGCTCCCAGAAGATCTGCTGGGTGCCGTTGCCGTGATGGAAGTCCACGTCCAGGATGGCGACCCGCGAGGCGCCACGCGAGACCATCGATTCGGCCACGATGGCCGCGTTGTTGAAAAAGCAGTAGCCGCCGATGAGGTTCCGCCCGGCGTGATGCCCCGGCGGCCGGCAGAGGCCGTAGGCGAGCGGCTCGCCGGCCAGCACGCGGTCGGCGGCGGTGAGGGCGATGTCGACGGCGGCCCGAGCCGCGCCGGCCGTGCCGGCCACGATCGGGGTGGCGGTATCAAAGCAATGGGCGCCCAGCCGGAGGTGCCGCGCGGCAGGCAGCGCATCGAGCCCCATCGGTCCCCGATAGGCATGGAGCAGGAACGTATCCGGGACGAGCGCACGCGTGGCGTCCCAGCCGTCGGCGACGGCATCGGCCCAGACGTGCTCGACGAGATCGATGAGCTCGACCTCGTGCACGGCTGCGATCGGATCCAACCCATGGGTCACCGGCGCCGCGAGCGAGAAACGTCCGTCGGCCAGCAACGCCTCACGGATGACGATTGCGCGATCCGGTGTCTCGTAGCACGGGATCTCGCGCCCGGAAGCGAGCTCGATCAACCCGGAGTGGGCAAGGTGGTCGTCCGAGGCGATGAGGGGCGTGGCGGGCATCGGCATTGGCTGAACGAGAATAGCGATCAGCCCGTATCCTCCGCAGACGCAGATGTCGGGAGGGCGATGACCGATCCGCATGCCGGCGCACGATTGTGGCGCAGCCTGCGCGAGGAGGTGGCACGCGCCGTCGTGGGCTCCGAGCAACCACTGCGCCTCTTGACCGTCGCGCTGCTGGCCGAGGGGCACGCCCTGCTCGAGGACGTCCCCGGCGTCGGCAAGACCCTCGTGGCCCGTGCATTCGCCCGGGCGCTCGGCCTCGAATTCGGCCGCGTACAGGGCACCCCGGATCTGCTCCCATCGGACGTGACCGGCTCGAGCGTGCTGGCCGATGGTTCCTTCCGCTTCGTCCCCGGACCGATCTTCACCAACGTCCTGCTGGTCGACGAGATCAACCGCGCCACCCCACGCACGCAGTCCGCACTGCTCGAGGCCATGCAGGAGCGCCAGGTCAGCGTCGACGGCGAGACCCGGCCGATCCCGGGGCCGTTCCTGGTGCTCGCGACCCAGAACCCGGTAGAGCTGGAGGGCACCTTCGCTCTGCCGGAGGCGCAGCTGGACCGCTTCCTGGTGCGCATCGTCCTCGGCTACCCGGACGAAAGCGAGGAGCGATCGATCGCGCGCCGGTATCGGGCGGCGGAGGAGCCGCTCGACGCGGTCCGTCCGGTGATCGATCCGTTGTCCCTGCCCGCCATCCGCGATGCCGCCCGCCACGTGGCCATCAGCGAAGAGGTCGAGAGCTACCTGGTGCGCATCGTGCGCTCAACGCGGGACCACGCCGACCTCCAGCTCGGCGCCAGCCCGCGCGCCAGCGTGTCGCTCTACCGCGCGTCGCAGGCCCTCGCCCTGATCGACGGCCGCGATTTCGTGCTTCCCGACGATGTGGCCACGCTCGCCGGCCCGGTCCTCACCCATCGGCTGCTGGTCGACGTCGATCGGGAGCTGCGTGGCGCGACCGCCGGCGACGTCATCGCCGAGGTGCTCGCCGAGGTCCCGGTCGGCGTCGATGCCGGCGTCGGCTGACGAGGGCAGCGTGGGCGGCTGGACGCTGATCGGCCTGGCGATGGTCGTCGCCGGCGCGCTCCTCGCTGCGCCGGGCCTGCTGCTCATCGGCGGACTGACCCTCCTGTCCCGCTGGCTGACCACCCTGTGGTCCCGCTACGGGCTCGAGTCGATCGGATACGAGCGGCGGCTCGCCACCAGGCGCGCGGTGTGGGGCGACCGGGTGCTGCTGGACGTCGAGGTCTGGAATCGAAAGCTGCTGCCGGTTCCGCTGTTGACCGCGGACGACCACGTGACCGATACGCTCCGCATCACCGGCCGAGCGCTGGTGGCCAGCGAGCGGCCGGGCCAGGGAGTCCTCCAGAACTCGTGGTCGCTGCTCTGGTACGAGCGCGTGATCCGGCACCTGGTCATCGACGCGCGCCGCCGGGGCGCCTTCACCTTCGGACCGCTCCGGCTGACGGTGAGCGACCTGTTCGAGCGAGGCACGAACAGCGAGGACCGCGAGCTGCCCGACGAGCTGCTCGTCCGCCCACGCACCGTGCCGGTCCGCGCCCCTCATGCGGCGCGCGCGCCGCTCGGCACCACCCGCACTCGCAACAGCCTCTTCACCGATCCATCTCGCTTCGCAGGCGTTCGCCGCTACGAGCCGGGCGACCCGATCCGGCGAATCCACTGGCGCGCCACCGCGCGCGTCGGCGAGCCGGTCAGCCGCCGCCACGAACCGGTCAACGAGCGGCAGGTGCTCATCGCGGTCGACCTCCAGACCGTGCCGGGGCCGTATTGGCTGATGCTCTTCGACGACGACCAGGTCGAGGCGCTGTGCGTGGCGGCGGCCTCGCTTGCCCGACGGATGCTCCGGACCGATACAGCCTGCGGACTGCTGGTCGGCGCCCAGCTCGCCGGTGGGCGCCGCTGGAC
The DNA here is from genome assembly GCA_030862645.1 of Chloroflexota bacterium. GTDB lineage: Bacteria > Chloroflexota > Limnocylindria > QHBO01 > QHBO01 > JACDBZ01. The sequence continues at coordinate 37,098 of JALZDF010000015.1, forward strand.
CTACCTGCCGCCGACGGCGGCCGCGAGCCAGCTCGGTCGCATCGAGGACGTGCTGGCTCGGGTGCAGCCGATCCTGTCGCTGCCTTTCGAGCGGCTGCTCGGCGTCATCCCGCGTCGTCTGGCGCCTGGCGGCACGATCCTGAGCCTCGGCGCGCGTGACCCGGAGCCGTATGCCGATCGGCTGCGCCGGCTCTCACGCACCGGCTACGCCGTCACGCACCTCGCGTTCGGCCCCGATCGCGGGACGCATCGAGCCGGCATGGTGCGGGCCGGCATCGGATCGCACGTCGCACAGCTCGACCCGGGTTGGAAGGAGGCCGATGCGCTCGTTCTGGCCGGCTGACCGCATGGTCGGCTGGCTCCTGCCGGTGCTCGCCATCCTGGCGGAGGGCGCCTGGCTTACGGTCGTGTACGTCGCGGTCGAGACGACCATCGACGGCCGGCCTCCGCTGCTCGGCACGTTCGAGCTTGCCGCGGTCGCCGGCGTGGCGGCCATCCTCGTGCGCCGCGGATGGCTGCATCCCGACGACCACCCGCTCACCTTCTTCGGTGTGCTCGTCGCCGTGGGCGCCGTCGGATGGCTGTGGGACGACCGGGTCCGTGCCCTGGTGCTCGCCGGGGACCCGGCCGGAGCCGTCGGCGTGCATCCCGGTGGATGGCTGCTGATCGCGGCCGCCATGCGCGGCGTCGGGCGCGGGCTGGAGATCGACGACCGAGCCCTGACCCGCCTCGTGCTGCTCGGGGTTCCGGGGCTGGCGGTCCCCTGGGTCCTCGGGCAGCTCGCAAACGGCGAGCTGCGGGCGATCTTCGTCGAGCACGCCTTCGTCGCCAGCCTCTCGTTCATCTCAACGGGGTTCATGGCGGCCGGCCTGGCGCGGCTGCAGGAGATCGGACGCGAGACCGGCGTCGACTGGCGGACCGATCGGTCGTGGCTCGGAACGGTGCTGGGCGTTCTCGCCATCGTGCTCGCCATCGGACTGCCTGCCGCCTACCTGCTGCGTCTGCCCGTGGATGCGGTGACGCGCGGGCTGCTCGCCCCGATCTTCAGCCTCATCGGCTACCTGCTGCTCGGCGTCGCATTCGTGGCGGCCATCCTGTCGGCCGCCCTCTACGAGGCGCTCAGCCGGCTCGGCGTCGCCCTGCCCGCCCCGCTGACGCCGCAGGAGCTCGATCGTCTCCCCGAGATGCGGGAGTACACCCTGGAGCAGCTGCAGGGCCCGATCACGACCGTCGCCATTCTCTGGGTCGTCGTGCTGTTGCTGATCGTGATCGCGGTGCGGACGTGGGTTCGGCGCCGAGCCCATGGCCGGCCGCGCGGTGGCATCGAGGAGCGCTCGTTCAGCATTCCGCAGGGCTCGTTCCGCCTGCCGATGCCGCGCATGGGCAGCCTCCCACGACGCGGGCGTCGCGGCCCGCCGACTGATGCCGTCGGCGCGTACCTGGCGGCCCTGGAAGAGCTCGCCGCACACGACCCGGCGCACGCGCGGCGTTTGCCCGAGACGCCGCGTGCGCATGCGGCGCGTGCTGGGCTGGTGGAGGTCAGCGCCCTCCAGGCGGACTACGCGCTGGTCCGCTACGGGGGCCGGCACCTGACCGATGCGGAGCATCGTCGCGCGCTCGGTCGGTGGCGGCGCCTGCGCGATCGCCTACGGCGTGGAACCCTACACTTGCGGGGATGAAGCTCGCCCACGTCCGGGAGCGGACCGCTCCCGCTGGAGCGCCATGGCGCCTCGCCGCCGCGCTCGATGCCGATGGCACTCGCTGGCAGGACCTCGAGGAAGCGCGGCGCGCCCTCGTCGCCGCCACCCCGGCGAGGGCGCACAACAGCAGCCTCTTTCGGCAGCCCGTGACCACCCTCGACGCGCACCTCGCCGGCGGGCTGCGGGTGGACGCCCTGGCCGACCTGCTGGAGGCCGACGCTGAAGAGCCGATGGACGCACCAGCCCTGCAGTTCGGTCCACCGATCCTGGCGCCCCCATCCTTTCGTGACTTCTACGCATTCGAGCGCCACGTCGGCACGATGTGGAAGCGCCGCGACATGGAGATCCCCGAGGCATGGTACCGGCTGCCCATCTTCTACTTCAGCAACGTGAGTGAGATTCGCGGGCCGGGCGATCCGGTATGGGCGCCGCGCGGCTCGAAGGAGCTCGACTACGAGCTGGAGGTCGCCGGGCTGGTCGACACGCCCGTGCGGGACCTGGACGCGGCACGCGGGGCCGACGCGATCGGCGGATACATGGTCCTCAACGACTGGAGCGCGCGGGACCTCCAGCGCGAGGAAACCACCGTGCGCCTGGGACCCGCCAAGGGAAAGGACTTCGCTTCGTCGATCGGCCCGTGGCTGGTCACCCCCGACGAGCTTGCCGACGCCAGAGCCGGAAAGGGTTACGAGCTGGCCATGACGGCGACGGTCAACGGCGCCGAGCTCTCGCGCGGCTCGTGGGCCGCCGCGCATTTCAGCTTCGGCGAGATGGTCGAGCGCGCCAGCGCCGACGTGCGGCTGCGCCCCGGCGACCTGCTCGGTTCGGGGACGGTCGGCACCGGCTGCCTGCTCGAGATCCGCGACGAGATCTTCGGACGCTACCTCGAGCCCGGCGACACGGTCACGCTCGTCATCGAGCGCCTCGGCGAGTTGACGGCACCGGTCGTGCAGCGACCGACGCCATGAGCGCTTCCGTGGACGCCCTCCTCGCGCGCCTGGCCGATGTCGAACGCCGGCTGGCCGAGCACGCCGACTCCCCCCTGCCCTCCGGCCTGACCCACCCCGACCCCGGTGCGGAGGAGCGATGGGAGGCCGGCCAGGTATGGGCACATCTCGCCGAGTTCCCCGGCTACTGGCTCAGGCAGGGGCAGCGCGTGGTGGCGCTGCCCACCTCGGAGCCGGTGCCGTTCGGACGCGTCAAAACCGACGCGAACCGCCTCGAGGCCATCGAGCGGGACCGCCACGCCGACCCGTCGGGGCTGCTCCAGCGCGTCCGCGCCTCCCTGGCGGAGGTGGGCGACGCCGCGCGGACCCTGCCGGCCGAGGCCTGGACCCGAAAGGGCATGCATCCCACCCGTGGGGAGATGACCGTGGAGGCCATCTTCGAGCGCTTCATCGTGGAGCACCTCGAGGAGCACGCGGACCAGCTCGATCTGCTGCGGGCAAGCGATGCCGAAGCCGCCGATCAAAGGGTTTGAGTTCGAGACGGCCGAAGGATGCCGGGATGGGGTCAGTGCGGTCTGCCGGCCTGCCCCCAGCGGGCCACTTCCGCCTCGAGGTCGAGCGGCAGGACGGTCGCCTGGTCGGCGAACTCGCCCCACGCCTCGCGCGGCACCTCCCACATGACCTCGAACTCGTTGCCGTCGGGGTCGCGCCCGTAGAGCGACTTCGACACCCCGTGGTCGGATGCGCCGGTCAGCGCCCCGAGGCCCTGGAGGGACCGCGCCATCTCGACGAGGCCCTCGATCGTGTCGATCTGCCACGCAAGGTGGTAGAGACCGACCGATCCCCGCGGCGGGCGGGGCGCCTGCGCGCCGACCTCGAAGAGGCCGAGGTCGTGGTGGTTTTCGCCCGCCGGGGAGCGCATGAACACGGCGCGCATCCCTTGCGGGCGGCTCAACTCTTCGAAGCCAAACGCCGACCGGTAGAACTCGGCCGCCGCATCGGCATCGCGGACGAACAGGACCGCGTGGTTGAGGCGGGTGATCGGCATGCCTAGCGCTCCAGCTTCCAGGCGGAGGTCCAGCTCCAGCCATTCTGCGCGTTGAGGCCGATGTTGATGAAGGCCATCCCCTCCAGGAAGCGCGCGGCCCTCAGGGGGCCCACGTCGAGCGATGTGAAGCCCATCGACTCGACCAACGAGATGACCTGCTGCTTGGCCTTGTCGTTATCGGCGGCCACGAAGCCGTCGACGTCTCGGCTGGGATTCGCCTGATTGGCGGCGAAGATCGTATTGAAGGCCTTGACGACGCTCGCGTCCGGAAGGCGCTGCTGGAGCTCCTCGGCGGCCGAGGTGCTCGTCGCGAGACCGGAGTAGTCCGCGGTGAGTGGGTTCGTCACGTCAATGATGGTCTTGCCGGTGACGCCGTCACGGATTTCGTCGACGACCTGCGAGCCTGCGGTGTACGGGATGGCCAGGATGACGACGTCCGCACCAACAACCGCGTCGGCGTTGCTGTCCGCCGAGCTCGTGCCGATGACGTGGGCCGCCGCCCGAGCATTCTCTGGTCTCTTTGCCGCGATGGTCACGTCGTGACCCGCGTTGGTGATCGATGTGGCGAGTGCCTTGCCGACGTTGCCGGCTCCGATGATCGCGACCTTCATGGTCGAGTTCGTCCCTTTCCGGGTAGTGCAGGGCTTGGCCCGTGCCAAGCAAAATTTGTTGACCGCCACATCATGCACGTATGACTTGGTCCTTGTCAAGAGACTTTTGGTGCTGGCATAATGTGGGCATGTCCGATGCATCGCGTCGACGGCCAATGGTCGGCGCGCAGGTCCGCCGCCGCCGCCGAGATCGCGGCCTCACCCTGGCGGGCGTGGCCGAGCTCACGGGGCTGAATATCGGCTACCTGAGCCAGGTGGAGAACGACAAGGCGTCCCCGTCGCTCGAGACTCTTGCCGCCCTGGCGGCCGCGCTCGACGTGCCCATCGCGTGGTTCCTGCTCGAGCAATCCGACGCGCCTCGAGTGGTTCGCGCGGCGGACCGGCCGAGACGCCGCATGGCCCGCGACAGCGGTGCGATGACACAGATCGATGGCGGTGTCGCGCGCGACCTGGCCATCTTCGAGGGGACCATGCCGCCCGGGAAGCGCACCGGCTTCCATGCGCATCCCGGCGATGAGCATCACATCGTGCTCGACGGCCGCATCCGGATCACCCAGGGCCAATCCGCCGTCGAGGCGGGTCCCGGCGACTATGTGCTGCTCGACGGCACGCTGCCCCACGACGCGGAAGCGCTGGGCGAGGAACCCGCGCGGCTGATCATCGTCTATCCACGCGGCGGCCACTCCGAGCTGACCCGGCGCGATGGCTGAGCCGCCCACGAAGCCAAGAAGGGGCATACTCAGTGTCCTCCCAGGGACACCCGCCCATGCCCGCTGAGCCACACAGGACATCCGCAAGCCACCTCCCCGCGCATCCTCCGGGTGAGGAGGCATTTCGGCTGCTCGTCGAGGCCGTCCAGGACTACGCCATCTTCATCCTCAGCCCGGACGGTTACGTGCTCACCTGGAACCCGGGCGCCCAGCGAGCCAAGGGGTACGCGGCGTCCGAGATCATCGGTCAGCACTTCTCGGTCTTCTACACGCCCGAAGAGCGCGAGGCGGGTCGCCCGGCGTTCCTCCTCGGCAAGGCTGCCGAGGAGGGCAGGGTCGAGGACGAGGGATGGCGCGTGCGAAAGGACGGCACGCGCTTCTGGGCGGACGTCATCCTCACCGCGCTGCGTGACGACACCGGAACGGTCTCCGGGTTTGCGAAGATCACGCGCGACCTGACGGAGCGGCGGCAAGCGGAGGAGCAGCAGCGCACGCTCATCGCCGAGCAGCACGCCCGCGCCGCAGCCGAAGGCGCGCTCAAGGTACGTGATCGCTTCCTGAGCGTCGCGTCACATGAGCTCAAGACGCCGGTTGCCACGCTTCAGCTCGCCGCAGAGAGCCTCCTGCGCGCGCATGAGCTCGGCCGCCTCGACGATGCACGGATCGAGACTGGCCTCGCGAGGATCCTCAGATCTACCACACGGCTTGGGGACCTTGTCTCCGAGCTGCTCGACGTGTCGCTCCTTTCGTCCGAACGTCATCTAGCGCGCAAGCCGGCGGACGTCGTGGCGATCGTCAACGAGGTGGCCGCGCGCTTCGCTGACGTGGAGGATAACGAGCGGCGAATCCAGGTCCATGCCGCCGCGAGCGCCGTCGTGACGGGGGATGCGTCGCGACTCGACCAGGTCTTCACGAACCTCATCGACAATGCCCTGAAGTATTCCCCGGCGGGCGAACCGATCAAGGTCAGCGTGGCTGACGATCCGGACGGCGTCACCGTCAGCGTGGCTGACCGTGGCATCGGCCTCGACGAGGAGACCGAGGCGCAGCTGTTCGAGGCGTTCTCGCGCGGCAACAACGCGACCCACGTGCCTGGCCTGGGTTTGGGGCTGTTCATCACCCACCAGATCGTCGAGCGTCATGGCGGGCGCATCGATGCGCAGCGCGATCCTGCCGGCGCCGGATCGCTGTTCCGCGTCTGGCTTCCGAAGGAAGCGGCGTGACCCCCGCAGAGAGGCGGATCCTGGTGGTCGAGGACGACGACACACTCCGCGAAACGCTAACGGAGGTCCTCGTCGAGGAAGGGCACGAGGTGCGAGCCGCCGCCCACGGGCACGAAGCGCTCGATCATCTGGATGGCTGGGAACCACACCTCATCCTGCTCGACCTGATGATGCCGACCATGGATGCGTTCGCCTTTCGCACGCGCCAGCGTCAGCTCGGCATCGCTCCGCGAGCGCGGACGATCGTCGTTTCGGCGGCACGAGACCTGGAGCATGCGGTCAGTCTCCTTGACGCGGACGCCTGGATCGCGAAGCCGTTCCGCCTCCAGCAGGTGGTCGACGCCGTGGACGACCTGCTCAGCCCGGCGGGCTGAAGAACGAGGCGCGAAGCTTCGTCGGCCCCATTCGGATGGCGACCGAATACTCGCCCGCAAAGCTCGGACGTCCTTGCCGAGGCGCACGATGGAGGCTCCGTACTTCTCGACGTAGCCCGTCAGTTGGTCGCCGGCGGCGCGGACGAGTCGACCGCCGCCTCGCCCGTGATGATCACCACGTCGTCGGCGTGATCGTCGGTGCGCAGGGCAACGGCGACGCGCGGATTGACGGCGATGTGGCGCAGCTTGGGCTTGTCGCGCTGCGAATCCACGAGCAGCGAGGCTCCATCCCACAGGAACCAGACCGGCGTCGGCTCCGGCGCGCCGTCGGGGAAACCGTCACGAGCCGCGCCACGAGATCCTCGCGCAGCTGGGAGTCGGCCCTCCGGCCCGTCTCCGATTCCAGGTCGATCGCCATGCCTGGATCCTCCTTCGACCGCCGGGCGCGATAATGCGCCCATGTTCTACGTCCAGCGCGGCCGGGTGCCGCACAAGCGCCACACCCAATTCCGCAAGGATGACGGAAGCCTGTACGCCGAGGAGCTGTTCGGTGTCGAGGGCTTCAGCGGACGGGCGAGCCTCCTCTACCACCACACGCCGCCGACCCAGACTCATCACATCGAGAAGGTGCGGGACGTGCGGATCGAGCAATCGTCCGATGAAGCGACGGGGGCGCATCGGCATCGGCTGGTCAACACGAAGGATCTGCCGCCCGCCGGCGACGCTGTCACCGGGCGCGTGCCGCTCTTCTACAACGGCGATGTCACCTTCGGCGTCGTGCTGCCGGCGGAGCCCATGGAGCGGTACTACCGCAACGGCGAAGCCGACGAGATGTACTTCGTCCACACCGGCACCGGGTTGCTCGAGACGAACTTCGGGCCGATCGAGTACGGACCGGGCGATTACCTCGTGCTGCCGATCGGAACGACCTTCCGGCTGCGACCCGGGTCCGATGCGCAGCGCATGCTATGGGTCGAGTCGCCATCGGCGATCGTGCCTCCCAAGCGCTACCGCAACGACTACGGCCAGCTGCTGGAGCACTCGCCCTACTGCGAGCGCGACATCCGACCGCCGGCAGAGATGGCTCCGATCCTCGACGCCGGCGACTACGTCATCGAGGTCAAGACCCGCGGCCGGGTCACGGCGTACCACTATCGACACCATCCCTTCGACCTCGTGGGCTGGGACGGTCATCTGTGGCCGTTCGCCTTCAACATCGCCGACTTCGAGCCGATCACCGGCCGCGTCCACCAGCCGCCACCGGTGCACCTCACCTTCCAGCCCCGCAACTACGTCATCTGCTCGTTCGTGCCGCGCAAGTTCGACTACCACCCGCTGGCCATTCCGGCGCCATACAACCACTCGAACATCAACTCCGACGAGGTCATCTACTACGTCGCCGGCAATTTCATGTCGCGTCGTGGCGTGGACATCAGCTCCTTCACCATCCATCCCGCGGGCATCCCGCACGGGCCGCATCCGGGATCGGTGGAGGCATCGATCGGCAAGGAGGCGACCGAGGAGCTGGCGGTCATGATCGATACCTTCCACCCGCTTCATCTGACCCGCCAGGCGTCGGAGCTGGAAGACGATCGCTACCCGTACTCGTGGATCCCACCGGACGATTCCAAAGAGCACGCCCGTGAGCTGTCCGAGCGCGGTCCGGAGGCCTTCCCGGACTGATCAGCTGCCCGCGCGCTCGACGTATCGAGCATCGGCTCAGCCGAGGTAGGATCTGTCTTGCAGGAGGAGCCTCGATGACCGACCCGACCGCCGTCCCCATCAACTTCTTCGAGAACGACCGAGAGCTGATGGCGGTCGCCCCGATGCCGGGGGTCGCGCCCGAGGACATCAGCATCGACGTCACCGATGCCGGTCAGCTGACCGTGCGCGCCGCTCAGCATGGCGAGGGGCAGGAACGCATCCGGTATCTCCTGCGAGAGTGGTCGTACGGACCGTACGAGCGCACGGTTGGGCTCCCCTGCGCGGTCGACGCCGAGAGGGCGAACCTGACCTACGGCAACGGCGTGCTGTCGATCACCTTCCCCAAGTCCGAGGCCATGAACGCGGGCCGCGTCGTCGTCGAGCGCACGGGACACACGCGCGGCATGAGCGCCGGCCACGCCGGCTCCCGCGGTGGCGCGGCCGACGACCCGACGCCGAACGACGGAAGCAGCGCAACCACCGTCGCGTGATCCTCTACTTCCTGCGTCACGGCGATGCGGGCTCGCCGCAGGCGACCGACGACGACGCTCGGCGGCTCACGGCGAAGGGCGCAAATCACCTGCGGGGGGCCGCCCCGCTCTGGCGTCGTCTCAATCTCAGGCCGGACGTGGTGATCAGCTCGCCGTTGCCCCGCGCCATGGAGACGGCCGAGATCTTCTGCGAGACCGGCGGCGGCGATCCGGTCTCCGATGAGCGCCTGCGGCCAAATGCCTCATGGGGAGACCTTGCCCGTGCCATGGCGGCGCATCCTGACGCCCGCCGCATCATGTTCGTGGGCCACGAGCCCGACCTGTCCGGCGCGATCGCTCAGCTGACCGGCGCCGCATCGGTTCGCATGCGGAAGGGCGGCCTGGCCTGCGTCGAGTTCTACGGAGTGCCGGAGCCGGGGGCCGGCGAGATCGCCTGGCTGCTCGATCCCGACCTCTACGCCGCTGACGACCACGGAGACTGACCGATGCCCGAGTCCGCCGCGATCATCCGACGCTTCGACGATCCCGACGAGCGACGCAACTTTCCACTCGGTCGCTTCGAGCTTGTGCAGATCGGCGGCATGACGGTCGGGCGAGCCGAGTACGAGCCCGGCTGGCGGTGGTCCGAGCACGTCGGCGCGGCAAGCGGCGAGCGGGTCTGCGAGGTGGCCCATCTCGGGCTCGTGCTGTCCGGGCGGAACCGCATCGAGATGACGGACGGCCGCGTCATCGAAATCGGGCCGGGAGACCTGTTCGAGATCGGCCCGGGTCACGACTCGGTGGTCATCGGCGACGAGCCTTACGTCAGCATTCACTTCCTGGGCGCGGACGTGTACGGGAAGCGGTGACCGACCCGTCGCGGGTCATGCGGGTCAGTGCCTACGCCGTCTGCCTGGATCCGGCCGATCGGCTCCTGCTCTGCCGCATCGCGCTCGGGCACAGCGTCGGGTTCGATGGCTGGTGGACCCTACCCGGCGGCGGCCTGGAGCATGGGGAGGACCCGCGCGACGGAGCGCTCCGCGAGCTGGCCGAGGAGACGGGGTTGAGCGGCGAGATCCTGACCCTGCTCGAGGTCGACTCCTGGCACACCATCTACACCGATCTCGCCGGCACGGAGACCGACCACCACGGCATCCGGATCCTCTATCGATGCCGGGTGACCGGCGGCGAGCTGCGCGACGAGCCCGACGGCTCGACCGATACGTGCGCCTGGTTCGCCCGCCACGAGCTGCCCTCCGAGCGGCTGCTGGACATCGCCGAGCTCGCGGCAAGCCTCGTCCTGTAGGCTTGAACCATGGCCGATCTGCAGCTTCACACCCTGCTGCTGTGCGACTACGCACTCACCGCCCAGGACGGCAAGATCAGTGCGATCGGCGTCTTCAGCCAGATCAACATTGCCCGCCTGCCGGCCACCCACGGCCGATGCTTCATCGTCGCGATCCTGGAGGCCACACCCGGCGCCCACGAGCTGACCTTCCAGGTCATCAGCCCCACCGGCAAGCCGACCCTCCAGCAGGCGCCGCGGCTGCGGATCGAGGTGCCATCGAACGCCACGACCGCCAACATCGTCGCCGACCTGAAGGGCATGCGGATCGAGGAGATCGGGCGGCACAGGATCGAGGTACGCGCCGGCGACCAGCTCCTCGGCAGCAGCCCGTTCCTGGTCAACCTCATCCTGCGGCAGACTCCCGGCAACGCCTGAAGCCGCAGCTGCCCCTCACGCATCACGACCCTTCGGCGTTTCAGGCACATGACCAACGACATGGAACGCGCCTTCCACGCATCCGACCCAGCCTGGGACAGCCGCTTCGTCGCAGCCGTGCGGACGACCGGCATCTTCTGCCGCCCGTCGTGCCGCGCTCGGAAGCCACTCCCGGCGAACGTCGAGTACCTTCCCGATTCCGCTGCCGCTCGCGCGGCCGGATACCGAGCCTGCCTCCGCTGTCACCCGGAAGCGGGCAGCACGGTCACCATTCGAATGCTCGACACGCCGGTCGGACCGATGCTGACCGGCGCCACCACCGACGCGATCGTGCTCTGTGATTTCGCGACCCGAGCGATGATCGGCGCGCAGCTCGCATCGATACGACGCCGGATCGGGCCAACGGTCGAGGGACGGACACCGCGGCTCGACGCCCTGGAATCCCAGCTGGTCGATTACTTCGCAGGGGATCGCCAGGCCTTCGACTTGCCACTCGACACGCCGGGGAGTGCCTTCCAGGAACGCGTGTGGAGCGAGCTGCGACGCATCCCGTACGGCCGGACGATCAGCTACCGCGAGCTCGCCGACCGCGTCGACGCCGGTGGCGCCTACCGTGCCGTGGGCCGCGCGAACGGCGCGAACCGGCTGGCGATCATCGTTCCGTGCCACCGCGTAATCGCCGCCGGCGGCGCGCTCGGCGGATACGGCGGTGGCCTGCCGGCGAAGCGGTGGCTGCTCGACCTGGAGAGGAGCTACGCCGGCATCGGGGCGGTGGCGGCGATTCGCTCGCGGACGAACCGCGCGGCTGCCGGCAGCACCTCCTCCGCGGGCCCGGAGAGGTTGCACTCCATGGTCGTCCAGCCCTCGTAGCCGATGCGGTGAAGGGCGCCGAACACGGCATCCCAGTCGAGGTGGCCCTGCCCGGGCTCCAGCCGCTGGCTGTCGCCGAGGTGGACGTAGGCCAGCGACGAGCCCGCGGACTCTATGGCCGCGGCCATGTCGGCCTCCTCGATGTTCATGTGGAAGACGTCGGCCATCGGCCGGACCTTCGGGCTTGCCATTGCCTCGGCGAAGCGCATCGCGTCGGCGACCGTGACGGTGACGCTGTTCTCGTACCGGTTGATCGGCTCAACGAGGATGGTTGCCCCCACGCGCTCCGCGTGCTCGGTGGCCAGCCGCAGCCCCTCGAGCCAGAGCGCCTCGTCCTCCTCGGGCGTGCGGCCGGTGTCGCCGCCGGGCCACTTGCGATTGCGCCCGTAGATGGGGACCACGATGAGAGGCGCGGCCAGCCGAGCCCCCAGCTCCAGCAGGTGGGCGATGTCCTGGCGGGCAGCGGCCACCTGTGCCGGATCGGGATCGATGAGCCAGCCGCGGTGCCCTGAGCAGATGGCCGATGCCGGGACGCCGTCGCGCACGGCTTCCTCGGCCATCTCGATCATGCCCGGGCCCGACAGCTCGATGCCGTCGAACCCGTAGGAGCGCGCTATCTCGTGCCGTTCGCGCAGCGAGGTCCCCGGAACCAGGCGCGACTGCACGCCCAGACGGATGGCGGCCGTCATGCCCACCAGGCCTCGGCCGGCGGGTCGCGCAGGACGGCAGCCCGCAGCGTGGCGATCGCGCGCTCGAGCCCTTCGTCGACCGATGCGAGCCCGTCCTCGTGCTCGATGGACAGCACGTGGTCGTAGCCGGCCACGCGCAGCGCGCCGACGAAACGCTTCCACCACAGCAGATCGTGGCCGTCGCCGACGCTGCGGAAGACCCACGATCGCGCGCCGATGTTCCGGTAGTTCTCAGGGTCGAGCACACCGTTGATCGCGACGTTATGCGCATCGATCGCGGTGTCCTTGGCGTGAACGTGGCTGATGGCCGGGCCGAGGATTCGGATGGCCTCGACCGGATCGATGCCCTGCCAGAACAGGTGCGACGGGTCGAGGTTGGCGCCGACGGTGTCGCCGACCTCGTTCCGCAGCCGCAGCAGCGTCTTCGGGTTGTAGACCACGAATCCGGGATGCATCTCGAACCCGAGCCGCACGCCATGCTCGCGGGCGAAGCCGGCGGCCTCCCGCCAGTACGGCAGGACGACCGCGTCCCACTGCCAGGCCACGATCTCGCCGAACTCCGGCGGCCACGCGCACGTCACCCAGTTCGGCTGGCTGGAGCCCGGCCCGTCGCCGGGACAGCCGGAGAAGAGGTTGATGCGATCCACGCCGAGCTCTGCGGCCAGGCGCACCGTGTCGCGATAGACGGCATCGTCGTGCCGAGCACGCTCAGCGTCCGGATGGAGCGGGTTGCCGTGGCAGCTCAGGGCGCTGATGACGAGCCCTCGATCGGCGAAGGCCGAGGCGAACCGCGCACGCGCCGCGCGATCGGCGAGCAGCTCCGCCGGCCGGCAGCGCGCGTCGCCGGGGTAGTTTCCCGCACCGATTTCGACCGCATCCAAGCCGAGCTCGGCCACCCGGTCGAGCATCGGCTCCAGTGCCATCGCCCCGAAGACAGGATCGAATACCCCGATTTTCACGTCGCTCCCCGGCCGCAAGCTCGTCGCTCAACCACTCTTGCCAGCGTAGGGCAATAGAAATGGACACGTCCATGGGCGGTGGACTAGGGTGGCCGTCTAAATCGGCGGCGCTCGTCGTCATCCGGAGGAGGTACACCATGCGTCTGCGAATCGGAGCTGGCCTGCTGGGCCTCACGCTCATCACGGCGGCCTGCGGCGGCGACACCTCGCCCTCGGGGTCCGGAGACGGCGGCGATGAGGGTGGCGACGGCGCTCTGACCTTCTGGAGCCTCGAGGACAACCAGGACCGCATCGAGGCCACCCAGGCCATCGTCGACCGCTTCACCGAAGAGACGGGCATCGAGGTGGAGCTGGTGGCCATCGGCGAGGCAGACTTCTCGACCCAGGTCACCTCCGCCGTCGCGGGCGGCACCATGCCGGACGTCTTCGGCGCCCTCAACCTCGGGTTCACCCACTCGCTGGCGACCGATGGGCTCGCCGACCTCGAGGCCAACGCCGCCGTGGTCGAGGCGCTTGGCGCCGACACCTTCTCCCAGAGCGCCATCGATTTGGTCACCACCGGGGACGGCCTGGCCGGTGTCCCGAGCGACAGCTGGGCGCAGCTGCTGGTCTATCGCACCGACCTGTTCGAGGCGGCCGGCCTCGAGCCGCCCACGACCTTCGAGACGATCGGGGCCGCGGCCGAGGAGCTGAACACCGGAGACCAGGCCGGCATCGTGCTGGCGACCGGGAACGACCTCAACTTCGTCCAGCAGACGTTCGAGTACTTCGCGGTCGCCAACGGCTGTGACGTGGTCGACGAGAGCGGCGCGGTGACGATCGCCTCGCCGGAGTGCGTCGAGACGTTCGACTTCTACACCAACCTCGTCAAGGACGGCTCGGTGACCGGCGCCCAGGACGCCGATACGACGCGGGCCGCCTACTTCGCGGGCGAGGCCGCGATGATCGTCTGGTCATCGTTCATCCTGGATGAGCTGGCAGGCCTGCGCGACGATGCGCTTCCGACCTGCCCGGAATGCACCGACGATCCGCTCTTCCTCGCGGAGAACAGCGGCGTGGTGACGGCCATCGAAGGGCCCAGCGGTGACGGCCCATCGCAGTTCGGTGAGCTGGTTTCCTTCGTAATCAGCCAGGACGCCGACACCGAGGAGGCGCAGCAGTTCGTCGAGTTCATGATGAGCGACGCCTACGTCGACTGGCTGGCGCTGGCGCCGGAGGGCAAGTTCCCGACCCGGCTCGGAACCGCCGAGAATCCGTCGGAATACGCCGATGCCTGGGGCGGCCTGGAGGCCGGCGTCAATCGCAAGACCCCGCTCGGCGACGTGTACGACGAGGCGACCATCGAGGCGCTGACGACCAGCTCGGACACGATGAAGCGCTGGGCCTTCGCCCAGGGCCAGGGCGGGCTGGCGGGGGCGCTGGTCACCGAGGTCCCGGTTCCCAACGCGCTGCTGCTGGCGCTCGAGGGCTCGATGAGCGCCGACGAGGCCGCCGCCGAGGCGCAGGCCGCCGTGGAGGAGATCGTCGGGGCGCTGGAGTAGCGAACCGAGCCAGCAGACGGCACGCCGATGACCGCCACGCCGGCGAAGGGCGGCGAGCGCAGCGGACCGACCCTGCGGCAGCAGGAGAGCAGGGCCGGCTTGGCCCTGCTCTCGCCGACCTTCATCGTGGTCATGGTGGTGGTGGTCGTTCCGATCCTGTGGACGATCTTCATCGCCTTCCGCGACCTGCGCCTGCGTGACCTGCGCGATGTCGGCATCTTCGGAGCCGGCTTCACGCTCGACAACTTCATCGGCGTCTTCACCTCCCGAGGATTCCTCGACGCACTGCTGACCACGATGATCTACAGCGTGGTCGGCACCGGGCTCGCCATCTGCCTCGGCCTGGCGGCGGCGCTCATCGTGCGTGCGCCGTTCCGCGGACGCACCCTCGTGCGGGCCTCGATGCTGCTTCCCTATGTGTCACCGGTCGTGGCGGTCGCCTTCGTGTGGGCCGTCATGCTCGACCCGAACCTCGGCATCGTGAATGCGTTCGGCGAGGACGTGCTGGGCTGGGAGCGGCCGATCCCGTTCCTCAGCCAGAGCTCGAGCGACGTGACCATCTTCGGGATCTCGCTGGGCGTGCCGACCGCCCTCCTCAGCGTCATCGCCTTCCAGGCGTGGCGGTACTTCCCGTTCGCCTTCCTGTTCATCCTGGCCCGGCTCCAGGCGGTTCCCGCCGACCTCGACGAGGCGGGCAAGGTCGACGGCGCGTCGCCCCTCCAGCGATTCCGGTACATCCTGCTGCCGCAGCTTTCCGGGGTCATCGCGCTGCTGGCGGTGCTGCGCTTCATCTGGACCTTCAACGAGTTCGACGACATCTACCTGCTGACCGGTGGCGGCGCGGGCACCGAGGTCGTGTCGATCGGCATCTTCAACCGGCTCACCGGACGCGGCGATATCGGGGCGGCGGCCGCCTTCGCGCTGGTCCTCGCCGGGCTGCTGGCGGTCTTCCTGTTCCTCTACTTCCGATACTTCGCGAAGAACGCAGAGGTCTCGGTGTGACCCAGGCAGCCGACGTCGAAACCGCCGTCGATGCCGCCGGCCAGGAGGCGAGCCGCAGCCGATGGACGCGAGAGACGGTCGAGTCGACGGTGATCATCGTCCTCAAATGGGTCGGCGTCGCCTTCTTCGTAGTCATCACCGTCTTCCCCTTCCTGTACATGCTGCTGCTCTCCGTGCGGCCGATCGCGGACCTCGCGCGAGAGCCGGGGGCGCTGCTGGTCCCCTTCGAGCGCCTCACCTTCGGGACCTACGACGAGGTGCTCCGCAGCGTGGAGCAGGGCGGGCAGGGTTTCCTGAGCTTCCTGCGCAACAGCGCCATCATCGCCACCGTGGCGGTCATCGCCTCGCTGCTGCTCGCCATCCCGGGCGCCTACGCCATCAGCCGGCTCGACTTCCTCGGGCGACGCCAGGTGAACGCCGTCTTCCTGGCGGTCTATCTGTTCCCGGCGATCCTGCTGGCCATCCCGCTTTTCGTGTTCTTCACCAGGATCGGCCTGCGCGGCTCGCTCCTCGGCCTGATGATCGTGTACGCGTCACAGACGGTGCCAGTCACGATTCACATGCTGCGCACCTACTTCAACTCGATCCCGGAGAGCCTCGAGGAGTCGGCCACCCTCGAGGGCTGCAACCGCTTCCAGGTCATGCGCCACATCAGCATCCCGCTGGCCATGCCGGCGATCATGTCCACCGGCCTCTTCGTCTTCATGATCGCCTGGAATGAGTTCCTGTTCGCGCTCCTCTTCCTGGTCGATCGGCGCGAGAGCTGGACCGTCTCGCTCGGGCTGTCGCAGCTGGCCAACAGCACCATCGAGGTGCCGACCACCGTCGTCATGGCCGGCGCCGTGATCCTGACCGTACCGGTGATCGTGGTCTTCTTCCTCACCGAGCGACTGCTGGTCGAGGGCCTCACCGCCGGCGCCGAGAAGGGCTGAGCCAGGCGCCATCGCGCCGCCGGAGCCTACGCTTGGAGGCGCTCGCCCTTGATGTCGGTGCCCATGGCGTGATAGCCGCCATCCACGTGGATCATCTCGCCCGACGTCATGCGCGCCCAGTCGCTCATGAGGAAGCAGACCATCTGCCCGACCGGGGTCGCGTCAGTCAGCGACCACTCGAGCGGCGAGCGGTCGAGCCAATGGCCGGCAATCTGATCGAAGCCGGGAATGCTCTTGCCGGCCATCGTGCGGATCGGTCCGGCAGAGACGGTGTTGACGCGGATGCCGTCCGGCCCGAGGTCGCGCGCCAGGTAGCGGGTGATCGCCTCGAGGCCCGCTTTGGCAACCCCCATCCAGTCATAGATCGGCCAGGCGAAGCGCCCGTCGAACGTCAGGCTTACCAGGGAGGCGCCCCCGCGACCTTTCGCGGCCGCCATCGGCTCGCGGAGACCCACGCCGAGCGCCTTCAGCGAATAGGCAGAGGTCTGAAAGGCGGTTGCCACGCTCTCCCACGGGGTGTTCACGAAGTTTCCGCCCAGCGCATCCGACGGCGCGAAGCCGATGGCGTGCACGACGCCGTCGACGTGTCCCCATCGCGCCGTCAGCTCCTTCGCGACCGCCTCGATGTGCGCGACGTCGTTCACGTCGAGCTCGAGGACGTCCGGGACGCCGCCGGGCAGCTTCTTCGCCACCCGCTCGGTCAGGCTTCGTGCGCGTCCGAAGCTTGTGAGGACGATCTCGGCTCCCGCCTCCTGGGCGACCCTGGCTACGGCATACGCGATGCTGTCGTCGGTGAGGACGCCGGTGACGAGCAGCTTCTTGCCTTCGAGGAGCATGCGGACGGGGCCCTCCGGGCGTGCTTGGTCGGATGCGCCGAGACCCGGCGCTGAGCCGGAATTGTACCCGCGGACCGCGTCAGCCCTGGACGCCGAAGCCGTCAGGGTGGCGGATGGGTGGAGCCGGCAGCTCGATCGCTGGACCGCCATCGAGAGGGCCGGCAAGGTCGGTGAACGGGACGACCGCGCCACCCTGCCCCTCCAGGTCGGTTGCGACCGCCGCGTGGACGTAGCCGGCGGGCAGCGAGATCCGCAGGTCGCCCTGCGGTGGGCTCAGCACCAGCGCGCTTCCCCGTGCCACCCGGATCAGCTCACGGACTCTCCCGTCGACGGGGTCCAGCGCGTGGAGAACAACGGTGCAAGGCTGTTGCATGCGCCGCCTGACGCATCGGTCTAGCATTCGCAACCCGATGATGGTTCGCCTCTACGACTACGACCTGCCCGCCGCCGATCCGGATGCCGACGTGCCGAGCCTTCGCCCGCTGCTCGAGCGGCTCGACTTGACCGAGCGTCGGGCGCTGCTGACCGGTCTCTTCAAGCCGGAACGCATCCCGGGCACCATGGAGCGGCTGACGACCCTGGTCGAGGACGTGGACTTGAGCTTCACCAACGCGCTCATCACGCTCGACAACGCCGCACGCGCGCGCCGCTTCGTGGCGATCGACGAGGCGAAGGCCATATTGGACCGGTGGCTGCCGGAGTCGGCGGTGGCGGGCGTGCGCGAATGGGACGTCGCGCGGCTGCTGGAGCCGTACGGGGACGGCAGCTTCCACGGAAAGCTCCTCAAGCGCACACGCAAGCAGCTGCGGTCGGTGTCCAGCCGCGAAGCCTTGACGGTGCCCTTCCTCTTCCGCCGGAGCTGGGCATGAGCCGATCGCAGCGACGGCGGCGCGGACGGCCGTACCAGCCCCTGCCCGAACGTCGCCCTAATGCCTGGATTGCGCGGCTGATCATCGTGGCCGTGGGGATCATTCTCATCTTAGGGTCGCTCGCCCTCTTCACGGGCAGCGGCCAGTAGCGCATCGGGGGCGTCCGCCGCCTAGAGCGTCCTCTCCATCAGCGTGCGGACGTGGAGCAGCAGCTTGAGCAGCTCGGGGGCCGCCGCGATCAGGTCGAGGTCGTCGGGCTGCACGTGGTCGAACAGGCGGAATTCGGTGTGTGCCGCCAGCACTCCGGCCCGCTGCAGCGCAGTGGCCAGCTCCCGCGACTCCACGTACGGGACGTGGTGATCCTCCGTCTCGTGCATGAGGTGGACCTGGGCACGCATCCCGGCGAGATGATGGACCGGCGAGATGGCGTCGATAAAGGCGAGGGCGCCGGCCGGAAGCGACCGGATCGCCGACTCGGCGGCCGCGAGCGAGGGGGCCGTCAACAGGTCATGGATCGTCCGTGCCGCATCGGTCTCGAGCGAGACTCGCAACGCGGGATTCGGCGCTGGGCGGTCGGCGGCCAGGATCGCATCGCCGAAGGCCGCCTCCAGTTGCCGGCGGTCGAGCGGATCGGGGACCTGATCGAGGAGGAAGCGGAGGTACACCTCCCGCGCCAGCGGCGTCGGCGTCCAGGAAACGGCGGTGCCGTCGGGGCCACGGTAGGCATGGGCCGACACGGCGGCGAGGTAGCTGATGGCGTCGGCGAAGGCACCGAAGGCGTTCACCCAGCTGATCCGCTCAGCGATGCGACGGTCGACGGCAGCCAGCAGGGCCAGCGAGCCACCGACGCTGAAGCCGACGATGCCGATGCGCTTGCGATCCACCTCCGGCCGTGCCGCCAGCAGCTGGAAGGCGCGCACCACGCCGTCAACCTCACCAATCTCCAGGCGTCCTTCGAGCAGCGTCCGCGAATCCGGCACGAGCACCGCCACGCCGGTCCGCGCCAGCCCGTCCGCGACCCGCTCGATCGCCGGGTGGTTGCGGCCGAGGTTGTTGACCCCGAAGACGAGGAGCATGGCGCCGGCGGGGCGGTCGGCGGACGCCCACGACGGCAGCCATAGCTCAGCGAGATCTGGCTCCACCCCCGGTTCGGCCGTCCGGTACGGCAGGCTGAGTCGCAGGGGAGCTTCGCTGAAGAGGTTCAGCGTCTGCGGGCCGGCGCCCAGCAGGTTCGGCAGCATCACGGCGGTCTGGATCGCCACCCGACTGGGCTGCCACGCCACCGCCACGAGGACGAGCACGAGCAGCACCAGGCCGATCCGTCGCAGGCGGCGCATCGGCACATCCTACGCGAGGCCAGGCGTTATCCCCTCTCGGCGACCCGTCGTGCCACGTCGTGCTCCAGCTGCAGCCGGAGTCGGTAGAGGACGTTCCACTCCTCGCTGTTGAGGCTGGCCGCGTCGATCCGCTCCTGGACCTCGTCCAGCCTCGTGCGCAGCTCCTCGACGTCACCGTTGACCGACTCGTGCAGGCGCCGGAGGTCGTCCTCGAATCCCTGCGACTCCTCGTTCCAGGTCAGGTAGGTGTTCCGGAACGCGAGCTCGCGCTCCATGGCGGCACGAACCCGGTATGCGTCCCGCTTCGGACCCTGGATCGACACGTTCGTGGCGTACGCCAGGATCTCGACCCCGTCCGCACGCAGGCGCATCGGCTCGCCGCGCACGACGGCGCCGAGCAGGTGGCGGGAGGCAAATCCGACCGTCCGCAGCGGCCACGACTTCGGCCCGGTGGCCTCCGCAACGGCGACGTCCTCGATCCCAACCGATGCCAGCGCGCCCCGGACGGCGGCCAGCAGGTCGTCGTCATCGGCTCCTTCGCGCATCACCAGCGGAACCTGGACAAGCTTCCGCTTCTGCCGCCAGCGCTGGAAGAGGAGGACGGGCGTGATCGCCACCATCTGCAGCACCGACACGCCGAGCATGGCCGTCGCCGGATAGCTCACCGGGATCAACCGCATCCAGGCCCCGATCGACCGCTGCTCGTGAAACTCCGCAAAGACGGTCGTGGCGGCGATGGACGGCGGCGTGAGGACGATGGCCGCCACCAGGCCGGCGTAGTGGATGGCGCGGACGTCGAAGTTCTCCTCGATCACGCCGCCCGCCTCGAGGATGGCGCCACCGAAGATCGGGATCGCGAAGCCCACGGCGACGATCACCCAGCCGGCGGCGAGGAGGCTGATGACGGACAGGATGCGCCCCTGGCGGCCCGGCACCTGCCCGAAGTAGATGGCCGTCGCCCAGCCCAGGGCGAACGACGCGGATTTGCTCAGCGCCTGCCAGGCAAGGAGCAGGACGAAGGGGAGGAATGGCACGGTCGCCCTTCACGCAATCGACATGCCCTGTCGACCCACGGCCCCGCCTCAGTCGAGGTTGAGCGGCCGAACGGTCATCGCCTCGTCGACGCGACCCTCCCATTCCTCGCGCGGCGCGTCGCAGAAGAGCTCGATCTCGTTGCCGTCGGGATCGGCCGTGTAGAGGCTCCGCGTGACGCCATGGTCGGCGGTGCCCTTCAGCAGGCCACGCTCTGCGAGCAGGCCGTGCGCCAGCTTGACGGCATCCCAGTCTGCGAGCTTCACCGCCACGTGGTACAGGCCGACCGCGTTGGGCGGAGACGACGGGGCGGAGTCGCCGACCCTCAGCAGCGCCAGGTCGTGATGGCTCTCCCCGGTCGCAGTCAGGAAGATCATCACGTTGCTCATCTCGCTGGAGACCTGAAACCCGAGCAGGTCACGATAGAACGTGAGCGAGCGGTCCAGGTCACGGACCTTCAGTACGACGTGTCCCACCCCCAGCGGCTGGAGCATGGGACCGATGATATCCCGCGCAGGACGCGCGTCTCAGGGAAGCCCGAGCTTGGCTCTGCAGGCGGGCCACGGCGAGTAACCGCGCGCGGCACGGAGGCGCTCCGCCACGATGATCTGCTCCGCGCGGGTTGCCTCGTGCGGGTACGCCGCGAACTCGGTGCCGCCGTACCCCTGCCACGTCCCGAGGTTGAACTGGAGGCCGCCGTAGTATCCGTTGCCGGTGTTGATGGCCCAGTTGCCCCCCGACTCGCAGCGCGCCAGGTCGTCCCACACGCTGTCGCCGTCGTAGGTCACCACGCGCTGCCGGGCGGGTGCCACAGGAGCCGGCGCGGGGGTGGCGACGGTGTGGAGGCTGGCCTCCATCGGTGCCGAGGCCGGGGTGGGCAGCGCGTCCGGCTGGAGCTCCTCGGCCACCTGCCGGAAGTCTGTGTCGGCAACCATCAGTCCCTGGCGCCCGGAGAGTCCGCCGCGGTCAGCGACCAGGGGCGGCGCCGCGGCCGCAGGCAACAGGGTCTCCGCGATGTGGAGCGGCACGGGGGCTGCGGAGCGGGCCGCGAGTGGCGCGAGCAGTGCGACGCCGCCGACGCTGACGGCAGCCAGAACGAGGACGCGCTTGACAAGGTCCGGCAATAGAATCCATCCAGTACGTGATCCGACCGGCACGTTCCCTGCGATGCAGGAGGCGTGCCGGCGCGGTCACCGTACCATCCGTGCCCGGGCGTGTCGAGCGTGAGAGGAGCCAATGCCCCGCAGGAAGAAGGAGCCGGAGCGTCGCCGTGGTGCCGTCGTCGTGCGGGGAAAGAGCCCCGGCGACAAGAGCACGGAGGACCAGAAGCTCCTTCGCTCCCGCGAGCCGGCGCTTTCGTTCCAGGAGACCGACACGTGGCGCACGCTGCGCATCATGGGCGAATTCGTGGAGGGCTTCGATGCGCTGGCGGAAATCGGCCCAGCGGTCAGCATCTTCGGCTCGGCCCGCGTCGGCAGGCGCAATCGCTACTACGGTGCGGCGCGACGGTTGGCCGCCGCGCTCGTCAGGGAGGGCTTCGCGATCATCACCGGTGGCGGGCCCGGCATCATGGAGGCCGCCAACCGCGGCGCGAAGGAGGCGGGCGGCCTCTCGATCGGCGCGAACATCGAGCTTCCGTTCGAGCAGGGGCTGAACGAGTACGTCGACCTCGGCATGGAGTTCCGATACTTCTTCGTGCGGAAGGTCATGTTCGTAAAGTACGCCGAGGGCTTCGTCATCTTCCCCGGCGGTTTTGGGACGCTCGACGAGCTGTTCGAGGCGCTGACCCTCATCCAGACCGGCAAGGTCGAACATTTCCCGGTGGTCCTGTACGGCAAGGACTACTGGGACGGAATGATGGAGTGGATCCGCGAGAAGCCGCTCTACGAGGAGAAGATCAGCCCCGAGGATCTCGAGCTGGTCACCATCACCTCGGACATCGAAGAAGCCTGCGAGGCGATCTCGAGGCACCATCGGTCCCGGGCGCAGGGCCGCAAGGAGGCCGCCAGCCAGGAAGCCACCGCGGAGGCCGTGACCGATGCCGCCAAGGGCCGCGGTAACCGCTGAGT
>JALZDF010000019.1 GCA_030862645.1 Chloroflexota bacterium
GGCAAGCACGCCGCCGGCCGGGGAGCCGACCGTGTACGTTCCGCCGCGCGTCACCCGCCCCGCCGACCGCGTTCCCGTCCTGCCACCGCCGCGCCGGCCGGCCGCGTACGACCGCCCGCGAGACGAGGGGCAGCCGTGGTGGATCTGGCTGCTGGCCGTTCTGGGAGTCATCCTGCTGGGCGCCATCGGCTTCCTCGCCGCCCAGCTGCTTGGTGGGGCCGCCGGCAATCCGTCCGTTTCGCCCAGCCCGTCGGCGGCCACGGTCACCGTTCCCGAGTGCGAGGGGGTGGCGCTGACCACCGTGCGCGGCCAGCTTGCGACCCTCGGCCTCACCCCCGACGAGGACACGGAGACCTCCGAGGATGTCGAGGAGGGCGACGTCATTCGCTGTGAGCCGGCCAGCGGCCAGCAGGTCGCCGAGGGCAGCACTCTCCGCGTCTTCGTGTCGAGCGGCGAGGAGGAGGTCCAGGTGCCGAGCCTCCGGGGTCAGACGTTGTCGCAGGCCGAGGCCACGCTTCGCGAATTCGACCTCACCGTCGGCGAGGTCACGTTCGAGCCCTCACAGGAGATCCCGAACGGGTCGGTCATCAGCAGCGACCCGCCGGCCGGCAATACCGTGGCCGCCGGAAGCCAGGTCGCCCTGCTGGTCAGCAGCGGACCGACCCCCTCGCCGTCGCCGTCGCCGTCGCCGTCCCCGACGCCGGTGCCGACCCCCACGCTCAGCCCGGTCCCGACCCTGCCTCCGCCGCCGACACTGACGCCGACCCCGGCTCCGTAGTCCTCGCGCGCGGTCACCGGGCACGGCCGGTGCTACGATGATCGCCATCGGCGTTTCCACGCTTGGGAGGCACGTTCGTTCAGTTATGGCAACCACCGCCCCGATCTCGGTCGACGAAGCGACCTTTGAATCGGAGGTTCTCAACGCAGACAAGCCGGTCCTCGTCGACTTCTGGGCGCCCTGGTGCGGCCCGTGTCGGCTCGTCTCGCCGGTCGTCGAGAGCATCGGCGACAAGCACGGCGAGCGGATGGCCGTTGCCAAGGTCAACACCGACGAGAACCAGCAGCTCGCGATGCGCTACAGCATCTTCAGCATCCCCACCCTCATCGTCTTTCAGAACGGCCGCGAGGCGGCGCGCCTGGTCGGCTACATGCCACAGGAGGTCATGGAGGAGCGGCTCAGCCAGTTCATCGCTTAGGCAGCCGCTACACTCCCCCGCGAGGAGGGCTGCCCGAGCACCGTGATCATCAAGACCGAACGCCGAGCCGGTGGTGACCGACGCGAGGCGAATGACCCATTCGCACCCGATCGCCGCGGGAGCGATCGGCGCACGATGTGCTGGGAGGTCGAGAACTGCGACCTCACCATCCGCTATCGATGTCCGGCCTTCATCCTGCGCCGTCCGTGCTGGGAGCTGTGGGCGGTGGAGGGCATCGGACCTGCCCGCGCCTGCTGCTACAACGACAAGGAGTGCGCACCCGGCCGCTGCGTGATCGCCGAGAAGCGCTTCGCCGGGACGCCGGAGCCGCTCGAGGTACACGTGGGACGCCGCGGCGTGCCGCTCGGCTACTCCAAACCGCGCCGCCACCACTGCCCGCACTTCTACCTGACCCACGGCCCGCGTGGCCGAGTGCCGATCCAGGCGCCGCAGCTCATGCGCACCCTCATGAAGCAGGAAGGCACGGTGAGCCGATGCGAGCTGCGCGGCGGCGTGCACCTCGACTCCGGCTACGTCAACGACCTGTGCCTGACCGGCCAGTTCAACGACTGCGTCTTCTTCGAGGACGCCGCGGACTGAGGCGGTGACGCTGTCCTATGGCGAGGCCGTGGCGGCGCTCACCGAGCGCGGGCGGTTCGGGATCAGCATGGGCCTCGAACGGGTCGAGCGCCTCATGGCCGAGGCCGGCCATCCCGAGGCCAACCTCCGCGGGGCGCTGGTGGGCGGCACGAACGGCAAGGGCTCGGTGGTTGCCATGGTCCGTTCGGTGCTCGGCGCGGCCGGGCTGCGGGTCGGCACCATGCCAAAGCCGCACCTGGTCAGCTACCGCGAGCGCATCGCGGTGAACGGCGAGCCGATCGCCCCGGCCGACTTCGCGGCCGCCGTGGCCCGCGTCCTGCCCGCCATCGATCGCGTCGCCGCCGAAATCGGTCCGCCGACCGAGTTCGAGGCCCTCACCGCGGCGGCCATCGCCGAGATGGCGCGGCGGCGGGTCGACCTCGTCCTCGTCGAGGTCGGCATGGGCGGGCGGCTCGACGCAACCAACGTTCTCGACCTCGGCGTGGCGGCCATCACCAACGTGCAGCGCGACCACGAGGCCTACCTCGGCGGCACGCTGACCGCCATCGGTGGAGAGAAGGCCGCCATCATCAAGCCCGCCAACATCGCGGTGACCGGTGCCTCGGGCCGAGGGCTGCGTCCGATCCTCAACCGATGCGCGGCCCTCGGCGTGTCGCTCCGACGCGCCGGGCCGCGCCAGCCGTTCCGCGCGACTCCCCGGCAGCTCGACTGGGATGGGCTGGTGGTCGACGCCGTCACGCCCGCCGGTCGGCTCACCGACCTGCGGATCGGCCTGCTCGGCGCCCACCAGGCGGACAACGCCGGCGTGGCCCTCGCCGTCCTGGACGCGGTGGCCGAGCGACATGGCATCCGGGTGGACGATGAGAGCCTGCGCCGCGGGCTCGCCACGGCCCGATGGCCGGGGCGGCTGGAACTGCTGGATGCCGCGCACCTCGGGCTCGGGCGGGTGCTCCTGGACGGCGCCCATAACCCGGCGGGGGCGGCCGCGCTGGCACATGCCCTGCGTGACCTCGGCGTGCGACGACCAACCATCATCTTCGGTGCCATGCGCGCCAAGCGGGTGCATGCCGTCCTGCGCGCCCTGGCTCCGCTCCAGCCGAGTTTCGTCTTCACCCGCGTCGACGACCCGGGTGCTCACTCACCCGAGGCACTGTGCGGCATCTGGCGTCGCGTCAGCGGGCGCGAGTCGAGAACGGCGGCGACGCCGAGCGAGGCGCTGCGAATGGCGGGAGGTGACCCGACCGTGGTGGCCGGCTCCCTCTACCTGGTCGGCGCGGTTCGGGGCATGATCCTGCCCATGGGCGAGGAGAGCTGATGGCACCCGAGCTGCGCTGGGGAGAGCGGACGTACCTGATGGGCATCATCAATCTCACGCCCGATTCCTTCTCCGGGGACGGGCTCGTGACCGAGGATCGCGCGCCCGACGAGATCGTGTCGGCCGCGGTGGCCCAAGGCCGCTGGATGGTCGAGGCCGGTGCCGACATGCTCGACGTCGGCGCCGAGTCGTCCCGGCCACGCCAGGCGTACGGCGACCATCCCCCTGTCGACGCGGCCACCGAGGCCGAGCTGGCCGTGCCCGTGGTTCGCGCCCTGGCCGCCGAGCTTGGCGACCGAGCCCGCATCAGCATCGACACCAGCAAGGGGACGGTCGCCGCCGCCGCGGTCGAGGCCGGAGCCACCATCGTCAACGACGTGTGGGGGGCACGACGCGACGCCGGCACCGCCGACGCGGCCGCTGCCTCTGGCGCGCACCTCGTGCTGATGCACAACCAGGACGGGGCTGGCTACCCCGCGGGGGTGTTCCGCTCGGTGCTCGAGTGGCTGGCGGAGGCGGTCGCCGCCGCCGAGTCGCGCGGGGTGAGCCGGGAGCGCCTCATCATCGACCCAGGAATCGGCTTCGGGAAGACGACCGAGGACAACCTCGAGTTGCTGCATCGGATCGGCGAGCTCAAGGAGGGGCTCGGCGGATTGCCATTGCTGGTGGGAACCAGCCGCAAGCGGTTTCTCGGCGAGCTGCTCGACGGCGCGGGCCCGGACGATCGGGTGGAGGGAAGTGCCGCGACTGTGGCGCTGGCGGTGATGGCGGGAGCCGACATCGTGCGCGTTCACGACGTGTCGCCGATCGCCCGCACGCTGCGAGTGGCGGACGCCGTGGTGCGCCGATGAGCGCCGACCGCTTCACCGATCGGCTCAGCCTGCTCGGCATGCGCTTCGAGGCGCGACACGGCGTGCACGACTGGGAGAAGGAGGCTGCCCAGCCGTTCGAGGTCGACGTCGTGCTGAGCGCCGACCTGTCGAACGCCGCGGAGCGCGACGAGCTGCAGGCGACCGCCGACTACGGCGAGCTGCACGGACTGGTGCGAGCCATCGTCGAGGGCCGGTCGTTCGACCTGATCGAGGCCCTGGCGGGCACCATCGCGGCCGCGGTACTGCAGGCCACGGACGCGTCGGTGGTCGACGCAGTCGAGGTGCGGGTTCGCAAGCCGAAGGCGCCGATCGACGGCGCCTTCGACACGGTCGAGGCGGCGCTCATCCGCCGTCGCCCCGAGGGATAGGTCTCGCCGCTCAGCTTTCGGCCGGCAGCTCCCCGAGCGTGACCTCGACCTCGCGGGCCGAGTTGTCGCGCAGCACGCGCAGGGTGATCGTGTCGCCTGGTTTGTGCGGGAGGATGAGCGTTGACAGGTCGGTATCGGCGCCCACCTGCTCGCCGTCGACCGAGACGATGATGTCGCCGGCCTGCAATCCTGCATCCTCGGCCGGGCTGCCCGGGAAGACCGCCTGGCCGCCCCCGCCGGTGGTGCCGATCAAGGCGCCGTACTCGACGGGCAGATCCTGCTCGGCGGCGAGCGCTGGGTCGACCGGGATGAAGTACACGCCGATCCAGGGACGTGTCAGCTCCTCGCCGTCGAGCGCTTGCTGCATGATCGGCTTGGCGACATCGATCGGGATCGCGAACCCCAGGCCCTGCGCGTTCTGGCTGACGGCGGTGTTGACGCCGATC
Source organism: Chloroflexota bacterium (assembly GCA_030862645.1). Taxonomy (GTDB): domain Bacteria; phylum Chloroflexota; class Limnocylindria; order QHBO01; family QHBO01; genus JACDBZ01. Next base: position 4,798 of record JALZDF010000019.1, read on the forward strand.
ACCTGGCCGGCGCTGTTCACCAGCGGGCCACCCGAGTTTCCCGGATTGATGGCCGCATCGGTCTGGATCAGGTTGTTCAGCGTCTCGGCGCTGGTCTGGGTGGCGTCCGAGGCGGTGATGCGGCGACCGAGGCCGGAGACGACGCCGGTCGTCACCGTGTTCTCGTAGCCCAGTGGATTGCCGATCGCGATCGCCAGCTGGCCGGGCTCCAGGTGCGCCGAGTTGCCTATCGGGGCGACGGGGAGGTCGGTGGCTTCGATCTTGACGATCGCGAGGTCGGTCAGGGTGTCGATTCCATAGACCTCCGCCGGGAACTGGCGGCCGTCGTTCAGCACGACGAGCAGCTCGGAGGCGTCCTCGACGACATGGCGGTTGGTGAGGATCCAGCCGTTGGGGTCATAGATGAAGCCGGAGCCTGTGCCGCTGGCGCTGCCCAGTAGGCCGCCGCCCGACGACTGGATGGTGACCACCGTCGGCGTCACCTGGTCGACGGCCTCGATGACGGCGCTCGATTCGTCGATTCGCACGTCGCTCACATTGTCTGCATCCGGCGTCGCGGCGACCTGGCCGGTGGCGGGCTGCTGCTCCCGGGTCATGTTCGACACCGCTACGGCTGACAGGGCGCCGGACAGGATGCCGGCGACCACGGCGAGGGCGATGAGGGGCGCGGCGGCGAGCCCGCGGCGTGGCGCCGGCGTTGCAGGAGCGGCCGGTGGCCGGCTCGTCCAGGCCGGCGCTGCGTGCCAGCCCGGCCGGCGATCGTCTTGCGGCGGCGTTGGGCCGTAGCGCTGCACTTCGACCGTCTCGGTCGGGTCGCGATCGGCGGATTGGTTCGGATCGTTGATGGTCATCGGTCTTGGCTCATCCATGCTGCGTGCTGCCTCGCCGGGCGGGCAACGTTCACGCTATGGATCCCGGATTATGTGCAGGATGGCTGCCGAGTGAAGTTTCGTTGACCTTGGATTCCGGCTGCGGGAGCGTGATTCGGAACACGGTACCTTCGCCCACCACGCTCGCCACCTCGATCTCGCCGCCGTGCATCTCCACGATCGACCGCACGATCGCCAGGCCCAGACCACTGCCCGACGCTCGCGCGTCACCGGTGTTCGTGCCGCGGTAGAAGCGCTCGAAGACGCGCGGCAGCTCGTCGGCAGGGATGCCCGGGCCGGTGTCGCGCACCTCGATGGTGGCCGGCTCCCGCCCGTCCGACAGGCGAACTGAGACCGATCCGCCGCGCGGCGTGAACTTGATGGCGTTCCCGATCAGATTCGTCAGCAGCTGCACGATCCGCTCGCGGTCGAAGCGCAGCTCGACCGGCTCCCCCGGCACGAAACTCTCGAGGCTGATACCACGCGCCACTGCCACCTCGGAGAGAGCCTGCACCACCGCCTGAATGGGATCGCGCAGGTCTCCCATGCGCATGTCGAGCGGGAAGATGCCGGCATCGATGCGCGACAGGTCGAGCAGGTTCGTGCTCAGCCACTCGAGGCGGCCAATTTGCTCGGTCGAGCGCTCCAGGAACTCGGCCCGTGTCGCGTCGTCGACCTCGCCGTCGCTCTGCAGCTCGGTGTACATGCGCAGCGCCGCGATCGGAGTTCGCAGCTCGTGGGACACGTCGGCGACGAACTCGCGCAGCCGATCGCGGTCGGCCTCGAGCATGCGGAGCGTGCCGGACAGTCGATCGGCCATGACGTTGAACTGCGCCGACAGCTCGTCCACCTCCAGCACTCCGGACGCCGTGGCGCGCTCGTCGAGCTGACCCTGCGCCACACGCCCGGCAACGCCACGCAGCCGATGAATCGGCGCGGTCACCCTGCGGGCCGCCACCACGCCGAAGATGACCGCCGCGACCAGCGCGAGCAGGCCGGCGCCGAGGATGGCTGACCGGATCTGGTTCAGCGTCGCCTCGCGCGAGGTGTACGGCCGTGAGACGTCGAGGACATACTCTGCCTGGCCGCCGCTTGGCAGGTCGATGGTGACCCGAAGCCGGACCGGCGTGACCGGGTCCGGACGTAACCCCTCCGCCTCCAGGTCGCCGACGTTCTCGGGCTGACTGAGCGCGACGCGCTGGCCGCTCTGGTTGAACACCGCGTACGTCGCCGGCAGGATCAGCCTCGCCGCCAGGTCGACCGCAGGTCGGACGATCTCGCGGGCGCGCAGCTCCGCCACCTCGACGAAAGCGGGGCGCTCGTTGGCGATCGCGGTGGTCGCGAACTGGCGCATGAGCAGGCCGGTGCCCAGGCCCGCCGTCTCGAGCCGGTCGCTCGTCTGCTCGGCGAAGTAGCCCGGCAGGATCTGGTTGATGGCGATTGCCGACACGACGAGGCCGACCAGCGCCACCGAGCCGATGGCCAGCACGAGGCGGGTATTGAGACGCTGGAAAACCGCGGCCCAGCCACGCGGCAGATGCAGCCGGCCGCTCGGCTCCGTCCGCTCCGCTCGATCGGCCTCAGTCTTCGGCGAAGGCATACCCAACGCCCCTCACCGTCCGGATGTAGCGGGGCTGGGCAGGATCGGGCTCGATCTTGTCCCGGATGTGGCTGATGTGGACGTTGATGGTCCGCTCGTCCTGCTCGAGCGCGTCGTCGTAGTCGCGTACCAGCTCGAGCAGCTGGCTGCGGGTGTAGACCCGGCCGGGCCGGGCGGCCAGGTGGCGGAGCAGGTCGAACTCGGTGGTCGTCAGACCGATCCGCTCGCCGTCGCGGGTGACGCGCCGGCGCTCGAGGTCGATGACCAGGTTCTTGCGCCGCAGAGTCCGCCCGGTCTCGGTGTCGGCCAACTCGCCGTAGGCGCGGCGCAGCAATGCCCTCACCCTGCTTACCAGCTCGCGGACACTGAACGGCTTGACGAGGTAGTCATCGGCGCCCATCTCGAGCCCGACCACCTTGTCGACCTCGTCCGAGCGAGCCGTCAGGAAGAGGACCGGCGCGCGCGTCTCGCGTCGCAGCTGGCGCAGGACCTCGAACCCGTCGATGCCCGGCAGCCGCACGTCGAGCACGACGAGATCTGGCGCGGTGTCCGCGAAGCCGGCCAGTGCGTCCTCGCCGGTCTGCTGGACCGTCACCGCGTAGCCCTCGCGTTCGAGCGCCACCTGAACGCCCCGTGCCACGGCGGGCTCGTCTTCCACGATCATGATGGTGCCGGCCATCTGGCCAGTATAGGAACGAAGGCCGCCGATCCGGTTGTGGCCACGGGAAGAATCGTTAACGCGCCGCCGACTGCCCGTTTGCCCGGTCGGGCGGAGCGGGGTACCATGCCGCCTCGCAGCTACAGCGCATTTCAACCGTTCGGTGCTGCCCGCCGCCACGCTCGCGGCGATCGAGGCGCCCGATCACCAGAGAGGATCACCACGACCGATGGACCTGGAGCTCACCCTCGACGCGCGTGAGGCGCAGGGCAAGGCGAACAAGCGGCTTCGCCGCGCGGGGTTCGTTCCCGGCGTCGTCTACGGCAAGGGCGAGAACTCGACCAACGTCCAGGTCGAGGCGAAGACCTTCGAGACCCTGTACCGGGCCGCCGGAAAGACGTCGGTCGTCAAGTTCCGCCTCCCCGGCGCCAGCCGCGCCACCAGCGGCTTCATCAAGAGCGTCCAGCGACATCCGTTGAGCGGGCGGGCGCTGCACGTCGACTACTTCCTCGTCAACCTGAACGTCGAGATGGAGGTCGACGTGCCGCTCGTCTTCACCGGCGAGGCGCCGGCCGTGGAGGCGACCGGCGGGACGCTGCTGCACAACGTGTCGACGATTCACGTCAAGGCGTTGCCGGCCGACATCCCGCACGAGATCCCGGTGGACGTCTCGGTCCTCAAGACCCTTGACGTCGCCATCCACGTGCGCGATCTCAGCCTCAACCGTGACCTGGTGACCGTCATGACCGACGGCGAGACCCTCGTCGCGACCGTGGTCCCGCCGCGGGTCGAGGAGGAGCCGGAGCCCGTTCTGGTCGAGGGCGAGGAGATTGAGGGCGAGGGTGCCGAGGTGCCCGAGGGCGAGGGTGGCGAGGGCGCCGAGGGCGAGGGTGGCGCC
>JALZDF010000027.1 GCA_030862645.1 Chloroflexota bacterium
AGATCGAGAAGCGGGTACGCGACGCGGCCAGCATCCTCGGACTCGGCGAGCTCCTCAACCGCAAGCCCCGGGCCCTCTCGGGCGGGCAGCGTCAGCGCGTGGCGATGGGACGGGCGATCGTCCGCCACCCGCAGGCGTTCCTGATGGACGAGCCGCTCTCCAACCTCGACGCCAAGCTGCGCGTCCAGACCCGCGCCGAGATCGCGCGGCTGCACCAGCGCCTCGGCACCACCACGGTTTACGTCACGCACGACCAGGTTGAGGCGATGACGATGGGCGACCGGATCGCCGTCATGCGTGACGGCCTGCTCCAGCAGGTCGGCTCCCCGCAGGAGCTGTACGACAACCCGGTGAACATCTTCGTCGCCGGCTTCATCGGCTCGCCGTCGATGAACTTCGCCACGACGAAGGCCGAGGGCAAGGACCTCATGTTCGGCGGTGCCAAGCTGGAGCTGACCGGGGCGCAGGCCCGTGCCGCGGAGTCGCGGCCGGACGGCGCGCAGGTCCTCATCGGCTTCCGACCCGAGCACATCGAGCTGGCAAACGGCCAGGAGAGCAGCGCCGTGCGTTTCCCGGCCAAGGTCGACGTCGTCGAGTATCTCGGCAACGAGGAGCTCATCCACGCCCAGGCCGAGGGCAACGAGATCGTCGCGCTGCTTCCGTCGGACCGCAAGGTGGGTGTGGGCGACGACGTCCAGCTCGCCGTGCCGATGGAGAAGCTTCATATCTTCGATCCCGATTCGGAGAAGACGCTCGTCGGCTGACAAGGCCGCGGATCGAACGCAACTGAAACGGCAACCGTACGAAGAGAAGGCAGGTTTCCGCAAGATTGCGTCGGGCGAACCCAAACCGGCTCGCTCTCGGGACGCACCCAACGCACGCGTGGCTGGGTCACGCACCCAAGGAGTCAGGTGGAGGAATCGGATGTCCAAGTTTCGACTGGTAGCACCATTCATGATCGTCATGCTGGTGCTGACCGCGTGCCCGGCGGGCGACGATGGCGGTGGCGGTGGCGACGGAGGGGGCGGATCGCCCGGTGAAGGCGATGGCGGTGGCGAGGGTATCGTCGTCACGTCGCTCTGGGGCGGCGAAGAGGGAGCGGCCTTCGAAGAGGTGCTCGCGGCCTTCACCGAGGAGACCGGCATCGAGGCCCAGTTCGACTCGCAGCGGACCGACTACGCCGGCCAGTTGCGCACGCGGATCGAGGGCGGCAATCCGCCGGACGTCGCGATCATCCCCGGGATCGGCTACCTCCGCGGGCTGGTCCGCGACGAGTACGTCATCCCGCTGTCCGAGCTCGGAATCAACCGCGAGGACATCGAGGGCAACTACGCACCGGGCGTTCTCGACATCGGGACCGTGAACGACGAGCTCTATGCAGTCATGGTCAAGACAAATTCGAAGAGTGCCGTCTGGTACCAGCCGAGTTACTTCGAGGAGGCCGGGCTCACGGTGCCAGAGACGTACGACGAGATGCTCACCGTCTCGGAGGAGATCCTGGCGTCCGGCAAGACGCCATGGGCCCTTGGCGCCGCGGCGCCCGACAGCGACTGGACGCTCACCGATTGGTTCGAGAGCGTTTACATCCGACAGGCCGGGCTGGACAATTACGATGCCCTCTTCAGCGGCGAGCTCGCATGGACCGACCAGAGCGTTATCGATGCGGTCGACACGATGAAGCAAATCCTGAACGACGAGTTCGTGACGGGCGGCATCGAAGGCGCGATGGGAACCGACTGGATCAGCGCGATCGGCTCCCTGTACAGCACGGATGACGCGGAGCTCTATCACGCCAACGCCGCCGCGGGCGGAATCGCGATCAACCAGGTCAACACCGACCTGCAGGAGCAGATCGGGACCGAGATCGACTACTTCCCGTTCCCGACCATCAACGACAGTGATCCGGGAATCGTCACCATCGGTGGTGACGTGATCGCGGCCTTGACCGACAAGCCGGGCGTCGCCGAGTTCATGGAGTTCATGACCGGCACGACCGCCGGCGAGACGTGGGTCGAGACGGGCTTCATTGTCTCGCCGGTCACGGGCGTTTCGGCGGAAAGCTACCCGAATGAGCTGGCCGCCAAGGAGGCCCAGCAAATCGCCGAGGCGACCGAGGTCCGGTTCGACGGATCGGACCTGCTGCCTGGCGGCCCGAGTCTCGGCGGCCTGCTCCAGTCCGCCCTTCGGGGTGAGGAGGTGGAACCGCTGCTCGAACAGTTCGAGACCGAGATCCAGGCTGCCTGGGAGGCAGATCGCGGCGGTTGAGGCTGACGTTCCATGCGCGGGACGGGGGTGAATCTCCGTCCCGCGTCCCGTAATCGACTGCCCGAAGGAGGGCGTGAATGGCAGTCAGCGCACCAACGCGCGAGACATCCACGACGCCGGGCCGCCGGTGGAACGCCGGATGGAGCTGGACGACGAGCTTTTTCCTGCTTCCCGCCGTCCTGCTGCTCGCCGTCTTCCTGATCTACCCCGCGGTTTACACCATCGTCCTCAGTCTGTTCGAGGGACGACGCGGACAGTTCGGAGGCTTCCTGGGCCTCGACAACTTCATCAACCTGTTCACCGCCGATCCACGCTTCCTGAATCTCGGGACGTTTCCGCCCTCGGGCGCGCTCTTCAACAACGTCCTGTGGGTGATCTTCTACACAGCCCTGTGCGTGTTCGGCGGCCTGATCATCGCCACGCTCGCGTCGCGCGTCCGATACGAAGCGACGATCAAGGCCATCGTATTCCTGCCGATGGCGATCGCCGCGACGGCGCTCGGCGTCATCTGGCGCTTCATGTACGCGCCGAGCGACAACATCGGCTTCGTCAACGCGCTCCTCGGCGTCGCGAACATCGACCCGGTCTCGTGGCTGGGCAGCCCGTCGACCGTCAATGCAGCGCTCATCGCGGTCGGCGTGTGGGGCTCGGTGGGCTTCGCGACCGTGATCCTCTCCGCCGCGCTGAAGGGCATTCCGACCGAGATCCTCGAGGCCGCCCGCACGGACGGGGCTCGTGAGAGCCAGATCTTCTGGCGCATCATCCTGCCGATGGTGAGCCTGCCGATCTCCGTCGTTGCGGTCACGCTCGTCGTGAACGTGATCAAGCTGTTCGACCTGATCTACGTGATGACCGGCGGTGGGCCCTCGAACAGCAGCCGTGTGATCGCCTTTACGATGTACCAGGAGTCGTTGCCCAATGGGCGCTACGGCTACGGCGCGGCCGTCGCGGTCGTGATGCTGCTGCTCCTCCTGCCGGTAATGATCTTCAACATCCGGCGCTTCCGAAGCGAGGCGGTGATCTGATGACGGCCGAAGCACTGAGGGACACGGCGGTCCGACCGAAGCCACGCACGCTGAGCGAGCGCATCCTCGCCGCAATCGGCAGGACGCCGGTCCACATCGTCCTGGCCATGATCGCGTTGATCTGGCTCGTCCCGACCTTCGGCCTCCTGGTGACCAGCTTCCGGCCACGCACAGACATCCAGGCCAGCGGCTGGTGGACCATCCTGGCGGAGCCGAGGCTGACTCTCGAGAACTATCAGCTGGTCCTCGAGGCGCAGGGCATGCAGGCCGCCTTCATCAACAGCGTCTCGATCAGCATCCCTTCCACCCTCCTGCCGCTGACCGTCGCGGCGCTCGCCGCCTATGCGTTCTCGTGGCTGCGCTTTCCATTCCGCGACACGATGTTCCTCGTCGTGGTGGGGCTGATGATGGTGCCGGTCCAGTTGGGCTTCATCCCGCTCCTCCAGCTGTTCCGACCATTCGGCCTGACGCAGGGATTCGTCGGCATCTGGCTGGCACACACCGCATTCGCGTTGCCGTTCGGGATCTTCCTGCTGCGGAACTTCTTCATCACGCTGCCGAGAGACCTCATCGAAGCGGCCCGGATGGACGGGGCGACCAACTTCGGCATCTTCCGGACGATCGTCGTCCCGCTGAGCGTGCCAGCCATCGCCGCCTACGGGATCTTTCAGTTCCTCTGGGTCTGGAACGACCTCCTCATGGCCCTTGTGTTCGTCCAGAACCAGGCGGCGAGGCCGATGACGTACCAGGTCCAGAGCCTCCTGAGCCAGTACGGTACCGAGTGGCACCTGTTGGCTGCTGGTGGGTTCCTGCTCATGCTGCTGCCCTTGGTCGTCTTCTTCAGCCTCCAGCGCTACTTCGTTCAGGGGCTGCTTGCGGGCTCCGTCAAGTAGGCGGTGGCGCTGCAGGTCGCCAGCTGGAACATCCGCGCCGCCATCGGCCCCGGGCCGTACCCGGACCGATGGTGGAACCACATCGACGCCGATCGCCTGCGGGCGATCGGCTCGTTTCTTGCCGCCCTGGACGCCGACGTGGTCGCCCTCCAGGAGGCGGCGCTGGTCAGCCGAGACGGTGAACTGGTCGACAACGCCGGAGACCTCGGGCGTCAGCTCGGAATGGACGTGCGCTACGGCGCCGTTCGTACGTTCGAGGTGATCGAGCGCGGTGCCCAGGTCGGCGTGGGCTGCTTCGGCAACGCGCTGCTGTCCCGGCTGCCGGTGCGGACGTCGCGCACGGTTGCGCTCCCCGCGGCTCCCGCCGAGGCCCTGGTCGAGCCCACGGGGACCGACCACCCCGCCGCCGGCATCTCCTATGCCGATGCACCGGCAACCATCCGCGAGCCGCGCTGCCTGCTGCTCGTCGAGCTGGACGGCCTCACCGTCGGCTCGGTTCACTTCAGCCACGTCGGGTCGGGCGAGCGGCTCCTCCAGGCGCAGGCGACCGTGGCCGCCTTCGGGAATGCCTCCCCCGCCCTGCTGCTGGGTGACCTCAATGCGCCGATCGAGGCGCCCGAGCTGACGCCGTTCTCGACCTGGGCAGACGCCTTCGAGGTGGCGGCGGGCGATCCGGCCCGCATCTCCACCGACGATGGCTGGCCGATCGACCAGGTGCTGGCGCGTGGCACATCGGCCAGTGACGGCAGGGTGCTGCGAGAGTCCGGCGAGCTCAGCGACCACTATGCGGTGATCGCCGAGCTGGGTCCCGCCGTTTCCGCGGAGCCTGAGCGCCGCTGAGCGGCCGTCCCCGCCGACCTGCCTACGTCATTCGTCGCACGCGAGGTCGGCGTCCAACCCGCTACGCTCGGAGCGATGACGAACGCCGCCGCTGCGCGGGCCCGGACGAGCATCCACCTGGTTCCGCACACCCATTGGGATCGGGAGTGGTATCGCCCGTTTCAGAGCTTCCGGATGCAGCTCGTCGACCTCGTGGACCGTGTCGTGGAGATGCTCGAGGCGGACCCGGACTTCGCCTTTACCCTCGACGGACAGCTGGCGACGATCGACGACTACCTCGAGATCCGGCCCGAGCACACCGAGCGCCTGAGGCACCACGTCGCCAGCGGGCGGCTGGCCATCGGTCCGTGGCAGGTCCTGATGGACGAGTTCCTGGTCAGCGGCGAGACGCTCGTCCGGAACCTGGAGATGGGCTGGGCCCGGGCGCTCGACTTCGGTGAGCCGATGCACGTCGGCTACCTGCCCGACATGTTCGGCCACGTTGCCCAGATGCCCCAGATCCTGCGGCGCGCGGGAGTCAGCGACGCAGTCGTATGGCGCGGCGTGCCATCCGCCGTCGACCGCCACGCCTTTCGCTGGGAGAGCCCTGACGGGTCGTGGGTGCGCGCGGAGTACCTGCCGTCGGGCTACGGCAATGCCGCTGGCATGTTCGCCGTTCCCGATCGGCTCGATGCGGCGGCAGCGCGTTTCCTCGATTGGGCCCGTCCCTGGTTCGGCGACGATCCGGTGCTCGCCATGTACGGCACCGACCACACGGCCCCGGTCCCGGAGCTGGCGGCCCTGGTCAGCCGCCTGAACGAGGTTCACGAGGCGTCGAACATGCGTATCGCCACGCTCGGCCAGTACGTGACGCAGGCTCAGGCGCTCACGGAGAACGACCCGTGCTGGCGCGGCGAGATGCGCTCGGGCGCCCGAGCCAACGTGCTGATGGGCGTGGCGAGCGCGCGGATCGACATCAAGCAGGCTGCCGGACGGGCGGAGACGATGCTCGAGCGCTACGCGGAGCCAATGAGTGCACTGCACCTGCCAGCGGAGCGATGGCCGGCACCCTTCCTGTCCCTCGCCTGGCGCAAGGTAATCGAGAACAGCGCCCACGACTCGATCTGCGGCTGCAGCGTCGACCCGGTGGTGCGCCAGGTGCTCGTCCGCTTCGCCGAGGCGGAGCAGATCGCCGGCGGCCTCGCCCGTCGTGCCGCCGCCGCCCTGGCCGCAGCCGTCCCGCGCGGCGCGGTCACCGTGATCAACCCATCCCCGACGCCGCGCACCGGCCTGGTCGAGGCTGAGCTGCTCGTTCCGGAGAACTGGAGCTCCGTGGCGCTCGAGCTGCCCGACGGACGGCGGATCGCCACCCAGGAGCTCGCACGCAAGGAGCCGATCCTGTTCGACGGGACCCTGTTCGGCAGGGAGGTCGACGATCTCTTCCGCCGCTTCCACGGCCGCGAGGTGTTCGACCACGCCTGGAACGGCTATCGGATCGACGGCCGCACGATGACGTTGGAGGTCGACACCGACCCCGATCCCGTCTGGCTCGACGTCGACGGCCTGCGCGCCGATGTGACCGCCACCCTGCGCGCGGCGCCAGACGAGCAGTGGCGCATCAGGATCGTGGCCCGCCCGCGACGCACGCTGGCCGCATCGGTCCCCGCTCCGGCCCTCGGTTGGACCGCGGTCCGCGCCGTGGAGGGCAGCGAGCAGGCCCTCAACCCGGTCCAGGTGGCGGCGGATCGGCGCAGCATGACGAACGGCCTGCTTACCGTATGGATCCGCGCGGACGGCAGCCTGCGGCTGGAGACGGCGCACGGGGTCGTCACCGATGGCGTCGGTCGCATCATGGACGGTGGCGACTTCGGCGACTCGTACAACTACGGACCTCCGACGTCCGACGTCTTGGTCGATACTCCGGCCTCCGTCGGCGTGGAAGCCGGCCTGGCCGGGCCGATCCGCGGCCAGCTGACGGTCAGGCGGCGTTTCAGCTGGCCGGCCGGGGTCACCGCCGATGGCTCGGCACGCACCGCCGAGGTGGAGGCCACCGAGGTGGCCATGGACGTGGAGCTGCGCGCGGACGAGCCGTTCGTGCGGATCGGCGTCGCGTTCACCAACCACTCCGACGATCATCGGGTCCGCTTCCACGCACCGCTCCCCCGTCCTGCCGATGCGTCGCATGCGGAAGGCCAGTTCGCCGTCGTCGAGCGCGGCATGATCGGCGAGGGAGGCTACCGAGAGGAGCCGCTGGCCACCTACCCGGCGCATGGCTGGGTTGACGCCGGGGGCCTGGCACTCCTGCTCGGGCATCTGGCCGAGTACGAGCTGACCGACGCGCCCGATGCCGCCAGCGGCCGCGAGCTGGCACTCACGCTGCTGCGCTCGATCGGCCTCATCAGCCGCAACGACAACCCGTTCCGCCAGGACCCCGCCGGTCCCGAGATCGCGATCCCGGAGGCGCAGATGCGCGGGCGGTGGCGGATCGACTTCGCGCTCTTCCCTCACGCCGGCGACTGGCTCGACGGCGGCGTCGCGGCCGCCGCCGAGGCCTATCGCCACGCCTTCCTCGCCGCCCCCGGCGCGGCCGTCGCCGATGCGGCCTGGCCGCCCGAGCATGCCGGCGACGACGGGCTGCGTCTGGAGGGCGACGGCGTGACGCTCTCCTCGCTTCGGCGCCGTGATGGTGGCTGGATCGAAGCGCGGATCGTGAACCTCAGCGCGGACGCGCGATCCGTCCGCCTGCTGGACGAGATCGAGGACGCTCGCGAGGCCGATCTGCGCGGCCTGCCCGGCGCCTCGCTGGATGTCGGCTCCGATGGCGTCCTGCGCCTCCATCTCGGGCCTGCCGAAATCCGGACCGTTCAGTTGCGCCGCCGCGAATCCGCGGTGGCGCATGCGGACTTCCTGGACGCGGCCGGGCCGCGCCAGAACGCGTGAGGCGCGGTAGGATGGCCCATCGCACGCCGAATCGTCACGAATAGCGCACGGAGGATCACGCCGGTGGAGCTCGAGCAGCAACTCGCGTCGGTCCCGCTCCTGGCGGGACTCGACGGCCGCATTCGGCGACGCCTCGCCGAGACAGGGAAGCGTCGGACGTACGGTCCGGGCGAGGAGATCGTGCGTCAGGGCTCGAACGGCACGGCCCTCTACATCGTGCTTCGCGGCGACGCGCGCGTCGAGCGCGATGGCGAGCGGCTCGGCGGGGTGAAGGCCGGCGACTTCTTCGGTGAGCTGGCCCTCATCGAGGAGCATCCGCGGTCTGCGTCGGTCATTGCCGACAGCGAGACCGAGTGCCTCCTCTTCCCGGCCTGGGAGTTCACGGCACTGCTCCAGGAGCATCCCGAGATCGCGGTGCCAATCATGCGCGCGCTCATCCAGCGCCTGCATCGGCGCGAGCACCACCTGGCCTGACGCCTTCGCCCGTGGGCTGACGCTCGGAACCCTCGCAGGAGCTGCCATCGGGGCCCGGTATCGGCGTTCGGCGGGTCTGCGACCTCGGCTGTCAGGTGAGGCGGGTCAGGATTGCCTCGCGGTCGAAGATCCAATTGCCGACCACCAGCGACAGGCCGATGAGGAGCGCCACCACGAGGTCGCCGATGAGCACCTGCTGCATGCTGAACGACGCCTGGCCGCTGAAGAATCCGGCGATCGCCACGCCGATGACCGGCAGCACGATGAACCCGCCGATCTGCTGCGCGGTCCGCGCGTCGTTGACCCGCGACGAGACGATGATGCCCAGCAGGACGCTCAGCAGACAGATGAGCGGCACGAGGGTGAGCATGGCGACCATCCACACGTCGCTGATGATGAGGCGGGTCAGGCGCGGATCGGCGATGGCCCCGTTGACGAGGGCGTAGAGGAGGAAGACGCCCCACGTGGCGAGCACGGCCGGCGCCGCGGCGGAGAGCGCCTTGCCGACGAGCAGCTCGCTGACCTCCATCGGCGTCGCCAGCTGCGGCTCGAGCGAGCGCGCGGTTTTCTCGCCGATGACCGACTGGGTCGCGATCGCCATCGGCACCATGGCCGGGATGAGGAGAAAGTAGGCCATGAAGTTGAGCACGATGAACCCCTGGGCGGCCAGCTTGGGAGGCAGGTCGGGGAACTGGCTGATGTACTGCTCGATCTGGCCCATCTGCTGCGGATCCAGCTCGTTGAACTGGATGAAGGCCACGATGCCGGTGGGGATCGAGGCGAACACGAGCGCCGGAAAGACCACCGCGCCCAGCAGCAGCCGGTTGGCGAACAGGTCGCGCGCCTCCTTGGAGAGCACCGCCGCGATCATGCCCGCACGCATCAGACCGCCTCCAGCATGCGCGGGTCGCGAGTCGCCGCCTCGCCGACCAGGTCGAGGTAGACCTGCTCGAGGGTGGCCACCTCCTCGTTGACAGCCATGATCCGCGCGCCCGCCTCGACCAGCGCCCGCACCAGCTCAGGATTGTCGCCGCGCGGGTCCCGTACCTCGACCAGCAGCGCGCCGTCCGAGGCCTGCGCGCCATCGACGAACGGCAGCTCGGCGAGCATGTCGAGGAAGGACTGCGGGCGACGCGCGCCGACCAGGTCCACCCGCACCGACGCCGACCGGCCCCGACGTCGCAGCCGGGCCGGCGTGTCGACCCGCAGCAGGGTGCCGCTCATGATGCCGATCCGGTCGCAAAGCCGCTCCGCCTCGTCGAGGTTGTGGGTGCAGACCACGATGGAGCGGCCGGAATCGCGCAGGGTGGCGACGAAGTCGCGCACCGTCTTGGCCGCCGATGGGTCGAGCGCGCTGGTCGGCTCGTCGAGGTATACGACGTCCGGCTCATGGAGCAGCGCCCGCGCGATCGCCACCTTCTGCCGCATTCCCTTGCTGAAGCCGCCGACGCGCCGATCCCCGGCGTCGGGCAGGCCGACCACGCCGAGATATCGGTCCACGGCGCGGCGCAGGGTGGCGCCGCGCAGCCCGTACAGGCGCCCGTAATAGCCCAGGTTCTGACGCGCGGTCAGCTTGTCGTGCAGGCCCGGCGCCTCGGTCAGCACGCCGGTGATCGCGCGAATGCGCTGCGAGTCCCGACCCAGCTCGAGGCCGTTGATGAGGGCCGTGCCCTCCGACGGGCCGATGAGGCCGGCCAGCATGCGAATCGAGGTCGTCTTGCCGGCGCCGTTCGGCCCCAGGATGCCGAAGATCTCTCCCTCGCCCACCATGAACGACAGGTCATGGACCGCGGTCAATGCCTTGAAGTGTTTGGTGAGCCCGGCCGCCTCGATCATCGGGTGCGGCGGCAGGCCGAGCGCGTCACGTCGTTCATGGGTGTGGTGGTCCGCATCCTAGCCGGAGTGCGCCACGGTCGCCCATCGGTACATTCGGCGCGGGCTAGCATGCGGCGATGGACGAACGAACCCTTGCCACCAGCCGGCCGTGGACCGGCCGCCGGATCGGCATCCGAATCGACGAGGTCGAGCGGTCCGACGGGCACCGGACCACCCGCGAGATCGTTGAGCATCCGGGGGCGGTCGCGGTCCTCGCCTGGGACGGCGAGCGGCTCGCGATGGTGCGCCAGTGGCGGCACGCCACCGGGCGGGTCCTGCTCGAGATCCCCGCCGGCACCCTGGAGCCCAACGAGCTGCCGGCCGAGACGGCGCGCCGTGAGCTTGCCGAGGAGGCCGGCCTGGCGGCGACCGGCTGGGGGGAGGGCCCGCGCTTCTACACCGCTCCTGGCTTCTGCACGGAGCTCATGCACCTCTTCCTGGCCACCGAGCTGCACGAGGCGCACGGCGACGGCGACGAGGACGAGCAGCTCGAGCCCTCATGGCTCTCCCTGCCCGATGCGCTGGCGGCCATCGACGACGGCCGCATCATGGACGCGAAGAGCATCGCCGGCATCGGCTGGCTGGCACGCCGGTTGCCAGCCGACCCTACACGATGACGTTCGAGCTCGACGATGCACGGGTCTCGGCCGAGGAGGCCGGACTGCGCTACGTCACCGACACCATGCCTGGCGTCCGCCGCCGCAGGGCGGGTCGGACCTTCACCTACATCGGTCCCGGCGGAGACCGCATCACCGATGCCGACCGCATCGCCTGGTTCCAGCGCCTTGCCATCCCGCCTGCCTGGACCGATGTCTGGATCTCGCCGATCAAGCGCGGCCACCTCCAGGCCACCGGGCGGGACGCCCGAGGTCGGAAGGTGTATCGCTACCACCCACGCTGGCGCGAGGTTCGCGACCAGGCGAAGTACGGAAGGCTCATCGAGTTTGCCCGGGCGCTCCCGAAGATCCGGCGCCGGACCGATCGCGACCTTCGCCGCCGTGGCCTGCCGCGCGAGAAGGTGTTGGCGCTCGTCGTGCGGTTGCTGGAGGAGACCCTGATCAGGGTCGGCAACGAGGAGTACGCGCGCGACAACGGAAGCTTCGGCCTCTCCACCCTGCGCGACCGGCACGTCAAGGGCAACGGCTCCGACGTGCGATTCAGCTTCAAGGGCAAGTCGGGCAGGGAGCACGAGGTACCGGTCCGCGACCGCCGCCTGGCCCGGCTGGTGAGGCAGGTCCAGGATCTGCCCGGCCAGGTGCTGTTCCAGTACGTCGATGCGGACGGGGGGCGGCAGGGCGTTTCCTCCGACGACGTCAACGAGTACCTGCGCGAGATCAGCGGCGAGGACTTCACGGCCAAGGACTTCCGAACCTGGGCCGGAACGGTGGCCGCCTCGATGGCCCTCCAGGACTTCCTGGAGATTGACGACGAGGCGGGGCGCAAAAAGGCGATCGTGAGCGCCATCGAGGAGGTGGCCGGTCAGCTGGGGAACACGCCAGCGGTGTGCCGCGCCTGCTACGTGCATCCCGACGTGATCGAGTCCTACCTCGACGGCACGCTGATCGATGCGCTGTCGGCACGGGTCCGCGGCGCCGGCCGCGGCGCCCACGCGCTTCGGCCCGAGGAGGCGGCGGTGCTCGGCCTCCTCCAGGCCCGCCTGGCGCGGGAGCAGCGCAAGAACCGTCGCGCCGCGGCCTGACAGGCTGCCTCTCACGACGGGCCTGCTACCGCGAACGATGCGCGCCTGGATGGCAGTGAGGGGCGAGTGGGCACGCGTGGGGCACCGTGGTGTCCAGCACGTACCGCAAGCGCTACGCGACCTTGCCCAGTCGCGTGAGCGCGGCCTGGTAGGCCTCGTTCTCGGGCTTCAGGAGCACCGCCATGCGCAGGTGGCGCCTCGCGACGGTGACGTCTCCCAGGCGCGCCCGCGAGAGCCCAAGGCCGAAGTGCGCGTAGTGCGCCACCGGATCGGCGTCCACGATGGCCGAGAAGCGATCGGCGGCCAGCTCGAATGAGCCCTGGTTGAAGTACGCCTGGCCGAGCGCTTCGAGGATGGAGGCCTTCCCGGGCTCGAGCGCCAGGGCGCGCTCCAGCAGCACGGCGGAGGCGCCGAAGTGCCGCTGCGCGAGCATCCGCGACCCACGCTGAAAGAGCTCGTAGGCAGACTCGCGATCGTCGTCGGGACCGGTGCCGGGCTGCATCGGTCCAGCCTAGCGCTGGAGGTCGATTCGCTCCAATCGGGCGTTCTCGGTGCGCCCCGGGATGCGTCCGCGCTTGGCGACCGGCCGGCCGTCGATCTCCTTGAGATCGCCGGTGAAGTCAATCGGGCTCGCCTTGCTGATGTAACTCCCGACCGCGAACGAGTCGACCGGCGCGCCCGACTCCTTGAACACACCGATGCGGTCGACGTCGATCCCGCCGGAGACCACGATCCTCACGTTCGGGTGCCCCGCCAGATCGAGCCGAGCCCGAACCTCCTTCACCAGCTCGGGCGTCACCCGTCCGCGCTCCGAGGGCGTGTCGAGCCGCACGCCCCACAACCGCTCGCCCAACGCCTCGGCGACGCGCAGGGCCTCCTCCGCTTCATCCTTGAAGGTGTCGACCAGGATGATGCGGGGCACGTCGGGATCGATGTGTCGGTCGAAGGCCTCGGCCGCGCGGACCGTATCGCCGAAGATGAGGACCAGGGCGTGGGGCATGGTGCCGGTGGGGGCCAGCCCGGCCAACCGCGCTCCCGCCGGCGTGGATGCGCCGATGCAGCCGCCGACCACCGAGGCGTAGTCCATCTGGTCGGCCACGCTGGGATGGACGTGGCGTGCGCCGAAACCGATGACCGGGATCGGCGCCGCCGCGTCGACGATGCGCCGCGCCGCGGTCGCCCAGCCGGAGCCGGACGCCAGGATGCCGAGGATGGCGGTCTCGTACAGGCCGAAAGCCGAATAGCGCGCGTTGATGCGCATCACGACCTCCTTCGAAACGAACCGGTCGCCATCGTGAAGGGACTCGACCGCCGGTGCGGCCGCGCCGTTCGCCTCGAAGAAGATCTCGCGCAGGTAGGCGATCGCCTCCTCCGCACCACAGAGGATGCCCTCGCCGCGCGAGAAAATCTCCATCGTCACGACGGGGTCGAGCTGCTCCGCCGCGAGGATGGTGCGCGCGCGCTCGAAATAGACGTCGGCGGTCTCGCCGGAGAGCACGTCAGCGGCCGGCAGGAAATGCGGCGAAGGGCGCTCGGGCGTCATCGCGCAGCAGTGTACGCGCGCCGGCGGAACAGGAGCACGGCGAGGATGGCCAGGATGAGCACCACGAGGGCCGCGCTGGCGAGGCGCACCATGCCGCCGGCCTCCGCCGAGCCCAGGAGGCGCTGCGCCTCGGTGATCGCCTTGACCGATCCGCGCAGGTCGCCATCGGCGAAACGACCGTTCGCCAGGGTCAGCTGCTGGGCCGGATCCGGCCCGCCGATCAGCCCGACACGCTCCAGAAAGGTCCGCGAGCCGTTCACGTCGGCGGCCGTCGCGGTGTAGGCATCGACCACCGATCGCTGGGCATCGAGCTCGGCGACCGCCTCGGGGCCGCCACCGAAGGACCCATACGCCTGCTGCAGCCGGTCGGGCGCCGAGAGGCCGGCGGCCTCCATCTCACGGAGCAGGTCGTCCCGAGCCGCGAGCCAGGCGACCGCGTCGGCCATCTGCCCCTCGGCGTCGTCGAAGCGCCAATCGGTCATCGCCACGCGCACGGGGTCCGGCGCTCCCCAGCCGTCCGCGTCGGCCAGCAGCTCGTCGAAGGCGGCACGGGCCTCGGCGCGGGCCGGGAGGAGGGCGGCATCGACCTCCCCGAAGACGCGCGCCGCAAACGGCTCGGAGAGGTCGGCATCGGTGAGGGTCTCGAGCTGATCCAGGAGTCCGCGGCTGGTCAGCGGAACCTGGGCGGCCGTGCCGTCCGCGGGGGCTTCCGCCTCGATGTCGGTGTCGGCGTAGGGGCCGATGGAGCTCGCCACGCGGACCAGAACGGTGCGCAGCGCGTCGGGGCCCACGGTTTCGCTCAGCTGCGAGATGAAGGCCCACGATGCCGCGTGGGCGTATCCCTCGGCCGCCGGCTCAGCCGCCGCCGCCCAGGCGTCCAGCGGGAAGGCGGCCTCCGCGCGCTCGGTCGTCTCGGCGGCAGGATCGTACGGCCGCTCGACCTCGAGCTCGGTCGCGACGCGCGCGGCGATGTCGCTGGCCATGCCCTCCCGGATCCAGCGCGAGTCGATCAGGGCGGACGAGAGCCAGACGTGCGCCACCTGGTGCAGCGCGGTGAACGGCGGTTGGTCGAAGGCGACCAGGATCTCGGTGCCCGCGTTCGCCGTCTCCGCGAAGCCCGAAGCGTCACTCGCCACCGACTCGATCAGGACCAGCGCGCCCACGCGGGGATACGGCAGCCCGATCTCCTCCTCCAGGAGCGGCAGGGCCCGCTCGATAAGCGACAACGTCCGCTCTCCCCACGCCGCGTCGTCGGCGAACGCGCGGACCTCCAGGTCGGCCGTGCCCCCGCCGAGTGGCACGTTGGCGTCGAAGGAGGTGTACTCCACCGGTCGCGTCGCAGTCACCCGCGCCAGCCATTGCGCCGGGTTCTCGATCGCGCCGCTCACCAGGCGGTCGCCGGACTCCGAGAGCGGGTCGCCGTCGACCCGCACCTCGTAGCCATCCGGGATGCTGACGCTCACCTGGCTCGCGGTGCCGAAGCCCCAAGCCGGGAAGACGACCACCGACGGCCGGATCCGCAACTGCGGGTCCGTGCCGTCCTCGAGCGTATAGCGCAGCTCGACCTCGACGCTCTCCTCAAAGCGGAGCTCCTCCGACAGGGCCACGGTGGCGACGTTCACGTCGTCCTCGATCGCGACCGATACGTCAAGCTCCCGGTCGTCGTCCGTCGCGGTGACCTCGGTCGCCCCATCATGAATGGCGAGCTTGATCTCGGAGAAGACACTGAACCGCCCCTCCGGGTCCGGGGTGGTGTTCGTGAACGTCATCTGGATCGCGACGCCGATCTGGCCGGCGCTTGGGCGAACGTCGTAGGCGGCGGTGGTCTCCAGTGTGTACTCCGCCGCCGAGACATCCCGCACGGGACCGCCGGGCGCGGCCGTGGCGGCGAGGACGACCGCAACGAGCGAGACGACGGCGCCGAGGCGGCGCATCAGGGCCTGCCCATCAAGCGCGCCAGCAACCCGCGGCGTCGAACCCGCGGACGCGGCGGCTCCCAGTCGGGCATGGCGGACGTGACCTCCTCGCGGTAGTCGTCCAGCAGAGAGCGGTTCCGCGGCTGCCGGCCGGTCCAATCGGGCAGAAGACCGCGATCGGCGACCGCGTTGGCGGTGTCCTCGAGCAGCCGATCGGCGACGATCGCCAGCCGTGCGATCCCCCGGCCCAACTCGTCGCGGTCCACCGCCGTGGCTGGCAGCTCGGTCATCAGCATCGGTCGGTCGTCATCGGTCATCGCGAATTTCACGAAGGGATAGTCGAAGTTGGCACGCAGCATTCGGGCATACGTCCGCTTGGGAATCTCCATCGCCTCGAGCCCATAGTAGGCCCACAGCGAGCAGCCGACCCCGCCGACCCACGCGACGGTGATGCGCAGGTCGAAGCGCCGATCGCCGTCGACCACGATGTCACGGCTGAACGCCGGATCTTCCGCGCTGCCGGCCGAGGCGACCACCTCGAGCCCAAGCGCCTCGAGCCAGCCGTCGATAGGGGCCTCGGCGCTCACCGGGCGGCGGCGCCGGCGACGACCGTCTCGCCGGAGCGGATGCGGCGGCGCGCCTTGAAGTCGCGCTCGGTGGTGCCCGGATCGATGCGGCAGTTCCGGCCGATCTCGACCCCGCGCGGCACGCGCGCCTTCTTGCCCACCAGCGTGATCCCGGCATAGAGGCGCTCCGGCTCGGCGCGGTTCGGGCGCAGGTCCTCGCCGACGCCCACCCGCGCGCCGGCGCCGATGTGACACTCCTTGTCGAGGATGGCGCGGTCGAGAATCGCATCGGCCTCGATGACGGCGTCGAACATGACGATCGAGTCCCGGACGACCGACCCGGCGGCCACGCGCACGCCCGGGGACAGGACGCTGTGCTCGACCCTGCCGTCGATAACGCAGCCATGACTGATCATCGAGCGCGAGACTGACCCGTCCGGGCCGATGCGCGCCGGCGGCCGCTCCTCGCTCCTGGTGTAGACGAGCCACCCGAGGTCGTTGAGTTCGATGCCCGGGTCGTCGCGCAGCAGGTCCAGGTTCGTCTGCCAGTAGCTCTCGACCGTCCCGACGTCCTGCCAGTAGCCGCCGAACTCGTAGGCGTAGACGCGACTGCCGTCGTCAACCATGGCCGGCAGGATGTCGCGCCCGAAGTCCACTCGCTCGGTGCCGAGCAGGTCGCGGAGGAGCGGCCAGCTGAAGACGTACACGCCCATACTGACCAGGTTCGAGGGCGGCCTCGCCGGCTTCTCGATGAAAGCGGTGACGCGGCCATCCCGTGCCACGTCCAGGATGCCGAACCGATGCGCTTCCTCGATCGGCACGGTCCGCACGGCACATGTCACGTCGGCGCCCTTCGACCGATGCACCTCGAGAAATGGCCGGTAATCCATCTTGTACACGTGGTCACCGGCAAGGATCAGCACCAGCTCCGGGTCGCGGTCGGAGATGAAGTCGAGGTTCTGGAGTACGGCGTCGGCGGTACCCCGGTACCAATCACGCGATCGCCCTCGACCGATGAACGGCTGGAGCAGCGCGACACCGCCACGGCTGCGGTCAAGGTCCCAGGGCCTCCCCACTCCGATGTGGTCGATCAGCGAGCGCGGCGCGTACTGCGTCAGGATTCCGACGTCGGTGAGACCGGAATTCACGGCGTTGCTGAGCGCGAAGTCGATGATCCGGTATTTGCCGCCGAAGGGCACGCCGGGCTTGGCGCGCACCTGCGAGAGGATGCTGAGCCGCTCGCCCTCGCCGCCGGCGAGGATCAGCGTCAGGACCGAGCTCGACACGCGCTGATTCTAGCCGCGCGCGGCGGACGCTCAGTCGCCGGGCGGGGGGTCACCCACCACCGCCGCCTCCGCCGCCGCCTCCGCCGCCGCCTCCGCCGCCGCCTCCGCCGCC
>JALZDF010000038.1 GCA_030862645.1 Chloroflexota bacterium
GCCTCCTGGCCGGTCATCGCGTCCACCACGAGCAGGGTCTCCGCCGGCGTGATGCTGCCGACGATGCGGACGAGCTCGTCCATCATCGCCTCGTCGACGTGCAGGCGACCGGCGGTGTCGAGGATCATGACGTCGACGCCGCGCTGGCGAGCGACCTCGAGCCCCGATCGGGCGACTTCGAGGGCCGGCGTGCCGACCGGCCGGGTGTGCACCTCGACGCCCACCTGGTCTCCGAGTTGGACGAGCTGGTCGACGGCGGCGGGTCGGTACACGTCGGCGGCGACGAGCAGCGGCTTCTTGCCCTCCTTACGCAGCCGGACCGCAAGCTTGGCCGCGGTCGTCGTCTTCCCGGATCCCTGCAGGCCGACCATCATCAGCACCGACGGCCTGGCCTCCAGGCTCAGGTGGTGCCGTACGCCGCCCAGGACCGAGACGAGCTCTTCGTGCACGATCTTGATGATCTGCTGCCCCGGATTCAGGCCGGTGAGCAGGTCCGTCCCGACGGCCCGCTCACGGACGCGCGCAACGAAGTCCTTGACCACCTTGAAGTTGACGTCCGCCTCTAGCAGCGCGAGCCGGATCTCGCGCAGGGCGACGTCGAGATCGGCCTCGGTGATCCTGGCCTTGCCACGCAAGCGCTCACTGATGCCCTGCAGGCGCGTTGAGAGGGATTCGAACATGGATTACCCGGTGCGGGATCGTCGCCGGCGGCAGCCGGCCGGAAAGCGGCTGCCCATTCTACGGGCCAAGGTGAGCGGCGGCAACGACGCTACTCGGCGAGGAGCCACTCGACGAAGGCCTCGGGATGGAATGGAGCCAGAGCGTCGATCTCCTCCCCGACCCCGGCAAACTGGATCGGCACGCCGAGACGGTCGACCACGGCGAGCGCCACGCCACCCTTCGCCGTGCCGTCCAGCTTGGTCAGGATGATGCCGGTCACGCCCGCTTCGCGACTGAACGCCTCGGCCTGAGCGAGTCCATTCTGGCCCGTCGTGGCATCCAGCACGAGGAGCACGTGACGCGGTTGCCCGGGCAGGCGTCGCTCGATGACACGACGGATCTTGCCGAGCTCGTCCATCAGCTGTTGCTTGTTCTGAAGCCGTCCGGCGGTGTCGACGAGCACGGCGTCCAGGTGACGCGACTCAGCCGCCACCACGGCGTCGAAGGCAACGGCGCCGGGGTCCGCTCCCGGACGCTGCGCGATCACCGATACGCCGAGCTGCTCGCCCCAGATGCGTAGCTGCTCGACCCCGGCTGCCCGGAACGTGTCGGCCGCCGCCAGCGCGACGGTTCGGCCCTCGCCGATGAGACGGTGAGCGAGCTTGGCAATGGAGGTCGTCTTGCCCGTCCCGTTCACGCCGACGAAGAGGATCACCGATGGCGCGTCGCCCAGCTCGAACGTCCCGGAGCCGGCACGCACCAGCCGGTCTCGGATCTCGGTGGCCAGGGCTCGCCGGGCGTCCTCGCCGCTCCTGCCCCCCTCGGTCCGAAAACGGGCGCGCGCGGCGTCGACCAGCTCGAGGGTGGCGCCGCCTCCGACGTCCGCGCCGACGAGCGCTTCCTCCACCTCGTCCCAGGTCGCCTCGGTGGCGGGCGACCCGGTGCCGAAGATCGACCGGAGGCGGGCGCCCAGACCCGAAGGTCGGGCTCGGAGTCCCATTCCGCTCGGCTCGCGGAGCGGGCGCGCGACTGTCGTCGGCTCCGGCGCGAGCGGCTCCTCACGCCGGCGTCGGAACATCAGGCGCTCACCTCGGCCGGCAGATCTGCCAGGCGCAGGGATAGCACGCGGCTGACGGCTGCATCGGTCATCGTCACCCCGTAGATGGTGTCCGCGACCTCGATGGTGGCACGGTTGTGCGTGATGACCACGAAGTCGATCGACTCCGAAAGCTTGCGGAGCGCATCGGCGAAGCGGCCGATGTTGGCCTCGTCGAGGGCGGCGTCGACCTCATCGAGGATGCAGAACGGCACCGGGTTGACGGTCAGCATGGCGAACAGGAGCGCAACGCCGGTCAGCGCCCGCTCACCGCCGGACAGCATCGCCAGGCGCTGCAGCCGCTTGCCGGGGGGTCGCACCACGATCTCGATCCCGCCCGGGGCGTCGCCGTCGGCTTCGTCCGCCATCTGGAGCGAGCCGGAGCCTCCGGCGAAGAGGAGGCGGCAATATTCGTCGAAGCGCTCGCCGATGGCCCGGAAGGCGGCGTCGAACTGCGCGTTGATCTCGGAGTCGAGCGTGGCGATCAGCTCCTCGGTCGACGCGATGGCGGCCCGCAGGTCGCTGTTCTGCGCCGTCATCTCATCCAGCCGGGCGGCCAGCTCGCGGTGCTCCTCCACGGCGAAGGGGTTGACCGATCCGATCTGCGACAGCGTGCGTCGCACGCGGCGCAGCTCGGTCTCGAGCTCCGCGTCGTCCAGCGCCTCGATCTCGCCGACCACCGTGCCGTCCTCGGCTTCCGCCTCGGGCAGCCCTTCGAGCGCCATCTCCCGTTCCCGCAGCAGGCCGGCCAGCGCCTCGTCGCGACGAGACGCCTCGATGGCGGCTGCCTGGGAGGCACGCTCGAGCTCGCCGAGCCGGGTCCCGGCGCCGCCC